>QHUD01000002.1 GCA_003221085.1 Gemmatimonadota bacterium
GGTCGCAACGCCGAAGTGGCACGCGAGATGGCGCACTCGAACGATTACGTCGTGCCGCACCTGGATGGGCTCCCCTACCTCGACAAGCCGATCGTCTACTTCGCCGCCGCGGCCGCCATGATGGAGCTGCTCGGCCCGACGGACGCGGCCGCCCGGCTTCCCGCCTATCTCGCGACGCTCGCCACGATCGGGCTGCTCGTGCGATTCGCCCGCCGCCGCTGGGGCGAAGAAGCCGGCTGGCTCGCCGGCCTCGCTTACGCCACCATGGTGCTACCGCTCGCCTACGCTCGCACGGCCATCTTCGACAGCACCCTCACCCTGTGTACTACCGCCGCGATCCTCTCGTTCGCCGACGAGTGGCCCGTCACCGCCTGGGCCGCCATGGCCGTCGGCGCCCTCACCAAAGGCCCCATCGCCATCGCGATCCCGCTGCTGGCGCTCGTGCCGCACGCCCTCGCCACCGCCACGCCGGTGCGACGGCTATTTCCCTGGCGCGGGCTCGCGCTGTTTGGGGCGATCACCCTGCCCTGGTTCATCGTCGTGTCGATCGAGCATCCCGACTTCCCCGGATACGTATTCCTCCGGGAGACGCTCCAGCGGGTCACCACCCGGAGCTTCCACCGCACCGCGCCGTTCTGGTACTATCTGCCGATCGTCCCCGTGGCGGCCTTTCCCTGGATAGTGCCGGCCCTCGCGCGCGTGAGACACTGGCGCGCCACCTGGGATGCCCGGCGTGACAGAACGGCGAGCGAGCCGTTGCTGCTCGCGTGCTGGGTGCTCGTGCCGCTCGTGTTCCTGTCCCTCAACCAGTCCAAGCTGCCACAGTACGTGCTGCCGTTGATCCCCGCGCTGGCGCTCGCCGCGACCCGGAACCTGGTCACCGGCGGGAGCCACACCGCGGCGCGCGCCTACGTCGGTGTAGCAGCGCTCGCGGGCCTGGCGCTGGTGGCGCTCACGCACTGGCTTCCCGCACCCATCAGCCTCACGTCGGCCGAGAAAGGCGCCATCCCGCCGACGGCGGTCGCGCTCGGAATCGTCGTGCTCTGCTCCGGCGTCCTCGTCGGGCTCGGCGCTGTCACCCGCCGGCCCCGCACCACGATTTTCGGGTATGCCGCGGTGGTCATGGCCATCCCGTTCCTCTCCGGGAGACTGCTTGTCGCGGTGGGGGAGGATCGCTCCTCAGCCGCCGTGGCGGGCGCCACCGCCGCGGCACTCGAGCGCACCGACGGTAGCGGTACCGTGCTCGGCGTCCTCGCCTATCCGCCGTCGCTGCCCTTTTATCTCGGTCGGCCCATTGCCGTGGCCACCGAGACCGGCCGAGAGCTCACGAGCAACTACATCGCCGACAACGTGGAGCGGTTTCGTTCCATCCCCGGCTCGCCCCTGCTTCCGGCGGGCTACTGGCGCGAGGCGCTGGCGCATTGCCCCATGCCCACGGTGTTCGTGACGGGCGCGGGGCACCGCGAGGCGCGCGCCGCCCTGAGCACCGCGCTCCCGCTCCTCGCCGCCGACGACCATTACGCGGCGTATGGTCCGTGTAAGCCTCCCCCACCTCCCCCACCTCCCCAACCTCCCGAACCTCCGCAACGGGGTGGGGGGAGGGAGCGGCGGTAATGTGCGGCATCTTCGGCGCCGTCTCGCTCTCGGGCGCCCCGCTCAGGCATCCCGACTGCATGTCGGCCATGGCCGTCGCGCTCGCCCACCGAGGTCCCGACGGCGAGCGCATCGTGGGTCACGAGCGCGCACGCCTGGGCGCCCGCCGCCTCGCCATCATGGACTTGACCACCGGCGACCAGCCGTTCCAGAGCCCCGACGGGTCGATCTGGATGATCTGCAACGGCGAGATCTACAACGCGCCGGAGCTGCGCCGCGAGTATACGCTCGCCAGCTATCCGTTCCGCTCGACGGGCGACATCGAGACGATCGTTCCTTTGTATGAGCGCTTCGGCGCGGACGGCTTGGGTCGGCTCGAAGGGATGTTCGGTCTGGCGGTGTGGGACGACCGGCACGCGCGCTTGGTGCTGGCACGCGACCGCGCCGGAGAGAAGCCGCTCTTCTGGACCCAGGTCAACGGCGAGTTGCGGTTCGCGTCGGAGATCCAGGCGCTGCTCGCCTACCCCGACCAGGCGCGCCGCGTGAACCCCGCCGCGGCGGCGCTGTACGGCGCGCTCGGCTACGTCCCCGCCCCGCACACGATGCTCGACGGCATCTCGAAGCTCGCGCCGGCCCACCTCCTGGTCGCCGATCGCAAGGGATTGACGGTGCGCCGCTATTGGGACCCCGCCGCCGTGGCGGCGCGTCCGTCGCGCCTCGACAGCCCGACCACGCTGCGCGACGTGCTGCTCCGCGCCGTCGAGCGCGAGCTGATGTCGGACGTGCCCGTCGGCGTGTTCACGAGCGGTGGGCTCGATTCGTCGCTCCTGGCCGCCGCGGCGGCGCGCGTCATGGCGGGCGAGCGGATCCACACGTACGCCGTGAAGTTCGTCGAGCCGGGCTACGACGAGAGTCCCCAGGCCGAAGCGGTGACACATCACATCCGCACGATCCACCATGTGGTCACCGCGGACGATCGGGCGTTGGCGCGCGCGTTCGAGCACATCACCCGCTCGCTCGCCGAGCCGGTCGGCGACCCCGCCATCCTGCCCACGTTGCTCCTGGCGGAGGCGGCGCGGGAGCACGTCAAAGTCGTGCTCTCGGGCGAGGGCGCTGACGAGCTGTTCGGCGGCTACCCGACGTACCTGGGCCACAAGGCGGCCGGGCTGTACCGGAGGATCCCGGGACGAGCGGCCCTTCGCTGGCTGGTCGACCGCCTGCCGACCTCGACCGGTAAGGTCACGCTCGAGTTCCTGCTCAAGCAGTTTGTCGCAGGCGCCGAGCTGCCGCTCGTCGAGCGTCACCTGACCTGGTTCGGCGCGCTGGGGCCGGACGCGCTCGTGCTCGCGTGGGCCGTTGGGCTCCTGAAGGACTTCCCCACGGCGCCACCACTCAACCGGGTGTCGTGGCTCGACTTCCTCACCTATCTCCCGGACAACCTGCTGGTGAAGGTGGACCGCGGGACGATGCTCGCGTCGATCGAGGCCCGGGCGCCATACCTGGACCGCGAGGTGATGGAGCTGGCGCTGCCGGCGCCGGCCGCGCTGAAGGTGCGGGGCTTCACCACCAAGGCGATATTAAAGGAAGCGGCCCGCGGGCTCGTCCCGGAGGCGGTGATCCGGCGCAAGAAGCGCGGGCTGTCGGTGCCCGTGGCGCGGTGGCTCAATGGGGGACTACGCTCGCTGGTCGATCGCTACCTCGCCGCGCCCCGGCTGTTTCCGGCCGCGTCGACCGCGCGCCTGCTCGCGGACCACCGCGCCGGGGCGCGGAACAACGCCCGGAAGCTGTGGCCCATGCTCATGGCGGAGCTGTGGGCGGAGAGGTGGCAGGTAGACACGGAAGCGGGCCATTGGGGGTAACCCCGGGCTGGCGCCCGGGGTCAGTGAGACAGAATCGGTGATAACTAACCCCCGGCGCAAGCCCGGGGACACGAGGAGACATGACCCGAGCCGAGGCCCTCGCCCTCATGGAGGAGTACACCAAGTCTCCGAGCCTCCGCCAGCACATGCTGGCGGTCGAGGCGGCGATGCGCGCCTATGCCGCGAACCTCGGGGAGGATCCGGAGACGTGGGGGATCGTAGGGCTGTTGCACGACTTCGATTACGAGAAGTTCCCGAATCAGGAGCACTCGCCCACCGAGGGTCATCCCGCGTGGGGCGTGCGGCTGCTTCGGGAAAAGGGCGTGCCCGAGCCCCTGTGCCGCGCCATTCTCGGCCACGGCCACTACACCGGTGTGCCGCGCGACACCCGGATGGCCCAAACGCTGTTCGCGGTGGACGAGCTGTGCGGTTTCCTGGTGGCGTGCGCGCTGGTGCGCCCGTCCAAGAGCTTCGCGGACCTCGAGGTGTCGTCGGTGAAGAAGAAGCTCAAGGACAAGGGGTTCGCGCGCGGGGTGAATCGTGACGAGGTGACTCAAGGAGCCGCCGAGCTAGGTGTGCCGCTGGACGAGCACATCGGCTTCGTGATTCAGGCGCTGCGTCCCGCGGAGGGGGCGCTGGGCCTCGGCGCGCAGGCAGCCGTGGGGTGAGCGTTCCCGCCACCGCCCCGCCCGGCGCGCGCGACCCGCTTGCCCTGGCGATCGACCGCGCGGCAGGTGCCCGGCCGATCGACGGCAACCGCCTCGAGCATTACCCCGACAGCCCGCGCGCGCTCGAGGCCATGCTCGCCGCGATCGCCGCCGCGCGCCGCTGGGTGCACTTCGAGAACTACATCATCCGCGACGACGCGACGGGCCAGCGCTTCGCGGACGCGCTCGCCGAGCGGGCCAGCTCCGGTGTTGGCGTGCGCGTTCTGTACGACGCCCTCGGCTCGTTCGGCACGGGGCGCCGCTACTGGCGGCGGCTCACCCAGGCCGGCGCCGAGGTGCGTGCCTTCCACCCGCTCCTCACCCGGCACCCGTTCGACCTGTTCGCCCGCGACCACCGCAAGCTGCTCGTTACCGACGGCAGTTGGGCTATGACCGGCGGGCTGTGCATCGGCGACGAGTGGGCGGGCGACCCGGCGCGCGGTCGCCGGCCGTGGCGCGATACGATGGTGGCCGTCACCGGTCCCGCGGCCGCGGCGCTTGACGGTGCGTTCGCCCGTATCTGGCGGCGCGCGGGCGCGCCCCTCCCGTCCGACGAGCTGGAAGCCGATCCCGCGGAATGCGGGTCCTCGACGGCGCGCGTCGTGGCGGGCGCCCCTGGCCGGGCGCGCGTGTACCGCGCCGTCCAGCTCCTGGCCGCGAGCGCGACGGACCGCCTGTGGATCACCGACGCGTACCTGATCGCCCCGCCGCCCCTGTACGCCAGCCTGCTCGACGCCGCACGGGCCGGCGTGGACGTGCGCCTGCTCGTCCCCGGCACGAGCGACCTCCCCGTACTGCGGGATTCCACGCGGATCGGCTACCGCGATCTGCTACGCGCGGGCGCCCGCATCTTCGAGTGGCAGGGGCCCATGCTCCATGCCAAGACGCTGCTGGTCGATCACCGCTGGGCCCGCGTGGGGTCGAGTAATCTCAACGTCTCGAGCTTGCTCGGAAACTACGAGCTGGATCTCTTCGCCGAGTGCAATCATCTCACCGCCGCGCTCGCGCAGCAATTCCTGCGGGACCTCGCGTCCAGCCGCGAGATCGTGCTACAGGCCCGTCGCCGATTCCTCCCGGCCCGGCTTGTGGGAGCGCCCGCCACCGCGCCGTCGCCCGTTCCCGATCAGCCCCACAAGCGGTCGGGGTACGAGCTCGGGGCCGTGGCCGTGGTCACGGTGCGGCGCGTGGCGGGCGGGCTGCGTCGCGCGATCACCTCGGCGGCGACCCTGGCGTTTGCGAGCGTCGCGGTGCTGCTAGTGGTGTTTCCCCGCGTAATGGCGATGGTGCTGGCCGCGGGGGCATTCTCACTGGCTCTAGCCTTCGGTCTTTACACCTTTGAGCGGCGCCGCACGCGGGACGCGGGCGATGGCTGATCTCCAACCCCCGCCGCAAGCTGCGCGTATAGCTCAGCAGGACGAGGCCGATCTGGTCGCCCGGGCGGTAGCGGGCGAGCGGGAGGCGTTCGGCATCCTGGTGGAGCGGTATGCCGGCGTGGCACGCCGGGTGGCGCGCGCGGTACTGGGCAATCCCGAGGACGCGGACGACGCCGCGCAAGATGCCATGCTCTCGGCGCTCGTGAAGCTCGAGCAGTACGACCCGCGGCGTCCGTTCGGCCCCTGGCTGTTGCGAATCGTCGCCAACGCCGCCACGGACCGGCGGCGGCGCCGCGCGGTCCGCCGCGTAGAGCCGCTCGACGTCGGGCTCACGGCCGGCGGCCCTCGGCCCGACACCACGGCCGAGCGGCGGGCCTTGAGCGAGCGGCTGCGACAGGCGCTCGCCGAGCTGCCGGAGCGCCGGCGCATTGCGGTGGTGCTGTTCGACGTGGAAGGCTATTCGCACGCCGAGATCGCCCCGATCCTCGGAATTCCCGAGGGTACGGTCCGATCGGAGGTGTTCCACGCGCGACGCCGCTTGCGGGTCCTGCTCGCGGACTGGAAGGAGGAGGGATGAAGGAGCCACTGCCGTTCGATCATCGACCCGACACCGCGCTCGGCGACGCGCTGCGCGGCGTGCTGGACCCGGGTGACGCGGCCCCGTTCGTCGCGCGCGTGCTGGCGCGCGCCGAGCAGGTGCGCGTCCTCTCCTGGGACGCCGTGCTCGCCCGGTGGGCACGGCCCGGCGTAGCCGCCGCGCTCGTCGTCTCGCTGACCGCGGGCTACCTGGTGGGACGCGCGACCGCGGCGCCCCCGGCGGCGGTTCGCCCGACCGTGGCGGACATCCTGATCGCGCCGCCGGCGCATCCGGGGGAGGTCGAGGTCGTCCTCGCCTCCGTGATCGGCAACAACTAGCCAAGGAAGACCGTCCATGCTGAACCGTTCGACGACCTGGGCCGTGGTGTTCCTCGTCGCCACCTTCGCGGCGGGGATCGCCGTCGGGGCGGGCGGCCGGGCGCTCTGGGTCCGCTACGCCTCCGCGGCCGCGCCCGAGCGGGCGCGCGGCCTCGACCGGATGATGGACGAGCTCACTGCGGAGCTGCGCCTGAGTGCCGTGCAGCGCGACTCGGTGCGGGCAATCGTGCAGCGTCATCGGACCCGGATGACCGCGGTGTGGGAGACGGTGCGCCCGCGCTTCGATTCGATGCGGGCGCAGATGGACTCCGAGGTCGCCCGCCATCTCACTCCCGAGCAGCAGGTCAAGTACCGCGACCATGTGACCCAGTACCGGCATCAGAAGGAGCAGGCGAAGAGCGACACCGGGACGGGAGGGCAGAAGAAATGAGGCCGTCGCGACGAGCAGTGATCGCGGGAATCGTGTCGGCCGTCACGATCGGGCACAGCCTCGCGGCACAGCAGAAGCCCGTCCCCGCGCCGCCGGCACCGCTCCAGGTGTCGCTGGCAGAGGCGGTGCGGCGCGCGCTCGACGTGCAGCCGGCCATTGTCCAGGCCCGGGGCGATCAGCGAAACGCCGGTGCGAGCCAGCGCGCGGCCGTCGGCGCCTTTTTGCCATCCCTGGGTGTCAGCGGCTCGTCCAACAAGGCATCGGCAAATCGCTATAACTCGGCCACGGGCCAAATCGTGACGGTCCCGTCCAACACGAGCTATTTCGGCTCCGTGGGTGCGAGCATCGATCTGTTCGACGGCTTCCGGCGCTTCGCGAACAAGAGCGCCACGTCCGCAACGGCGGACGCAGCCGACGCGGAGTTCATCAATCAGCGGGCCCAGGTGACGGCCGGCACGCAGCAGCTGTTCTTCACGGCGCTCGCCCAGGAAGAACTTGTGCGCGTGGCCGCGGCGCAGCTCGAGCGCGCCAAAGAGGAGCTCCAGATCGCCGTGAACAAGTTCAAGGCCGGAGCGGCCACGCGGTCCGATACGCTCACCGCGACCGTGGATTTCGGGAACGGGCAGCTCGCACTCCTACAGGCCAACGCCAACCTGGCCACGGCGCAGGCCAACCTCGGCCGGCAGATCGGTGTTGATCAGCAAGTGAGGGCGGTGACGGACGCGGCGTTCCCATCACTCCCCGATACGACTCGCCTACGGGCGGAAGCGCTTGACTCCTCGCCCCAGGTCCGGCAGGCCGAGGCGCAGGTGCGCGCCGCCCGTTCCCTCGTCACGGTCGCTCGCACACAGTATTGGCCGACGCTCTCGGCATCCTACTCCAACGGGTACACGGGTCTCAACGCACCCTGGGAGAGCACTCAGGCCTACGTCAACAATTGGTCGCTGCGGTTCTCGCTCTCCTGGACGCTGTTCAACGGGTTCAGTCGGGAAGCGAGCCAGGTATCGGCTAACGTGACGCGCGACGTGACAGAGGCGCAGGCGGCGGACGTGCGACGCCGCGTGAACGCCCAACTCACGCAGCAGCTCGCCGCTGTGACCACCGCGTACGCGCAGATCACGATCGTGGGCGCCACCGTGGCGGCCGCCACCGAGGCGCTCCGCGTGACACAGGAGCGCTACCGGTTGGGCGCCGGCACCCTGCTCGATTTGCTCACCGCCCAGGCCAACCTCACTCAGGCGCAGGTGAATCAGGTCCAGGCGCGCTATGACTACCTCATCGCCCGCGCGCAGGTGGAGGCGCTGGTGGGACACCCCCTGTGACCAGCGTCCAGCCGAGCACGTTCCGCACGGGCGACACGCCGCTGCCCGACACCGTCATCCTCACGCACAAGCTCACGCGCGACTACGACATGGGTGGCGAAGTGGTGCACGCGCTGCGCGGCGTCGAGATCCAGATGCGGCGCAACGAGTTCGTGGCCATCATGGGCCCGTCGGGCTCGGGGAAATCGACGCTGATGAACCTCATCGGCTGCCTCGACACGCCCAGCGCAGGCGAGTACTGGCTCAACGGCCAGAAGGTGAGCGACTTGTCAGACGATGAATTGGCTCGGATTCGTAACAAGGAGATCGGCTTCGTGTTCCAGACGTTCAATCTGCTCCCCCGGGCCAGCGCGCTGCACAACGTGGAGTTGCCGCTGATTTATGCCGGAATGGCCGCGAAGGAGCGGCGGGCCCAGGCGGCCCGGGCGCTCGAGCGCGTCCAGCTCGCCGACCGAATGTCGCACAAGCCGAACGAGCTGTCGGGCGGGCAGCGCCAGCGCGTGGCGATCGCCCGCGCCCTCGTGAACGAGCCCTCCATCCTGCTGGCGGACGAGCCGACCGGGAACCTCGACTCCGCCACCGGTGAGGAGATCATGCGGCTGTTCCGGGAGCTGCACGACACCGGCCAAACCATCGTGCTGGTCACGCACGAAGCCGACATCGCGGCGCACGCCGCCCGCCAGATCCACCTGCGGGATGGGCTCGTCGAGCGCGACGTGCAGACGAAAGGCAAACCGTGAAGCGATTCCTGGCCCTGCTGCTCGGCCTCGCCGCCTGCCACAAGGCGCAGTCGGCACCGCTGTACGAGAAGGTCCCCGTGGCGCACCGCGACATCGTGGTCTCGGCGTCCGCCTCAGGCGCGATCCAGCCGATCCTCACCCTGAGCGTGAAGTCCAAGGCCTCGGGCGAGATTCTCGACATGCCGGTGCAGACCGGCGACGACGTCAAGAAGGGACAACTGCTCGCGAAGATCGACCCGCGCATCCCGCGGAACGACCTCACGCAGGCTGAGGCGAGCCTCGCGGTCGCGCGAGCCCAGCTCGACAACGCCACCGCGCAGCTCAAGCGCAGTGAGGCGCTGTACCAGAGCAAGTCCATCGCCGAGACCGACTACGAGGCCGCGAAGCTGAGCTACGCGACCGCGCAGTCGGCCGTCGTCAACACCCAAGCGAGCCTCCAGACCGCCAAGGACGCCATGGAGGATACGCAAGTCCGCGCGCCGGTCACCGGCACGGTGCTCGAGCTCGATGCCGTGCTCGGCACCGTGATCTCGAGCCCCACGCGCGACGTGGGCGGGGGTACCGTGATCCTCAAGATGGCGAACCTCGACACCGTGCAGGTCCTGGCGTTGGTGGACGAAACCGACGTCGGCAAGGTGCAGCCCGGGATGCCGGTGACGATCACCGTGGACGCGTTTCCCAATCGCCCGTTCGACGGCAGCGTCCTGAAAATCGAGCCGCAGGCGCAGGTCAATCAGAACGTCACGATGTTCCCCGTCATCGTCTACATTCTGAATCCGAGCCACCAGCTCAAACCGGGGATGAACAGCGAAGTCGAGATCCACATCGGCAACCGGCAGAACGTGCTGGCCGTGCCGAACGCCGCGCTGCGCACGCCGCGAGACGTCGCGTCCGCGGCGCAGGTCCTGGGGCTCGACCTCCAGACCGTGCAGCAGCAGCTGGCGCAGGCCGAGACGCCGCGCTCCCCCGCGCGAGACTCGGCGGACGCCGGCAAGCTGCACGCGGCCGAAGCGACCAAGCCGGGAGCGGCGGCGACCTTCACGACGCCCAGCGGGCGGACCATCACCCTGCCGCCGGGGGTCACGCCGGAGCAGGTGCAGGCCGCGTTCGCCAAGCGCATGAGCGGCGCCGAGCTGACGCCCGCGGAGCAGGCGCTGCTGACGCAGCTGCGCAGCCAGTTCCAGGGTGGAGGGGGGGCGGGAGGGAGCCGCCCGGGACGCGCGGCCAACCAGGGAGAGGGCGCGAGCTACATCGTGTTCGTGCTGCGGGGCGGGAAAGTCATGGCCGTGCCGATCCGCACGGGGCTGACCGATCAGGATTACATCGAGGTCGCCCGTGGGCTCACGCAGGAGGACACGGTGCTGGTGCTGCCGAGCGCGTCGCTGGTGCAGGCGCAGCAGCAGTTCCGCCAGCGCTTCCAGAACGTGACGGGCGGCGGGTTGCCGGGCGTCCGGCAACAAGGCGCGCAGCCCGCGACGCCGCGCTAGCGATGCTCGTCGGCGAGACCATCCGGGTCGCGCTCGAGGCGCTGCGGGCCAACAAGCTCCGCTCGCTCCTCACCATGCTGGGCATCATCATCGGCGTGGGCGCCGTGATCACCATGATCGCGCTGGGCTCCGGGGCGCAGAAGTCGGTGCAGGACCGGATTCAGGCGCTCGGCCCCACCCTGCTCAGCGTCTATCCCGGCCAGAGCTTCAACCGCGGCGTGGCCAGCGACCAGCGGGTGAGCCTCACGATGGACGACGACACGGCGCTCGCGAACAACGCCCGCTTCGTGACCG
>QHUD01000003.1 GCA_003221085.1 Gemmatimonadota bacterium
TAACACCTACTGTATGCGGGGCGGCCCGGTTTCGCGGCTCCAACCGTCTACGCCGCACAGGCATCTTATTCGGGACCACCCCCGAGTGGGCAAGGGACACCATGAAAACCGAGCGACTTCTCATTCTCCTCACCGCCGTGAACGCCGGGCTACTCGTGTTTCAGGTGGTCCGACCGCATCTCAGTCCGGCAGCCACGCTGGACGGGCAGACCGTCATCCGGGGCCGCGCCCTCGAGATCGTGGATGATCGCGGCAGAATTCGAGCCACCCTCTCCGTGCTCCCGGAAGATCCCAAGCACATGTGGAAGGGCGAGCCCTATCCCGAAACCGTGTTGTTGCGGCTGATCACTGCCGACGGCAGGCCCAACGTCAAACTCGGCGCGTCGCGGCGCGGTGCTGGCCTGCTGATCGGCGGCGAGTCCGACCCGACCTACGTCCAGGTGGTGGCGGAGGGTGGCGAGAGCACCGTGAAGCTGATCGACAAGAGCGGGACCGAGCGGCTGATCAAACCATAGGCGCCCAGTTCACCGCGTGCGGGTTGGTGGAGGTTACCCCGCGACCGCAGCCGGTGCTGGACCCGCGTCGACCAACTGCTTCGTGACCGGCTCCACGCGGAAGTTCAGGCCTTCCAGGGTCCGTGACCCCAGGAGCACCAAGTCGCCGGGCTCTCCGAAGACGACGTCGTCCCCCGTTCGCCGTCCAGCGACGCTGACGATCACGATGCCAGTCCAGCGCTCGAGCACCGTGCCGTCCGCCTGGCGAAAGTGCCACTGATTGTTGCGCTCGACGCCCAGGGATTCGAGTAGCTCGGCCGGGACCCAGCTCAACTCGGCGCCCGTGTCGACTAGCACGGACCTCACCGTGCGTCGCTGACCCGGGCGGGCAGGGTTCTCGAGCTCGACGTCGACGCGGAAGCTTCCCATATCGTTCGGCATAGTACCTCCTCGAGCCATGCCGAGTAGTACCATGGCGTTGCGGGACGTGTCAATGCGATGCTAAAGGCCTCGGCGGAGGCCGGTGGGGCGCCGCCAGACCTCCAGACAATGCGAAAGCCGGAGAGCATCACGCTCCCCGGCTTTCGCGGCCAGGACGTCTTCGTACGCGTCGTGTCCGGACGGGTACTTACGGCTTCGACGTCCTCGTCGACGGGAGCCTACGGCGCCTCGACGCGAGGGGGCGTGATGACTTCGATACGCTGAACCAGCGGTCGAGTTCGTCGAGAACACGCTCGATGATTCGCGATAGCTCCCGAGCGATCTTTTCCTGGCTCTGACCGTCACGAGTGCGCCGGCCCGCCTCGCTGAGGATGATCTCGAACACGCCGGCAAGCGCGATCCCGTGTAGCCTGGCGATTTCCGGGCTAACGGCGCTGGTGTCGCTGATGACAGCGGCGAGGGCGCGGGCCTGGCGATCGATCACCTCCAGGACCAGCCGGTGGACCGTCGGACTGATCGCCGCGAGGTAACCGAGCTCGCCGCGCCACAGCTCCGGCGGAATGTCGCGAATGCCCGCGACAACCCGGAGCACAAACTCGCGGATCGCTGCCGCCGGCGTGCTGCCGCGCGGACGAGAGCGGATCAACCGATCGAGCTGCTCCTGAATCTGCTGCTCACGATCGGTGACGAGCTGTTCTTTGGTCGGAAAGTAGTTGTAGACCGTTTGCTCGGCCACGTCCGCCTCGCGCGCCACGTCGCCGACCGCAACATTTTCGTACCCGCGTTCGGCGAAGAGGCGCGCTGCGGCGTCAGCGATGAGCTGGCGAGTGAGCGCCTTCTTGCGTTCGCGCAATCCGGTGCCGGACATCCCGCCAGTTTACCCCGTCCGCTCGGACTGAGCTACTCGGCGAGGCCGAGCTGCTTCGCCTGAAGCGCGGCGTCGAAGAAGGCGGAGATGATGATGAGCCGGTCGCCGTCTCGCGGGCGTTGAACGCGTCATCGCCTTGCTTCATGAGCGCGAGCAGACGTGAGGTCCGGCTGGTATCGCGGATCGTGGTGGCCTTGGGCCAGCGCCCGCAAGCAACGTGCTCGGGCCGTTCCGGTCCGAGAGCGAGCCGCCGGCCCAACCGGCGAGCGAAGGGCAGACGCCGGCGGGACCGGATGTCGTCAAGCCCGCGGCGTGAGTGGGGCTCCGATGAGGGGCAATCTGAACAAGAAAGGGGCTAAGCTGGCCCCTTTCTTAGCTCCCGAACACCTCATGGAACAGCCGCTGCATCGCCGCCCACGACTGCCGGTCCGCGGCGGCGTCATATGCGAGCTGCGCCATGCCGTACTGGCCGGCGTCGGGGTTCGTGAACCCGTGCTTCGCGCCGGGATAGGTCACGATGTCGAAGCGCGCGCCCGCTGCCTGCATCTCCTTGCGAAACCCCTCCACCTGCTCGGGCGGGACGAACGGATCGGCGCCGCCGGCGAGCACGAGCACGCGGGCTTTCACCTTGCCGGGTTCGGCGGGGGTCTTGGTGCCGAGCGATCCGTGGAAGCTCACCACGGCGGCGAGGTCGGCGCCGGAGCGCGCCATGTTGAGCACCACGCCGCCGCCGAAGCAGTAGCCGATGGCGGCGATGCGCGCGGGATCAACGTGCGGGTCCCGCTTCAGCTCCTCGAGCGCCGCGTTGAAGCGCGCGGCGACCACGGCGGGATCCTTGGTGGCCTCCGTAGCGAACGCCTGCGCGTCCTGCGGGTGCGTCGTGACCTTGCCCGCGCCGTACATGTCGAGCGCGAAGCCCACATAGCCCGCCTCGGCGAGGCGGCGCGCCTGGTTGCGGGCGTGGTCGTTCAGGCCCCACCACTCGTGCACGACCAGTACACCGGGCCGCTTGCCCGCCACGGCGTCGTCCCAGGCGATGAATCCCTTGAGGACGGTGCCGCCCTGACGATACTCGACTTCCTTCGTCTGAATCTTCGGCGCTCTGGGTGTGTTGGGCGCCTGAGGCGCGAACGCGAGCCACGCTACAACCAGCGCCAATCCGTATGGCAGGGACATGAGACCGTCTCCGGTGGAGGAGCGTAATAGAATAATCGGTCCGGGAACCCCGCGTCCTCGCCAATAGTTGTATATACAACCATATCTCGAGGGTGTCCCGATGACCGCTTCCACGCTTCCCGCGCCCCGCTTGCCGGGCGCCGCCGCTTTGGCCGCGACGCTGTGGCTGATCCTCGCGATCGCCGCCGGCGCCACGGGCTTCTTCCTGCGGCTCCCGTTCCCCGGACCCCAGCTCATCATTCTCGGGCTCGTCGTCCTGACGCTCGTGGCCGGGCTCGTGCCGAGCCGCCTCAGCGCATGGATCGACGCGATCCCGCTGCGCGTGCTCGTGGGCGTGAACGCGACGCGCTTCATCGGCATCGCGTTTCTCGTGCTCGCCGCGCAGGGCCAGATGAACCACGCGTTCGCGGACCGCGCGGGCTGGGGCGACATCGCGACCGCGATCCTGGCGATCGCGCTGGTCCTCACGTGGGCGCCGATCACGCCGGCGCGGCGGCTCCTGTATCATGCCTGGAACGCGTTCGGCTTCCTGGACCTCGTGGTCGCGGTCGGCACGGCCACGGCCGTGACGCTCACCGGCGCCACGCCGGGCGTCGAGCGCGTGCTCACGCTGCCCCTGAGCATCGTCCCGACCTTCTTCGTGCCTCTATTCCTCGCGAACCACGTGTTCATCTTCCGGCGGCTGGTCCGTGGCAGCTGAGAGCTTGCCCGCACTGCCGTGCGCCTGCGCGAACCTGAGGCGCGCGGCGCGCGCGGTGACGCGTGGCTACGAGGCCGCGCTCAAGGGGACCGGCTTGACGCCGACGCAGCACACGCTGCTCCAGGCGCTCGACCTCTTGGGCCTGAGTCCGCAGGGGGCGCTGGGCGAGCTGCTCGCGATCGACAGTACGACTCTGACCCGCACGCTTCGGCCTCTGGAGCGTGCGGGCTGGGTTCGCGCCGTGTCGGGGGCCGACCGGCGCGAGGTGCGCTGGGCGCTCACGCTGCGCGGCCGGCGGCGACTCGAGCGCGCGCGGCCCGCGTGGGAGCGGGCGCAGGCTCGGCTCCGCACGCGGCTCGGCGCCGATGTGTGGGCGAGGCTCGCGGCGGATCTGGCGGCGGTAGCAGGGGCGGCGTGAAGCGACAAGGACAGTGGTCTCCTCACGACGCGAGCGACAACACCGTTGCGGTATCGACGACCGTCGAGAACTCGCCGTGCAGATCGGCGAGCGCCACGTCATGCAGCAACGTGGACGCGTACAGCTTGCCATCGGGGCCCGTGTTGTCGAATGTCGCGGTCGCATCGGACACGACATAGGTCGTAAAGCCCAGATTGCCGGCCATCCGCGCGGTGGTCGACACGCACATGTTCGTCTGCATGCCGACGACCACCAGGGTGTCGACCCCGCGGCGTCGCAGCTCGGCTTCGAGCGACGTGCCGATGAACGCGCTGCTCACCGACTTCTGGATCACCGGCTCGCCCGGGAGCGGCCGGACCTCGTCCTTGAACTCGACGCCCGCCTGGCCGGGCCGTAACGGCGAGTCGGGCTCTTTGGACAGATGCTGCACGTGGATGATCGGCCGGCCGGTCTCGCGCCACGCTCGTTGCAGGCGCCCGATGTTGGCCTCGAGATCGGGATTGTTGCGGTGATACTGCTCGGCGTAGCGGTCCATACCTTGTTGCACGTCGACGATCAACAGCACGGCGTCGCGGGGGATCGTGGTCGGAGCGGTCATGATGGCTCCTGCAAGTTACGGCATCGCCGGTTTGCTCCGCCGAATGCGAAAGCCGGAGAGCACCCGCTCCCCGGCTTTCGTTTGGCGTACCGGAACTGGCTACGCGGAGGTCCCTCAGGTATTCGGAACATCGGCAATGTTTTCCGCCGAGTCAACAGGTCCTCCGTGTTTACCGATTTCGCCACACAGCACCTCGTCAGCTGCGAACCTCGGAAAATAGGTTGATGCTCCGTTGATCGGAAAGGCTCAGATTTGCTTGCCCTGCCCGCCGAGGCCGTCTACGTTCCCCGCATGCCGCCGTCTGCCTTGATGACTGCGGACGACTTGCTGCGGGTCTACATCCCCGACAAGCAGTTCGAACTGGTGCGAGGCGTGCCGGGCCGAAGCAGCGCTCGAGGGCGAAGACGTGCTGCCGGGGTTTGCATGCCCGCTCGAAACGATTCTCTAGACCGGAACTAGGCCGCGACCGCCGCCGGGGCCGGTCCCGCAACCACAAGCTGTTTTGTCACCGGCTCGACGCGAAAGTTCAGTCCTTCCAAGGTGCGCGAACCCAGCAGTACGAGATCTCCCGGATCTCCGAAGACGACCTCATCGCCCGCTTGCTTGCCCGCAACCTGGACCACCACCGTCCCGGTCCACCGCACGAGAATGCTGCCATCCGCTTGGCGGAAGAGCCATTTGTTATTGCGCTCGACGCCCAACGATTCGAGCACCTCTGCGGGGACCCAGCTCAGCTCGGCGCCGGTGTCGACGAGGACGGATCTGAGTGTGCGCTGCTCGCCCTGTCGCGCCGGATTCTTGAGCACGATATCCACCCGGAAGGCTCCCATATCGTCTGGCATGGTACCTCCTGAAGCCGTGCCGAGTAGTGAGCATGACGCCCACCGGCTTTTCATTCCCTCTCTCCTTCCTACTCTATTCGCGCACGGCGCGGCTGTCATCCTGAGCGCCGTAGGCGCGAAGGATCTGCTTCTAGCGCCCCGGGGACTACAGCGGCCGAAACAGCTCCGTGTGTCACGCGTTTGGGCGACCGCGAACAGGAGGAAACCCGCTACGAACGGCATCGGGAGACCCTCGGCGCGAAGGTGGAGACGGTCTTTTAAGCTGACGCCGGACGAGGGGCGAATGGTTGCATCCGCGGCACGGTTCACAAAAGGCTGACAAACCGGTTGGCACCAGCCGGTGGAGAGCCGTATTGTTCTCGGGAGGACAACCGTCTGGAGATGCCATGTCGCAAACAATCCTGGTCACGGGCGCCTCATCCGGTATCGGTCAGGCGACGGCGCGACTGCTCGCCGAGCGTGGGTTCACCGTATTCGGGACGGCCCGCAAGCCTGACTCCGCAAAGCCCCAAGGGTTTACGATGCTCGCACTCGATGTTCGGTCGGACGACTCGGTCCATGCCTGCGTGGAGCAGGTCGTCGCGCAGGCCGGTCGGCTCGATGTGCTCGTCAACAACGCGGGATATACGGTCACCGGGGCCGCGGAGGAGACGAGTGTCGAGGAAGCCAAGGCGCAGTTCGAGACGAATTTCTTCGGCAGCGTGCGGATGGTGAATGCGGTGCTTCCCAGCATGCGCGCGCGCGGCGCCGGCAAGATCATCAACATCAGCTCGCTCGCCGGCAACACCGCGATTCCTTACAGCGCCTTCTACTCCGCGAGCAAGTTCGCGCTCGAGGGATACTCCGAATCGCTCTGGCACGAACTGCGTCCGTTCGGCATCAGTGTGATCCTGGTCGAGCCCGGATTTGTAAACACGCCAATTGGTGAGGCGTCACCGGTCGCGGCGCGGCCACTTGCGGCGTATGACGCAACCCGCAACCGGATGCTCGCGGCGTTTGGTCACGCCCTGGAGAGGGGCATCCCGCCGGAGCAAGTCGCGCGGCGCGTGCTCCAGATCATCGAGCAAAGAGCCCCGGGATTGCGCTACCGTGTGGGCGCGCAAGCGACCTGGTTGCCGCGGGTGCGGAATGTCGTGCCGTGGAAGGTGTACGCGGCGGGGGTGCGGAAAACGTTCGCGGTGTAAGCGGCGGCGCCAATTTCCTCGTACGATGTTCATTCACTGGTGGCTGCAGTAGTGTCCCCGCCCGTGCACCCAGCCATCCGCCGTCTCCATCGCCGCGCCCTGTTTGCGGCGGGATCCCTCCTCTTGCCGGCGGTGGTTTTCATGCTGTCCCAGCGGCGCAGTGTGCCGCTCCTGATCGCGACGCTTGTCGCGGCCCTGGTCGCCGCGGACCTGCTGCTGCTCCGCGTGAGCGAAGGGCGCCCCGAGCACTTCCCGCTCGGCCTGGTCGTGCCGATCAATCTCGTGGTACTCGCGGTGGTCTCGTTCTGGTCGTTGTTCCCCCTGTACGGTGTCCCGACGATCATCTTGCTGGTCGCCGAGCGGCCGGGCATCGCGCTGCTGTGGATCGTGCCGGTGGTGGCGCGGGTCCTGCTCATTCGCAGCGCGTTCGACGTCCATGGGGTGCTGACGGAGGCGGGCCACCCGGGCCGGTGGCGGACGGGGCTGGCCGCTTCACCGGCGCTCCTCCTGGGCGGACTATCGCCGGCGCTTGCGGTGGTGTGGGTGAATTGGCATCCGGGAGCGCCCGCGGCGGCTCCGGCGGTCCAGGCGGCGCGCGCGATCGAGCGCTGCGCGCGGCGCTTCGCGGCGGACAGCAGCGGGCGTTTCCCCATTGCGCTGTCCGAGCTCGGCCCGTCGGGCAGCGGGTGCCTCGACGCGGCCGTCGCCGGAGGCCACGTTCCCGGCTGGTCCGTGACCTTTCACGGCGGCCGTCGCCTCACGCTCCTGGTGCGAGAACGCGGCCTGCCGCTCGCCACATACCGCTCCTACCTGAGCGACGAGTCGGGGGTGTTGCGCTCGGCCGGCTACGCGAGGCGTGACGCGACGACCGCCGACCCGGTGCTCGCGAACGTCACCGTGGAGCTGCAGCAGCTGCGCGATTGCATGACGCGCCTCCGGCAAACCAGTTCACGCCGGCTCCCCGGCTCGCTCTGGTCGATGAGCCAGTGGCGCTCGCGTTGCTACGTGTTGAACGACGCCCGCTGGCGAGTCGACGGCGATTCCAACGTGGCGGAAATCCGCACGCGCTTCCGGGACAACGGCTCGATCTATGAAGAGCAGTATCGCTACATCTATCTACCGTATGCCGCACCGGACGGACGCATCGACAGTGCGGCCATCGCGGCGCGCCCGGCGGTCTACGGCGTCACCGGCGTGCGGAGCTACGTGCTCGCGCCGTCGGGTGAGATTCGCGCCACGCCCCGGGATCGCCCCGCGCTGCCGACGGATCCGCCGATCGTCGAGTGCGAGAGCTATTCGCTGAGCGCTTGCCAACGCACCGCGACGTCGTGGACCACGGTCAAGCCACCAGCCGATTCCGTGACGGTTCCCGCGGTGGGCACGCTCTGGCAGGTGGCGCTCGCGACGCGCCCGGCGTCGGGAAGCTTCACGCGACCGCCGGCCCCGCTCATCACGCGAGCCGGCCTGATCGTGGCGACGGGACAGATGGGGACCTTCGCATACAGCGCGGACGGAACGAAGCGATGGAGTCGTCGGGACTTGGGGGTGGGGCAGGGCGGCGCGGCGGCGGGACCGGCGGGCACGATTCTCGTGGCCGACTCGACCGGGACCGTGCATGCCCTCGATCGCGCCGGACGGGACGTCTGGAGCGCGCGCCTGGGCGTCCCGACGCATCTCCAGCCCGTCGTCGCGGGGAACACCATCTACGTTGCCGGGGACCACGCGCTGTTCGCCCTCACGCCGACGGGCGATGTGCGGTGGCGGCGCGCGCTGGCTGGGCTGGCGGACGACCTCGTGGCCGCCCGGGATGGCGGCATCTACGTGGACCTATGGGGCGATCACAACGTGCTCGAGCACCTCACGGCCGACGGCCGGGCCGATGCGGTGGCACCGCGCGACTCGCTGCGGCCGTGCGCCGGCGCAGAGGGAGGGGGAGGGGGAGGGGGAGGGTCATCGCTCGACGCGTGCGCTGGGGGCGTTCGAGCGCGTCTCGATCCCGAGTCGCGACGCCGGTTCGCGCTGATTCAGGAGGAGTTGACGCCGCACGTCCGTGACGAGTTGTTGTGGTTGTGGCAGCTCGATCGCGACGGCACGGCATTCGTGGTGAGCGACGGGGCGTTGCGCGCGGTGGGGCGGGACCGCGCCACGCGGTGGCGCGTGCCGCCCGGCCCCGCGACGCCGCTGGACCGTGACGGCTTCACGGTGACGCCGGGTGGGTACGTCGTCGTGGAGACCGGCCGGAAGCTCACCGCGTTCGACCGGATCGGTACCGCGTGCTGGCGGGCGGATCTCCCCAGCGGCGCGCTGTACTCGCGGCCCGCCGCGGATGCCGCCGGGATCGTGTATGTCGTCGGCACCGATTGGATGCTCTATGCCGTGCGTCCCCCCGGTCCGGCTCGAAACGCCGCGCCTGGAAAGTCTTCCCCTCCTACTTCTGCCACACCGCATACCCATCGCTCCGCAGCTCCCGCGCCAGCACCCACTCCATCCGCTGCGCCTCGGCGTAGGGCAGGGGGTTGAGCTCGGCGTACAAATCGGGCCGCAGCCGCAACCCGTACTGCCGCACGTAGCGATTGTCCTTGACGCCGTACTTGTGGCGCTCGAACCGCGTCGCGGGGTCGAGCCCCGTCATTCCTACATACAGAGGCGGTTTCCGGGGGTCATGACCGGGATTGGCGGCGCGGAACTTGGCATGCTCGAGCACCGCGCGATCGAGCTCGATCACGTACACGTGGTGTCGCGCAACCTTCTTCGGCACGCGGACCAATCTAGCGGCGGTGGGCGCTTGCTCTGGCTCTCGAACCAACACTTCTTTCCCTCGCCCCATGACGAATTCCCGGACAGGGTTGACGGCACTGCGCTGGTTGGCGCGCGCGCTGGCGCTGGCCGCTGCGTACTTCGTCGTCGCCAAAATCGGCCTGCGCTACGCGACCATCGGGCCCTCCATCTCCCCGGTGTGGCCGCCCACGGGCCTCGCCCTGGCGGCGCTGGTTCTGCTCGGGCCGGGGTATTGGCCAGCCATCCTGCTCGGCGCGTTTCTGGCAAATGCGACGACCAGCATTCCGCTCCTCGCCGCGGTCGGGATTGCCTGCGGCAACGCTACCGAGGCGACGGTCGCCGCCTACCTCCTCCGGAGCCGCGCCGGCCAACACCCGGCGCTCGATGATCTCCTCGGTGTGCGCGCGCTCGTCGGAGTCGCGGCACCCGTGGGAGCGTTGGCAAGCTCCACCATCGGTGTCACGAGCCTGTGGCTGGCCCATGTAGTGTCGGGGGCCGGGGTCTGGTCCGCCCTGAGCCTCTGGTGGGCCGGTGACTACCTCGGCGCCTTGGTGGTGGCGCCGGTCTTTCTCACCTGGCTCACCTGGGCGGGTCCGGCCGGCGCGCCCATCGGCCGGCGTACGGCGCTCGAGATGTCTCTCCTGGTGGGCGGTGCCGTGCTCGCGACCATGGCAATCTTCGGGAGCCTGCTGCCCGCGTCGCTCCTCGCGCCGACCCAGTACCCCTATCTCCTGTTTCCCTTCGTGATTGGGGCCGCGCTGCGGTTCGGCCCCCGGGGGGCCTCGCTCCTGACCATGACCGTGGCGATGCTCGCCGTCGGCTACACCGTGCGCGGCGGCGGTCCCTTCGTCATGCAGA
>QHUD01000248.1 GCA_003221085.1 Gemmatimonadota bacterium
TACGAAGCGTGGCTCCATGCGCTCGGGACGCGACTGGCGCGACGTCAGGCCGGCGCGGCGGCGGGCGACGTGTTCCTCCCTCTGCCGATCCTGCTGCGCCTGGTGACTGAGCTCGAGCCCGTGGCCGCGCGCGATTCGCTGGTGCTCGGGGCGCTCGACGAGGCGGTCGCCGATCTCTCGCGCCGGCTCGGCGCGGACCGATCGCAATGGTCGTGGGGCAGGCTGCACCGCGCGACCTTCCGCCATCCCGTTGCCGCGGCGTTCGACCTCGGGGACGTGGCGCGCGGCGGGGACGCAAACACCGTCAACGCCACCCCGGGCGGCGGCTACGAGCAGCGTTGGGGCGCATCGTACAGGCAGATCCTCGATCTCGCTGACTGGGACCGCTCGGTCGCGACCAGCGTGCCGGGCCAATCGGGCCAGCCCGGCAGCCCGTACTACGACAACCTGCTACCGCTGTGGGCGGAAGGCCGCTATTTCCCGCTCATCTACTCCCGCGCGCGGGTCGAGCGCGAGACGGTTCACCTTTTGATGTTGCGCCCGAGCCCGTGACGAGGTTCCTGGACGCTTTGCGAGATCGGACTCCCATGGTTGAGGATCGCCTGCCTCCCGGCCAAGTCTTGACCACCAAGTGGCCGGTGCTCCACTACGGCGACGTGCCGAACGTGGACACGAGCACCTGGACCTTCGACGTTTCCGGGTTGGTGGACCGACCATTCACCCTCAGCTACGACGAGCTGCTGCAGCTGCCGCGCAAGTCCGTGCACTGCGACATCCATTGCGTCACCCGCTGGAGCCGGCTCGACAACACCTTTGAGGGCGTGGCGGTGCAGCTCCTGCTGCAGCGCGCTGGCGTGAAGCCCGACGCACAGTACTGCCTCGTCAGGGCCGAACAGGGGTTCACCACCAATCTGCCACTCGGCGATCTGGATCGCCCGGACAATCTGATCGCGCTCAAGTGGAACGATGAGTGGCTCACGCCCGAGCACGGCGGGCCCGCCCGGTTGCTGGTGCCACACTTGTATTTCTGGAAGAGTGCGAAGTGGGTGCGGGGGTTCACGCTGGTCGACCAGGATGTGCCCGGGTTCTGGGAGCAAAACGGCTACCACATGCGGGGCGATCCCTGGAAAGAAGAGCGGTACGGAGGACGGGGGCTCACGCAACACGACATCAACCGACTCCGGAGTCTCAGCAAGAAGCGCGTGTAGCCGAGGTCCCATGCCCCATCCCTTGATCGTGATGCTGGTGGCGCTCGCCGGCCCACCCCATGACACCGTCCCCCTGTACGACGATTTGGGGGACCATCACGTCCCGATCACGACCTCGGTCTCCCTGGCCCAGCAGTACTTCGACCAGGGCATGCGTTTGGTGTACGCCTTCAACCACGGTGAGGCCATTCGCTCGTTCACCCATGCCGCGCAGCTGGACACGACCTGCGCCATGTGCTACTGGGGCGTGGCCTATGCGTACGGCCCGCACGTGAACGCCGGAATGGACTCGGCCGCGGGAATTGCGGCCTACCAGGCCCTCCAGCAGGCGCGGGCGCGCCTGCGCCACGCGAGCCCGCGGGAGCAGGCCTACGTCAGCGCACTCGCGACGCGGTACGCACCGGCCCCGCCGGCCGCGCGTGCGGCGCTCGACTCTGCTTATGCGGCGAGCATGGGGGAGGTCGTCAGGCGGTATCCCGCCGACCTCGACGCCGCGACACTATACGCCGAAGCGCTGATGGACAAGCGTCCGTGGAACTACTGGGACAAGAAGACAGGCGAGCCGTATCCGGGGACCGGCGAGATCGTGGCGCAGCTCGAGCGGGTGCTGCGATCCGACCCACACCACCCCGGCGCGTGCCACTACTACATCCACGCCGTCGAAGCCGTGGCGCCGGAGAAAGCCGTGCCGTGCGCCGAGCGGCTCGCGGCACTGATGCCGGGCGCGGGGCACGTCGTTCACATGCCCGCCCACATCTACATCCGGGTGGGACGCTACGCCGACGCGATCGCCGCCAACGAGCGCGCGGTCCACGCCGATCAAGTCTTCATCGAGGGGCAGAAGCCGCAGGGACTGTACCCGCTCGCCTACTATCCGCACAACCACCATTTCCTGGCGTTCGCCGCGACGCTCGCCGGCAAGAGCGCCCTGGCCATCGAGGCCGCGAAACGGACAGCAGCCACGACGCCAGTGGAAGCCGCGAAGCAGGTGCCGTTCCTCGAACCGTACCTGCACTACCACTACCTGACCCTCGTGACGTTCGGCCGCTGGGACGAGCTGCTCGCCATGCCGCTGCCGCCGGCGGAGCTCCCGTACTCGCGGGGCATGACGCAGTACGCGCGCGGGGTCGCGCTGGCGGCGACTCGCCGCTTCGCCGAAGCGCAGGCAGCGCTCGACACGCTGACGCAGATCGCCGGCAGCGGGACGCGCGGGTACGCCTCCGCCGGGTGGACGACCCCGAGTACGAACCTGCTGATTGCGACGCACGCGCTGTTCGGCGAGATCGCGGCGCGGCGGGGTGCGCTGGAGGAGGGGATCGCGCACTTCCGCCAAGCGATGAAGATCGAGGACGACCAGCTGTATACCGAGCCGCCCGATTGGTATTACCCGATCCGCCACTCGCTGGGCGCGGTGCTACTCCAGGCGGGCCGGGCGGTAGAAGCCGAGCGGCTGTACCGTGAGGACCTCAAGCGATTCCCGGACAACGGCTGGTCGTTGTTCGGCCTGGCGCGGGCGCTGCGGGCGCAGGGGAAGAGCGCCGAAGCGGCGGACGTGAGCGCCCGCTTCGCACGAGCGTGGGCCGGCGCGGACGTGACGCTCACCGCCTCCCGCTTCTAGGCCGAGCGCCGCCCCACGCCCGTGCCGCCCAGCAGCTCGTAGAACCGGCCGAACACGCGGATACCATCCCACAATTGCTTCAAGTCGAGCTTCTCGTTCGGTGCGTGCAGCCGGTCGTCGGGAAGGCCGATGCCCGTCAGAATGACCGGCGCGCCGCCCTTGCCGAGCGCGGGGACCACCGGGATCGACCCACCGGCGCGCGCGGGTACGGTCCCCCGCCCCACGACCTCGCGGAACGCCTGATCGAGCAGCTTGAAGGCCGGATGGGTCACCTGCACCGTGGCCGGGTCCGCGCCGTGCAAGAACTTCACGCTCGCCTGGACGTACTTGGGCGCGAGCCGCTGGACCGCCGCCGCGAGCTGACGCTCGACGACCTTGAGCTTTTGGTCCGGCACGAGCCGTAGGCTGACCTTCGCCGTGGCCTCGGCGGGAATGACGGTCTTGGCGCCTTCGCCGG
>QHUD01000004.1 GCA_003221085.1 Gemmatimonadota bacterium
TCGGAGGCCCCATGCAAATAGGAATGCGGTTCCTGTGCGGCGTTGGCGCTCTCTTGCTGGCAGGCGGTGGCCAGGCCGCGGCTCAAGCAAAGCCGACCGCCGAGATCGGCACGTCCCTTGGCGTCACTGTCCTCAGTGCGTCGGGCGGATCCGCCACGCACATCGGCATTCCTGGTGACGGCATCCAGGCGTCTCCGACCATCTACTTGAGTCTATTCGCCTCACCCGCCGTAATGGTTGAGCCGCAGCTGGCGTTCACGTCGCTCTCGGGCGGGGGTGTGACACTCACTTCCATCGGCATCGCGCTACAGGTGGGTTACCTGTTCAGTCCGTCCCAACCTGGGTCCGGCTACCTCACCGCGAACGGCGCGTTTCAGACGGTATCGACCGGGGGCGGTGGGCCTTCGATCAATGGCCCTGGCCTGGGTGCGGGACTCGGTTACCGGTTCAAGGTCAAAAACAGCTTGGCGATCCGAGCGGACGCTCGATATCGTCGCTGGTTCTCCGACTTCGACGGTCTGAACGAGTTCGGGTTCGGACTCGGCTTGGGCGCCACCTTCTAAAGAGGAGGAGCGGTCGGTTGACCACGGGCGAGGACACCTCCGTCTCGCCCGTGTGCTCACCGCGTCCGGCATGGAAGTCGCCCTCACGCCCGGCCGTCACCCGGAAAAAGGGGAGGCCTCCATGCACACCGCACGACTCGTCGGACTGCTCGCCACGCTTTCCTGCGCGGCGTCCGCCGCATGGGCGCAGTATCCGCAGCGCCGCGCCGGCTTCTGGATCGGCTTCGGCCTGGGCTATGGCTCGGCCAACATCGCGTGCGACAACTGCGACAGCGGGCCCCGCACGGACGGCATCACGGGGTTCGTGAAACTGGGCGGCACGCCTAGCCGCAACCTGCTGATCGGCGGTGCCATCAACACCTGGCTGCACTCCGACAACTCGGCCACCGAGTCGCTGACCAACCTGACGGCGTCGCTCTATCTCTACCCTGCCGCGAGGAGCGGACTGTTCTTCACGGGCGGCCTCGGCTTTTCCAACTATCACGTCAATTCCTCACCCTCCTTTGATGGCACCGGTTGGGGGTTCACGGCCGGAGCGGGCTACGATGTCCGGTTGGGCCGGGACGTGTCCCTCACGCCGGTTGTGAACTACGTCTACGGCGCCGTGGGCGACGTGAACGAGAGTGGCGTGGGAAGATTCGCCACCGGCTGGAAACAGAACGTCGTCGAGCTGGGCTTGGGTGTGACGTTCCACTGAGGCGGGCGAGCATGTGCCGGTCTTTTCATTATCTTGGCGCACCGGCTCATGCTCCTCTTGCTCCTGGCGCTCGGCTCGCAGGTCCCCGCGCCGTGCTTGCAGGCCGCGGTTCGCGAGACGGACGCGGGCTGGCGGGCGTACCGCCGCGAGGCCATCGGAGAAGCGGCGGCTCACTTCGCGACCGCCGACTCCCTGTGCCCTGGCGACCACGTCACGCAAGTCGGGCTTGGTTTCGTGCTCCTACGGCAGAGCCAGCCGGGCGTCGCTGCCGATCGGTTCCTTCGGGCCCTCGCGGCTGACGCAAGGGACGCCGATGCGTGGTACGGGCTCGGCCTGGCGCGCTCGCGCCTCGGCCAGCGCGCCGCGGCGGTCGATGCTTTGCGGCGTACCTTGCGCCTCGCCCCGGCCTATGCGGACGCCGAGCAGCGACTCTTGGCACTCGGGGCGGACAGCGGCCTCGCGCTGCCCGCCGTGGTGCGGCCGGCGGCACCTGACGTCGTGGCCCGGACGGCCGGGGACGGGTTCGAGATCCGCACGACCGACGGGTGGCGACCGGTTTACGTGAAGGGTGTCAATCTCGGTGTCGCACGCCCTGGCCACTTTCCCTCCGAGTTCCCGCCCGACGATTCGACGTACGGCCGCTGGCTCGAGCTGATCGCCGAGGCACATGCCAACGCGATTCGTGTCTATACGATTCTTCCACCCGCCTTCTACCAGGCCCTCAAAGCCTGGAACGACGCCCACCCTGATCGCGCCCTGTGGTTGTTGCACGGGGTCTGGACCGAGCTGCCGCCCCGCGACGACTACGACGCTGCGGACTGGAAGGCGGCATTCCGTGTCGAGATGCGCCGTGTGGTCGATCTCGTGCATGGGCATGCGCTCGTAGCGGCCCGGCCCGGGCACGCCTTCGGCCGCTACGACAGCGACGTGTCCGATCACGTCCTGGGGTTCATCATCGGCCGGGAGTGGGAGCCGTTTTCGATCCGAACCTACAATGCGCGGCGGCGGGGTCGCACCGCGTTCACAGGTCGCTTTCTCGCGCTCGATCGGGGCACGCCGGCCGATGCGTGGATGGCGGAGCAGTGCGACTACCTGCTCACCTACGAGTGGGCCGCGTATCACGCCCAGCCGCCCATCGCCTCCACCAACTGCCCCACCCCCGACCCGCCTCAAGGAATACGACAACGACCGTGAATCGCTCGACGCGATGCTGGTGCGCGCCACCCCCGCGAACCTGGCAGGCTATTTCGCGTCGTATCACGCGTATCCCTACTATCCTGACTTCATCAATCTCGACTCGGCGTACGGCGCAGACGGGTCGGCCGAGGGTCGGTCTCGCTACTTCGGCTACCTGCGCGCCCTCAAGCAGCATCATGCGGGGCGGCCGCTCTTGATCGCCGAGTACGGTGTTCCTTCCTCGCGGGGCGTGTCGCACCTGGAGGCCGACGGGATGGGCCACGGCGGGCACGACGAGCGCGCGATGGCGGACATCGACGCGCGGCTCACGCGGGAGGTGCGCGCGGCGGGGGCGGCGGGGGGAGTGCTGTTCGCGTGGCTCGACGAATGGTTCAAGCACACGTGGGTGACGATCGATCTGGAGGTCCCGGCGGAGCGGACTCGTTTGTGGCACAACCTGGAGGATGCAGAGCAGCATTACGGGCTCATGGGCGAATACGCAGGGGCGGAAGCTGGGACGCCCGAGCCCGGGGGCGCCCCGGCGGTGTGGCAGGCGCTCCCCGTGCTCGAGCGCGGCGACTCGCTCGTCTTGCGTGTCGGGGCCGACCCGTCCTATCTGTACGTGGCGCTCGCAGGCGGGGCGGGGTTCGACTCGACGCGGTACGTGGTCGGGATCGACACCTACCGGCGCGATCGCGGCCAGTTCGGGCTGCCGGGCGTCGTCGGATCGAGCGAGGTGGGATACGAGTTCGCGCTCGTCCTGAACGACACGAGCGACGCGCAACTGGTGGTTGCGCCGTGGTACAACCCGTTCCTCGGGCCGCGGGGGGGGATGGGGCCCACGGGCCTCGATCTCTTCTATCACGAGGCGGCGAGCGTCGACCATGCGGGGCGCGACGGGGCGTTCGATTCACTGTTCGTCACGACCAACCGCTGGCGCATCGGGCGGAGCGGTCGGACTTACCCGGCGCGGGGAGTGAATCGCGGGCGCCTGCGCTACGGACGGGTCGTGGAGTCGAGCCTCGCCGACTGGTACGTGGACCGTGCCGCGGGGCTCGTGGAGGCGCGGATTGCCTGGGGACTCCTGAACGTGACCGATCCGTCCTCGCGCAGCGTCATGGTGCGGTACCGACGGAACGGGACGTTCGAGACCGCCGTGACCGATGGGTTTCGCTTCGAGGTCGCCGCGCTCCGCCGGTCGCGCGGCGGCGTGGTGGCCCGACTCGGTGCCGAGCAGACCTACGCCTGGCCGACCTGGGAGGTGCCCACGTGGCACGAACACCTGAAGCCCGCGTACGCGGCGATGCGCGACGTGTGGGGGTCCTGGTGACGCGAGTGGTCGCACTGGCGTTGGGCGTGGCGTTGCTCCCGCGCCCGCTGGCCGCGCAGCTGCCGGCTGCAGACCAGGCGTTCCAACGAGGTGATTACTCCGCCGCTCGTTCGGCCTACGAGCGTGTCCTCGCCGCCGACTCGTCCAACGAGCGGGCGTTGTACCGGCTCGCAATCCTCGACAGCTGGGACGGCAAGCTGATCCGTTCGCTGGCGCGCTTCGCCAGGCTGCGGCGAATCGACCCCCGCGATCCCGACATCATGGTATCCCACGCCCAGGTCCTGGCCTGGGCGGGCAGGACGGCGGCGTCCGAGGCGCTGTACGACTCGGTGCTGGTGCGATTCCCCGACCGCGCCGACGCGCTCGCGGGCCGCGCCCGGGCGATTGCCTGGAGCGGCGACTTGGATCGCGCCGAGGACCTGTGGCGCAAGGCCTTGGAACGGCATCCCGACGATCCGGAGCTGTTGGTCGGGCTGGCGCAGACCCTCTACTGGAAGGGTCAACCCGATCTCGCCGAGGTCTATGCGACACGGGCGCGTGCCGTCGCGCCTGAAGACCGTACGGTCCGTGATCTCGCGCGGGCCGTGCGCGCCGCGCTCAGGCCAGAGATCGCGTCGAATGTGGATGGCGCGAGCGACTCGGATAACAATGATTTCGTGGCGCAGGAGGCGACCGTCACGACCTCGCTCGGTTCCGATCTCCGCGGGAGGCTGCGCGCGGGCTGGCGACACGCCACCGACCAAGCGGGGGACGGGTCGAGCTATTGGGCGGGTGGTAGCATCATCGCGGCGCTGGGACACGGCGCCGTGCTGCGCGCCGGCTTGGGTGCACGACGTATACAGCCGGACATCGTGCCGGGGCGCACGCCGTTCACCGCCGAGCTCGGGCTGGGGCTACGTCCGGCCCGCTATGCCGCGGTGAGTGTGGGCTACTCCCGCACGCCGTTCGACGAGACCGCCGGCCTCATGCGCCAGGACCTGACGGTCGACGCCGTCGACTTCAGCCTCGATGTATCGCCAGGTCCGGGCTGGTCGCTCTCGGGGGGCGGTGGCGGTGCCTGGTTCTCTGACAACAACCGCCGCTACTCGGCCGTCGGTGCCCTGCTCGGCCGCGTTGCCAAAGGACTCCAGATCGGGCCGTTTGCCCGCGTGATGGGGTATCGCGAGCCCAAGCCGGGCCTCTATTTCACACCAGTCCGCTTCAGTGTGATCGAAGGCCGTGCGGTATACCAGTGGCAGCGAAACCGCTGGGGCCTGCGAGCCGACGGCGGGCTAGGATCGCAACTGGTACAGGCGTTCGGCGTACCCCCGGCGCCGCACCAGACGGAATGGCATGTCGGACTCTCGTTGTCACGCGACTGGGGTGCGAACAACGAAGTCGCCCTGGTCGGCTCGATCACCAACAGCGGCGCGGCCACGAACGCGGCTCGGGTGACGAGTGAAGGCTTCCGCTATCGCACGCTAGGGCTGCGCTTCCGGCAGGGGCTCTAGTCACCCTCGGCGGCCGTCAGCCGCTTGGCCGCGCCCAGGCCCAGCGCGCGCAGCAAGCGGACCGCCCGCGCCTGCTCGCTGGGCCTGAGCGCCGCGACGGCGTGGCGGATCGCGTCCGCGTGCGGCGGGAAGATGGATTGGATGAGGCGCCGACCGGCGGCCGTGAGCGCCAGCAGGACGACGCGACGGTCGGTCCCGCTATGCCGTCGCCGCACCAGCCCTCGCTTCACGAGCTTGTCCACGACGTAGGTGGTGCTCGACGACTCGACCAGGATGCGTCGCTGCACGTCGCACACCGGCAGCTCCCCCTTGTGGTACAGCACCTCCAACACACCGAACTCCGTCGTTCCCAGCCCGAACCGGGCGATACTCGCCCGGGAATGGCGCTCGACGGCGTCGAACGCCCGGGCCAGGACAACCCACAGGTGCAACGGCACATCCGCGCGACTGGGCGATGGTTTCATGACAGCCTGGGAACCCCCACGCGGAGAAGATTGTTGCGATTTTGTTCGATGTCAAGTATATCGATTTCAAGACATTCTGTGGAGGTGTGCAATGTTCGATCTTGGAGTGCTGGCGCTGCGGCTGGTTCTCGGGGCGGTCTTCCTGGGCCACGGGGCGCAGAAGGCGTTCGGGGCGTTCGGCGGTCCGGGCTTCGCCGGAGCCACCGGCTTCGTCGGCAGCTTAGGGTTCCGCCCGGCCCGTGTCTGGGCCGCACTGGCGGTAGGCGGGGAGCTCGCCGCCGGGTTCCTGTTCCTGCTCGGGTTGCTGACGCCGCTGGCGGGCCTGTTGGTGCTGGCCACGATGGTCGTTGCGATCGCCAAGGTACACGGGCCGAAGGGGTTCTTCGTGCAGGACGGCGGCTACGAGTACAACCTGGTGCTCATCATCGCCGCCCTCGCGGTCGCGGCGATGGGGCCGGGCCGGGTCTCCCTGGACTACGTGCTCGGGCTCACCCGGTAACTAGACCAGCCGTCGTTAGATTCTCTGCGTCGTCTTCCGGCCAGGGGATCTGGATAGGCTCGTCCCGAAGCTCGTCACTACGCTCGCGGGCTACACCCGCGAGCAGTTCCTCACTGATCTGAGCGCGGGGATCATCGTCGGTATCGTGGCGCTCCCGCTTGCCATCGCCTTCGCGATCGCGAGCGGGGTCGGCCCCGAGCGCGGGCTGTTCACCGCGATCATCGCCGGATTTCTCATCTCCGCCCTGGGTGGCTCGCGTGTACAAATCGGTGGGCCCACGGGCGCGTTTGTCGTCATCGTCTACGCGATCGTGCAGCGCCACGGCGTGGAGGGTCTCGCCATGGCGACGCTCATGGCGGGCATCATCCTGGTGGGGTTCGGCCTCGCGCGACTGGGCGGTGCGATCAAGTTCATCCCCTACCCCGTCACCATCGGGTTCACGAGCGGGATCGCCCTGATCATCCTCTCGGGAGAGGTGAAGGACTTTTTCGGGCTCGAGGGCCCCGTGCCGGCCGAGTTCCTGGCGCGCTGGCGCACATTGGCGGCCCATTTCGCCTCCCTGAACCCGTGGGCCGCGGCGGTATCGCTCGCTACGCTGGCGATCATCGTCTTCTGGCCCCGGCTCAACCGGCGCATCCCCAGTCCCTTCGTGGCCCTGATCGTCACCACGGCAGCCGTGCAGCTCCTGCACCTGCCGGTGGACACGATCGGCAGTCGGTTTGGGGTGATCAACGCCGCTCTCCCGACCCCCTCGCTTCCGGCGGTCACGTTCCACCAGATGCCCGGGCTCATGGGCGCGGCGTTCACGATCGCGCTGCTCGGCGCGGTCGAGTCGCTGCTCTCGGCGGTGGTGGCGGACGGCATGACCGGCGGGCGCCACCGCTCCAACATGGAGCTCGTGGCGCAGGGGATCGCGAACATCGCCTCGCCGTTGTTCGGCGGAATCCCCGCCACGGGCGCCATTGCGCGGACGGCGACGAACGTCAGGAATGGCGGCCGGACGCCGGTCGCCGGGATCACGCATGCGGTCACGCTGCTGCTCATCACCCTGTTTTTCGGACGCTGGGCCGGGCTGATCCCGATGGCGACGCTGGCAGGGATCCTGGTGGTGGTCGCGTACAGCATGAGCGAGTGGCGCACCTTCTTGGCCGAGTTCCGGGCACCGAAGAGCGACGTGGCCGTACTGCTCACGACGTTTCTCCTGACCGTGCTGTGGGACCTGACGGTCGCCATAGAGGTGGGGATGGTGCTCGCGGCGTTCCTGTTCATGCGGCGCATGGCGGAGGTGACGAACATCAGCGTGCTGACGCACGAGCTCGAGGATCCGGTGGACGACTTCGAGCGCGATCCCAATGCGGTGCGGCGGCGCGTGGTGCCGCCGGGAGTGGAGGTGTACGAGATCACCGGCCCCTTCTTTTTCGGCGCGGCGGAGACGTTCAAGGAGCGCTTGGGGCGCATCGCGGTGCGGCCCAAGGTGCTGATTTTGCGGATGCGGCACGTCCCGGCGATCGATTCCACGGGGCTGCACGCGCTGCGGGACCTGGTGCGACGCAGCCGCCGTGACGGCTCGCTGGTGATCCTCTCCGACGTGCATGCCCAGCCGGTGGTCGCGCTCGAGCGGTCGGGTCTCTACGACGAGCTGGGCGAGCAGAATATTCACGGCAACATCGACGATGCGCTGAACCGGGCACGCGAGCACCTGGGCGTTCCGTCGCTGCCGACGCCAGGGTTCGCGACGCCGACGGTGGCGCGGGAAGGGAAGGAGCCGACCTAGCGGAAGTAGCGGTGCCGGGGCGAGCGTTGGGGAAGGAGGACTGACGCATGGCCTCGCCGATCATCGCCCAAGGCACCGGTTACGTGCTGTTCGCCTACGACGTCGCCCACGCGTTCGATCTCGCGGCGGCGGAGCGGCAGCTGGCGAGCGCGACGCAGCGCCAGACGGTCAAGCAGAAGCGGCGCGCGCCGGCGTTCTTCGAGTACGACCCCGCGCCCCTGCGGGTGACCGAGCCGGCGGAGTCGCTCGCTATCGGTCAGCACGTCACGGCGCCCCACGTCGAGTTCGTGCTCTACGACTTCGGCGCCGTATCCGTGAGCTACGCCATCCCCCTCCAGGGCCCGCTCACGGGGCTCCCGGGGCTCAGCACGATCCTCTACGGCAACGAGCAGCTGCAGGCAGACTCCCGGCGCCGGGTGCAGCAGCTTGTGGAGGCCCTCGGCGACGCCGCGATTCGGTCCCGCCTCGCCGACTTCGTCGAAGATTACGTCGTGTTCCAGATCGAGGCGTTCAGCGAGCCGCTCGAGGCCTCGATGCTGTGGACCGAGCACGCGCAGACGGTGGCCCAGGTGCTGCGCGCCGAGTCACGGCCCCTGTCGCAGCAGGAAGTGAGCGACGCCCTGGCGTCGCGCCTCTCGTTCGGGCCGAACGACGCGACATTGATCGACACCGACGTGACGCTGCTGTTCGACCCGGAGGGTGAAGACGTGCGGGCGGTGATCGAGTTCGCGAACACCCAGTTGCTCGAGATGCGGTACCTCGACGCGCAGCTCGACGAAGCGCTCGACCAGGCCTACAGCCTGCTCGGCCGCTCGCCCGGTGTGCGCCGGTTCCTGCCCAGTCCGTATCGGCTTCCGCTCCAGCGGCTCGGACGGCTGCAGCTCGATGCAGCGGTCCTGTTCGAGCAGGTCACGAACGCCCTGAAGCTGATCGGCGAGCAGTATCTCACCCGCGTCTACGGCCACGTCTCCCGTCGCTTCCACCTCGCGGAATGGGACGTGAGCATCACTCGCAAGCTGCAGACGCTCGACGGCATTTACGGGAAACTGGCGGACCGCGCGGCGACGCAGCGCATGGAGCTGCTCGAGTGGATCATCATTCTGCTGATCGCCGTGTCCATCGTCCTGCCGTTTTTCACGGGGCTCGTCGCGAAGTGACTCAGTAAGGCCGCTCTCGGAACCGCTCGTCGCGGGGCAAAATCATCGCCCGCACCACCGCGGTGGCGTCCACCGCGATGAGCAACCCCTCCTGCGGCAGCGACTGCACCCCGATCACGATTCCCGCCGGCGGGTTCCGCTGCGGGAAGAAATCCGGCGCCGCCTGTCGGATGGCGGCGAGATCCTTGGGGGAATAGTTCACCACGTAGATCGTGAGCTTAGCGATGTCAGCCGGAGCCGCCCCGCCGATCCGTAACACGGTCGCCAGGTTCGCGAACGCCTGGGCGGCTTGGGCACGCAGGTCGCCCGGACCGACGAGACGGCCGGTGCTGTCGAGCGCGACCTCACCCGAGACGTACAGCGTCGGCCCGATGCGCACGGCGTGCGTGAAGCCGGGCAGCGCCGCCAGCGTTCCGGGATTGATATAGCGGGTGGAGACGGGATCGGGCACCTGACGCACGGCGCCGGGGGTCGGAGCGACGCAGGCGGTGAGCAGGGGGATGATGACGACGCTGAAGGACGAGATGCGCATGCGATACTCCTCACGAGGCCGGGGGTGGGGACGTTACGTCATTCTGTATACGCCGGGAACGAGTGGGAGTTCATAGCTAGTTGCGTGTCAGGGCAGGGTAACGCGCAGCGACAGCTGCATCGAGACGTAGCGCCATTGCGCGGTCGTCGCCGATTCAGTGGCGACTCCTGAATCGTCGCCATCCAGCTCGAACCGGAGCTCGCGCCCCGGTGCCAGCGGCACCGAGACCAGCGAATAGAGCCGCAGGGCCCGCCGCCAGGGCCCGAGGCCGGCCCCCTGTTGGGCCACCCGTTGCACGCCTGCGCCAAGATCGAACGCGAGCACGATAGACCGGGCGGTTTCCACCTCGATATACGATCCCGCCTGCGCAATCTGGATGAGCCGGGGAGCGAAGTACCCCGCACTGGTAGGCCGGGAGTAGCGGATCTCGTGGATCTGGCCCGACACCTCCAAGCTCGGTGTCACCGCCACTGCCGCCACGCCGGCGAAGGTGGTCCGGTGGTTCACATCGAAGGAACTACTCAACGCGGCAGTGCGGCCGATGCCGCGGAGTTTGAGGCTTCTCGCGACGGGCAGCTCGACGATCGCGCCGATCTCCGTTCGCACAACCCGGTTCGTCACGAGGAGCGGGCTCGCATCGATCACGTTGCGCCGCGCACGGAGGTCGAGCGCCGGTCCACCCATCGGGTCCCGCCAGCGGACGCGCAGCTGGCCGGTCGGAGTGAGTGTGGCGGCCCCACGGCCGAGAGCGTCGACGCGAGTCGCCCCCCCCTCCGCATCGATCTGGAGCGCGCCCCCGGGCAGGGAGCCGGCCCTGAGCGTGAGCTCGTCGAGCCCGATGGTGGTGATGCCGTCGCGAACCTGCTCGCGTGTCGCCCGCACTCCGAGCCGGGTCGGCCCGGAGGCCCCGAGCTCGGCGGTGCCACCGAACCTGAGTGTGGCGTTCCCGTCAGAATCGTGGCTGCCGCCGACCAGGGGCGTTATGGCGGGGGCAGCCGCCACCTGCGCCGCAGCCAGCTCGTGTCGTGCCTCGGTGTCCGTGGGATGGGTGGCGAGCCATGCGCGGTAGGCCGCGATGGCGGCACCCATTCGGCGCGCCCGCGCCAAGGTCCGCGCGCGCCCTACGACGGCGTCCCGCTCGCCGGGCGCAAGGCGCAGCGCGTCGTCGTAGCGGCGCAGCGCCTCGCCGTAGCGCTTGGTTCGCGCCAGTATGTCCCCCAGCGCCATGTACCCCCATGGGTCCGACGGCTCGAGCGCGACGTAGCGACGGAACAACCGCACCGCCGAACGGGGATCGCGGCGGTGCAGCTGAGCGAGCCGATACGTGGCGTGGGAATTCCATGGGTCGGCGGCGAGTACGGCCGCGTACTCCCGCTCCGCAGCCTGCCTATCCCCTGCAGTGAACGCCGAGTCAGCGCGGCCGAGACGGCCTGCGGCGAGGTGTGCGCCCTGGGCGGCGGCCGGCCGCGCGTGAGCCGCGGCGAGTGCTCCGAGGACAAGGAGCAGGATCCGGCTCCGGCGCTCGCCCGCCGCGACGGCGCGTCGCTTCTCAGGCCGTTCGATGGTGGTCTCGCGGTCCGGTCGCCGGGCCCACAGGCGCAACAACTCGACGCCGGTAAGCACCACCGCCAGGGTCCCGACGCTGAAGAGGAGTGCCACTGCGGGCAGCAGGTTGCCCGGATGCGGCGGGGCAGCGGCCGGGAGGATGCGACGAGACACGGTGAGCGCGAGGCCCAGAAGCCAGCCCGTCCCCCATACGGCCGCGAGGATCGCCCCCGCGATGGCTGTCTGCGTGAGAACCAGCCCCCACCCGCGAGATCTGCGGCCCCGCACGCGCAAATACGCTTCCCACAGCGGCGTCGCGAGCGCGCTGATCAGGTAGAACATCCCCCCGACCCCGGTCCCCGGCAGCCCGGCCGCCACGGTCAGTGCCCCTTCTCGTACACGCGCAACGAGCGACCGAGCAGCAGCTCGGCGCAGACCGCACGCAGAAAGAAGACAGCGTTCACGGTTCGCAGCACGAAAAACGCGGGGATGCTCGCGATCGCACGGCGGATCTCCCGCCGCCGGGCGGCGCCGGCGAGGACTGGCACGAGCACCGCCGGGGCATCGATCACGTACCCGATCAGGAACCAGGGCCGCGCGAGCACGAGCGCGAGGATGGGCAGGACCACCAGATAGACCGCGGCGGCGATCGTCGCGTCCCAGAACGCCACTGCCACCGCGGACCGCAGATACGGCACCGCGAGGAGCCCGCGCCAGTGCAGCTTCACGTTCTGAACGAACCCGTGGGACCAGCGCCGCAGCTGCTTTCCCATCAGGGTGAAGGTGCGAGGCTCGATCGGGTAGCACACGGCTTCCGGGACGAAACGCACTTCATGGCCCGACTGGTACAGGCTCCACGTCAGGTCTACATCCTCAGCGAGCGTCCGGTTCGACCAGCCGTCGTGCGCCGCGAGGATGTCGGTCCGGTACATCGAGAAGCAACCCGACGAGATGAGCGGCTTCCCGTAGTACTCCTGCAGCGGCTTGTAGAAGGTGAACGCGAACAGGTACTCGATGTAGCGCCCCCGTTCCCACACGCTCCGCACCCGCTGCGGCACGACGAAACCGCACGCCGCCGCGACGCCCGGGTGTTGGAACGCCGGCAGCAGGCACGCGAGGGCGTCCCGAGCGAGAACCGTGTCGGCGTCGACGGCGACGGTGAGCGGCGTGCGGACGTAGCGGAGCCCGAAATTTTGTGCCCCGGCCTTGGAGCCGGTGTTCGTCCGGGGCCGGACGACCACGGCGCCGAGCGCGCGGGCCACGTTGCCGGTCCCGTCGGTCGAGCAGTCATCCACGACGATGATCGCTGCCGGCGGCGTGGTCTGGGCGTGCAGGCTCTTGATCGTGTCGGCTACGCTGGCGGCTTCGTTGTACGCCGGAATGATCACCGTCACGTCGGCGGCGCCTGTCGGGCGTAACTGGGGCCCAGTACGGTCGCGGCTCCAGCGGTACTTCAGGCGCGCTGCGCTAGAAGACAAGATCGCGTCCGCCATTTCAGGATGAGGGTTTGCGCCCGATTAGGGGGACCTGCTCGACGCCCTGGGGCCGGGGCGGTTCCTTGCTTAAAGAGGCTGCACGGCTGAGCCCGGTAACGCGGCCGAAGGGTAACCCGTCCTGCCGAGGTGTTCCACGTGGCAACGGTCCTAGAACATGAACCCCGCGCGGATGTATATCGCGGTGCGCTCCGGGCTCCTGGCCGCCGCGATCGACAATGTGTTGTCTCGGCGGTGCTGCCAGGCGAGCCAAAGCCCACCGCCTGCCGCCGCGTG
>QHUD01000005.1 GCA_003221085.1 Gemmatimonadota bacterium
AGGGAGTCCCCCTGGCGGCGCAGCGTCCAGGCGACCACCACGTCGGCATCTTGGATGGCCGCGGGCTTTGCAACGCGAAGGCCGGGCATGCGCGCCAGGGCAGCGGTTACGCCCTGCGCCAGTCCGTCGGCGAGATACGTGAGCGCCGTGTCGCGCGTGGCATTACCGAGGCCAAGCACGGCGACTGAGGTTCGGTGCGGTCCAGAGGCCACCAGCCACCCGATCGTCGCGGTTGCGACTGCGCCGCCGACCAAGGGCCATAACATCCGTCGCCAGGGGCGACGTCGCACCGGAGTAAGGGAAGTCGCGACCGGCCTGGTGGCGGGCGCGGCATTGGCAAACGGGGTCTGGCGTGCTCGAATCGCCTGGATACGCGCGTCGGTTTCGGGCGATGGCGTGGCGTCATACTCCTGCTGTAAGCGGCGACGGAACGTCTCAAAGGCGCTCAGCGCGCCAGAGCGATCCCCGGACCGGTCCAACAGCGCGACGAGGCGCGCGAGCGCACTCTCGTCGTCAGGATCAAGGGCGACCGCTCGTCGCGCCGCATGCACGGCCGCTGGCAGATCGCCTTCCCGCTCGGCGCGGTCCACCGCCTCGGCGGCTGCCCGGACCGCGAGCCGGCCGAGACGCGTGCGCTCAGCCGCGATCCAGCGTTCCAGCTCCGGGGACCCACCCGATACGAAACAGCCGTCGAGGAACCCCCCTTGATACAGCTGTAGTGCTTGCTCGGTCTGGCCCGCCTTGCAGGCCTGCTCGAATGCGACCACGTCACACCACACCGTCGCAGGCTCGAACGCCATCGCTTCGTCACTATGGCCATTGAGAATGCCGTCACCGAGCTCGCGGCGGAGAAAGCGCAGCGACTGCCGCAGAGCGCCACGGGCGTGCGCCGTGTCGAGGTCAGGCCAAAACAGCGCCACCACGGAGTCGCGGCGGGCACCGTGTCCACCGTGGACGGCGAGATAGGCGAGAAGAGCGAGGCGCTTGGGCTGAGCGAGGATGGAGTGGACCGCGCGTCCGTCGGCGCCCTTCAGGTCCAGTGTCCCCAGCAAGCGTAACTCGATCATGCAGCCACCGCCGCGGCAGTCGCGCCGACGGGGGGCGGCCAAGTCACGCTCCGATCACGGCTGGGTCACTGGCCGGCGCTAGTCTGCTCAATGTACGCCGGCGGGGGGTACCCGCCAGAGCGTTTCCCGCGTCCGGTCGGGGCCGGCTCGCCCGCGGTGGTCGCTAACTGCCGTGCCCGATGGAGGTTCACATGTCAAGACTCCTGCGCAATTCCGTCATCCTCTCAGCGCTCGCCGTCGCTCTCGGAACGCTCGCCTGCAGAGACACAACGGAACCGAGAGAGCTTTCGAACGCGGGAATTACTGGGCCGAGCTACACGGCCGCAGTGGACTTTACGCCCACGGTCGTTGGACGCGGCAACCTCGGCACGTTTCACATTCAATCCAACGCCGGCGCTTATGACGCCGAGCTCAAGTCGCACGACAACACCGACATCGTCGTCGTGAGCATCGACGTGGCACCCGGTGGGCATTCCGGATGGCACTTCCATCCTGGTCCCGTGCTGGTCGTCGTGAAGACAGGAACGATCACGTTTTACATGGGGGACGATCCCACCTGTACCCCACACGTGCACCCCGCCGGGACCACCTTCTTTGAGAACGGCGGGATGGTGGGGATAGCGCGCAACGAAGGAAGTGTCAACGCAACCGTGGTCGCCACCTTCTTCGTGCCCGCGGGTGGCCCAACGCGTCTGGATGCGGACGCACCAGGAAACTGTACGTTCTAACTGGAACACTCCGTACGGAGGCTCGCCGGCCCCCGACCGTTATCTCTCACTCGTGGAGCAATCATGCGTGTCACCGCCGCACTGCCAGCCATCGCCTTCGCCTGCCTGTGGTCTTGCAGCTCGAATCCCGACCCCGTAGCGCCGCGACAATCCGCCGGCCCGATCCTCAGCGCGAGCAGCTGGGGCCCGGAGACACCGCCCTTCAATGATGAGATCATCCTGCGCGACGTAACCGGGAACGGTGGCTTCGGGCACGTGAAGTTTCGGCAGCCGAACGACGCGGATCGGATTGTCTATCTCGATACGTGGGTGCGCGACCTTCAGCCCAATACGAACTACCAGCTGCAGCGGGCGACCGACGCGAATATCAACGACGATTGTACCGGGACCAATTGGCTGACGTTGGGAATGGGCGCGGTGCCACAATCGATCACGACGGATTGGCGGGGCACCGGCCGCGCAGACCTATTCCGCAACCTCGCTGCCTTCGCCATTGGTTCGACGTTCGACATTCATTTTCGGGTGATCGACGCCGGCGGAGCGGTGGTGTTGGAGAGCGGTTGTTACCAGTTCGTGGTTACGCAATAATCGCCTACCCACAAACGCGTTACGCAGCCGCTCCGTGGCATTTCTTGAACTTCTTGCCACTGCCGCACGGACACGGGTCGTTGCGCCCGACACCAGCGTAGGGGTTCGCCGCAAACGCTGGATCCACCACACCGCCGGCACCGCCACCGCCCCGTTGCACGGAGGGTGGTGGCGGCTCGCTGCCGTCACGAGGCCGTCCGCGGCAGCCTTTGAGGCCACCATGGACGCGGGAATCACTGGGCCGAGCTACACGGCCGCAGTGGACTTTACGCCCACGGTCGTCGGACGCGGCAACCTCGGCACGTTTCACATTCAATCCAAGGCCGGCCCTTATGACGCCGAGCGCAAGTCGCACGACAACACCGACATCGTCGTCGTGAGCGTCGACGTGGCATCCGGTGGGCATTCCGGTTGGCACTTTCATCCCGGTCCCGTGCTGGTCATCGTGAAAACCGGTACGATCACGTTTTACATGGGGGACGATCCCACCTGTACCCCACACGTTCATCCCTCTGGTACCACCTTCTTCGAGAACGGCGGGATGGTGGGGATCGCGCGCAACGAAGGAACTGTAGCCGCCACCGTAGTGGCGACCTTCTTCGTGCCCGCGGGCGGTCCAACGCGTCAGGATGCGCCGGCGCCGGGAAATTGTGCGTTTTGAGTCAAACCCGATCCAGAGACTGGCGGGCTTCTAGGTGGAGGGCTGCTCGCCCTTCTCGGTCCTGCCGTCCTGCGACTCGAGCTCGTTTAGCGCCGCCCGCACGGCCGTCGCATGGTCCCGCTCATGGCTTCGATAGACATCCTGGGTGCTGCTGCCCCGCACGACGCGGTATTCGCGCGCGCCGACAGCGGTGGGGCTGGCGTATTCGCGCACATCCCAGATGTCCTTCCCGCGGCAGCGTGGGTAACACTCCCCCACATGAGACAGCTCTTCCGCGGTAAGTGTGGTGCCTTGGAGCTCCACGTGGGCGCGTAGCAAGCTCGGAAAGTCGCTGGCCTCGATGTTCATAGATGGCCCCCAGCTGCTGCAACATCTTCAAACCACGGCCACCACGCACCGGCGCCGGTACTTAAGTGCACATACCGCACACCTCAACACTAGCCCGAGGGACGCCGGGCGGCAAGGCGGCGCGAAGCAGCGCGAGATGGGGCTTCGCCGTCTCTGCCTTCGGCAGCGTCACCGTCAACACCCCAAGGCTATAAGTGGCCTTGATCTTGTTGGGATCGATCGAGGTCGACAACCGGAACGTCCGCTCGAAGTCGCCATAAGTCCGCTCATCGCGATGGACCTTCTCGGCCTTCTCCTCCGCCACCTGCTCCTTTGTGCCCCTGATCGTCAGCAGGTCGCTCAGCTCGATCGGCTCTGTACTGCTGCGAAGTCCTCTGGCGTGTCAACGTCCACGAGCAGTGCTTCCGGGCGATCGACGTACATTGCCTCGTGTTTGTGCGCCTGCACGACCGCCTTGCCGCAGCCCTCTCCCGTCCACGCGAGCAGCTCGCCGAACAGCGTCCGGCGAAACAAGAGTGGTGGCGCCGTGACGTCGCCGTAGCGCGACACGACGAGCGGCGCCGCGGTGCCGCGCGCCGCCGCGACCAGCATCGCGAGACTGTCCACCGTCACGCGCACCATGTCGCCCAGCACCACCACCACGGCGTCGACCTCCGCGCCGAGCGTGTTCAACCCTCGATGCAGTGAGCCGCTCGTGGGACCGGTGTAATCGGGATTGACGACAAGCTCGAGCGATAGGTCCTTCAGCTCCGCCCGCAATCGTGCCGCCTCGTGCCCGATCACGACGACCACCGGCGACAGCCCCGCCCCGAGGGCGCGCTTGGCCGCCCGCCGGACGAGCGTTTCGCCCGCGAGCTCGAGCAGCATCTTGTTCTTGCCCATGCGGCGCGACGCGCCGGCGGCCAGGATCACCCCCGCGACCCGAAGCGTCTCAGTCGCTCGAGGCATGGATGGCGGCACGGCGCTCCCTGAGCGACCGGGCTCGGCGCCCGGAGCGAACCGCGAGTATCTCGGCGATCACGGCCAACGCCACCTGCTCGGCGCCGTCGGTCCCGATGTCGAGGCCGACGGGGCCGTACACGCGCGCCTCGTCCATGGGCCCCTCGACGGCCAGATTCCGGAGGATGCGCTCGGTGCGCTGGCGCGGGCCCAGCATCCCGATGTAGGCGACGGGCCTCTTCAAGAGCGCGCGCACGTACGCCTGATCGTCCGCGAAGTTGTGATTCATCACGACGGCATAACACTCGCCGTCGAGGGAGAGCGCCTCGTCCAGCTCGTCGCCCCCGCTCTTCACGAGCGCCACCGCGCCCGGGAAGCGCTCCACGGTCAGGTAGCCCGGCCGGCGATCGACCACCACCACGCGGAAACCGACGTCGGCGGCAAAGCGCACCAGCGACCGGGCATCGTCGCCCGCGCCCAGCACCACCAGCTGAGGTGGAGGAGTCAGCACATCGAAGAACACCGACCGGCCGCCGACCTCATGGATGCCGGACTCGCCGCTCTCGAGCAGCTCGCGCGCCTTGGTCGCGACCCGAGTGTTCAGGTCTTTCGACCCGATGGCACCATCGGCACCGTCGGCGGTCACGACAAGACGGTTCCCGTTTCCCGTTTCCCGTTTCCCGCCGAGCAGCGTGCAGACCACAAACGATCGCCGGCCATCCAGCATCGCCCGCTCCCTCGGTCGCGCCTCCGCAGGCTCCACGTACACATCGACCTGCCCCTCGCATCCGACCCCCAAATCCCAGGCCGCGATCTCGTCGGCGCTCGAGCAATAGGTGCGGAGCTCTGGCTCCCCTGAGCGGATCACCTGCAGCGCCACCTCGCGCACGTCCTGCTCCAGGCAGCCGCCGCTGACGTTGCCGGCGGTGCGGCCATCCTCGGCCACCACCAGCTTCGCCCCCTCGTGGCGATACGCCGAGCCGCGCACCCGGACCACGGTGGCGAGCGCCGCGCGCTTCCCCTCCGCCCGGACGCGGGCGAGGAAGTCGAGGACTTCTCTGGTTTCGAGCCACTGCTTCATGGCCTCAAATCTACTCGAACCCCATCATCCTGCCTTGCACCTTCATGCGGCAAGCGTAGCTTCGCTGGCACGAGTCGCCAATCGAGGAGGTATCATCGTGAACCGCACCGCCCTGCTGTTTCTGTTCGCCGTCCTGCCAGTGGGGCTCGTCATCGCCCCCACGCCGAGCGGCCCTGCGGACGAGTCGGTATTCGTGCGCGGCCTACCGGCGAGCCAGCATGAGTCCTTGCTGTACGTCTGGACGAGTGATGCCGATCAGAAGGACCCCGACTTCTTGTCGGTGCTCGACGCCGACCCCGCGTCGCCGACGTATGGAAAGGTCATCGCCACCGCGCCGACGGGGTCGCCCGGGAACGAGGCGCATCACTTCGGCTACACCGCCAACGCCGACCGCATATTCGCCGGCGGCCTGTTCTCGAACCGACTGTTCATCTACGACGTTGCCACGGATCCGAAGCACCCCAAGCTCCTCAAGACGGTCCCCGACCTCGCCGCGAGCACCGGGTTCTCGGGGCCGCACACGTTTTACGCCGTGCCGGGGGGCGTGATGATCGCGATGCTCGGCTCGAAAGACGGTGGCGCCCCGGGTGCTCTCGTGAAGCTCGACAACGACGGCAACTTCATGCAGGCGCTCCCCGCCCCCGAGTACATGTACGACGTCGGGATCAAGCCGGAGTTGAACCTGATCGTGACGTCGAGCTGGGCGCACCCCCACGCCATCAAAGCCGGCAACACGCCCATGGACCAGGTGGGTGACGAGGTCGTGGCGTGGGACTACAAGGCCGGGAAGGTCCTCCAGGTCGAGCACCTCGACAAGTCGCCGCTCGAGGTCCGCTGGCTGCACGGTCCGGCGGCGCGCGGCGGGTTCATCAACTGCGCGTTCGGCAACAGCGTGTGGCATTGGCAGGTCGGGAATGACGGGAAGCTTGCGTTCCATCGCGTGATCAAGCTGGCCGACGGCTCGCTGCCTGCCGACATGCGGATCTCCTACGACAACAAGTTCCTGTTCGTCTCGCTGTTCGGCGGGGGCGCGGTGCAACAGTACGACGTCGCCGACCCGATGCAGCCGAAGCTCGTGAGCACCGTGGCCATTCCACAGGCGCAAATGATGAAGCTCACGCCGGACAACAAACGGCTGTACGTGAGTAACTCGCTGCTCTCGAATCTGGACGGGAAAGTCCCCTACCGGGTGCGGCTCATCGCCGTGGGCCCGCAGGGAATGACACTCGACACCAAGTTCGACGTGGACTTCGAGCATTTCCCGACGGGGCAGGCGCGGCCGCATGACATGCTACTGAAATAGGAAAAGGCGTCGAGCAAAGACGTCGCGCGAAGGCGTCACGCAACAACGTAGGGGCGCAGCATGCTGCGCCCCTACGTGGTCCGCGATTACATTATCGCACCATGCCCTCCGGCCCCGCTTTCCTTTTCGATCTCGACGGCACGCTGGTCGACAGCGTGTACCAACACGTGCTTGCGTGGCGCGAGGCCCTCGAGAGCGTCGGTATCGAGCTCTCGGTGTGGCGCATCCACCGCCGCATCGGCATGAGCGGCGGGCTGTTCGTCGACGCACTGTTTCGCGAAACCGGCCGCGAGCTGAAGCCGGAGCAGGCGGCACAGATCCGGCGCGTGCACGCCGAAGCGTACGCCCGTCAGGTGTCGCAGGTACGTCCACTCCCCGGTGCACGCGAGCTCCTCGCTTACCTCACGAAAGCCCGCGTCCCGTGGGCCATCGGGACCAGCGGCCGGATGGAGAGCGCGAAGCCCAACCTGGACATGCTCGGCATCCCCGCCGGTGTGCCGATCGTGACGCGCGACCAGGTAGAGCACGCCAAGCCCGACCCCGATCTGTTCCTCGCGGGCGCCCAGCGGCTGGGGGTCCCGATCGACGAATCGGTGGTGGTTGGGGATAGCGTATGGGACCTGCTCGCGGCGCGCCGCGCCCGCGCGCTCGGCGTGGGACTCCTGTCGGGTGGTTACGGCGAGGAAGAGCTGGACCGCGCGGGGGCGTACCGCGTGTATCAGGATCCGGCGGACCTGCTCAATCACCTCGACGAGGTGGGGGTGCGCCTGGGGAGTACGCCGCCCTAGTAGCCCGGCTTCGCCGATGTTTCAACTGACCCCGGGCGCAAGCCCGGGGTTCCAGCAAGTCAGAAATGCTCTTCCTCACCCCCGGTCCCCTGCCCCCGGGCCGGCAACTTGACCACCCGGTCCCAGGCGCTCGTTTGCCAATTGTCGGGGCGTTCGACCTCGCGCACCCAGGGCGGCAAAGGCACCGCGAGATAATCCGCCAGTGCCGCGACGTAGGGCTCGTACATGCGGCGCAGCTCCGTCAGCCGCTGCTCGAAGTCAGGCCGGTCCCGCATACTGACGCCGCCGGCCGCCAGACGCTGCCGCAGCCCCGCCAGCTGTTCAGAGGACAACCGCTCCTGCGCCCGCTGGGGGGGCGTGCTGAACACTTGCGCCAGGTCCACGACCGCGTGACGCGCCATGGCGAAGGTCAGCTCCGCCTGTCGTGCGCACCAGCCGTCGAGCCCGGTCATCACGACGGCGCTCGTGTCCAGGATGGTGGTGAGTGCGGCGAGCCACGACTCGTTGTAATGCTGCGACCGGAAATACGCGAGCGGCGGGTAGGAGAGGTGACTTTCGAGCACGTCGGCCGCCCACCGCTCCCAGTCGCGCAGCAGGTCCGTGAGCGCCGCGCTTCCGGGATCGGCGCGGTGCCGCCACAACAGCTCCGACGCGCTGGGCGGCGAGCCGGCGCGGGCGTCGAGCAGCGAGATGGCCACCTCACGCCGGGAAAACGCCTGATAGATCACGGGGAAATAGCCGATCACGACCGCCAGGAACGCGAACCCCATGCCGGCCTCGACGGCGGTGAGCGCCTTCGCGACCGCGCTCCGGGGCGCCACGTCCCCCAGGCCGAGCGTGACGAAGGTCGTGCCGCTCATATAGAGGTCGGTGGCGAAGCTGGGCACGCCGCCCGTCACATTGAGGGAGGAGCCCGCGGCCCATTGCAACAGCCCGAAGGAGACGACGATCCCCACCGCCCACAACGCGAGCAGCACGATGAGGGACAGCGGACCGAAAAACGAGAGAAACGCGTCGCGCCGCCGGCCCGACAGGAACCGCGCCGTGGCACGCCATGGGATCCAGGTGGCGCGATAGAATAGTTTGGTGATGCGGATCCGCCCGCTCACCCGGCGCGGCAGGATGATCGTCTCGAACGCGTCCCACAGAACCAGCGCGAGCAGTACGGCGCCGGCGAGACCGCTCAGCCATCGCATCGCTACTTCCATGACTGAGTCGGCACGTTGGCCGGCGGCTCGAGGAGCTGCAGGTACGTCACGACCTTCCAGATGGTGCCTGCCGGCAGGAGACCGCCGTACGCGGGCATGCCGCGCGCCTGCCCGTAATAAATCGACTGGAAGATGTCGGCATCGGAGCCGCCGTAGCGCCAGCGGCCGTCGCGCAAACTGGGGCCCACCCAGCCCACCGCGCCACCACCGTGACAGCCGTCGCAGTTCATCGCTCCGAACGTCCGCTCACCCTCTGCCGCCGACTGCCGATCACCGCGGAACGGATTCTCGAGGGCCGTACCGGTCCCCGCCGGAGGCGCGATGCCGCCCGCGAAGACGCGCGCCTCGTGTCGCGCCGCGGATGCGGCCTCGTGCCCGCCGCACGCAGCGGAGACCATCACGGCCAGTGCTAGAGGGCGAAGATCCATACGATCCCTCCCTGGCTCGTATGCCGGGCGATGTCGGGCATGAAGTCGGCCGGCGGCCGCACGTCCGCCGGATCATCCGATCGAACGTCTCCCGACAGGAGAAACCAGTCGCCGCCGATGCCGGCGTACACGGCCACGTATTGCTTCCCGTCGGCTCCGGTGTAGGTGATCGGATTCGCCACCACACCCGATCCTACCTTGAACCGCCACAGGACCTTGCCGGTCTTGGCGTCCGCTGCCTTGAACCAGCCGTCCAGGGTACCGTAGAAGACGACGTCGCCTGCGGTGACGAGGGCGCCGCTCCACACGGGGTAGGGTTCGGTCGTCTGCCACACCTTCTTCCCGGCGGCCGCATCCCAGGCGATGAACGCTCCAAGATGGCCGCCGCGACCCGCGTGGTAGGGCGTGTTGGCGCCGATGAACGGCGTCCCCGCAATGCGCGTCGCCCGAGTCGCCTGGTAATCCATGCACATGTTGTTGGTGGCGAGATAGAAGAGTCCCGTGCGAGGCGAGTACGCCGCGGGCGACGCCGGGCTCTTGCCGCCTTCGAGCGACGGGCAGACGTCCTTGATGTCGCCGCGCGAGGCGCCCGTCAGCTTGGTGGAATCCACCACTGGGCGGCCGGTCGCTACGTCCACCCGCTTCGCCCAATTCACCTCCACGAACTGCTGGGCTACCAGCACCTCACCCGTGGCGCGGTCCATCGTGTAGGCGAAGCCATTCTTGTCGAAATGGACCAGGACCTTTCGCGGCCGGCCGTTGACGGCCAGGTCGGCGAGGATCATCTCGGAGGCGGCGTCGTAGTCCCAGCTGTCGTGCGGCGTGAACTGGTAGGCCCAGACCAACGTGCCGTCCTCTGGGCGTCGCGCCAGCACGCTGGCGGTCCACTTGTTGTCGCCGGCCCGCTGCTCGGGGTTGTAGGGTGCCGGGTTGCCGGTGCCGTAATAGATCAGGTCGAGACTCGAGTCGTAGGACATCCAGCCCCACACCGGGGCACCGCCGTTCTTCCACACGTCGGCGGGCCAGCTCGTGAGCGCCAGCTCGGCGCCGCGGTCGTAGAACGGCTTGAAGGTCCCCGCTTTCGCCAGCACCTCGCTGTCCGGGCCGACGTTGTAGGCCGTCCACACGATCCGACCGGTCTCGAGATTGAGCCCCTTCAGCCAGCCGTGGATCCCGAACTCACCGCCGGACGCACCGACGATGACGCGATGCTTCACGACGAGCGGTGCCACAGGCGTGGTCTCTCCCTGGGAGAGATCGGCGATTCTCGTCTTCCACAGCTCTCGGCCCGTCGCCGCCGCGACCGCGACGGTGTGCCCATCCAGCAGGTTGTATACGATCTTCCCGTCCGCGTAGAACGCGCCGCGGTTGATCGCATCGCAGCAGGCGATGCCAAGCGCATTGGGATCCACGGGCGGACGGTACTTCCACTTCAGAGGGTAGCCCTCGCGGGTGAGGTCGAAAGCGTACAGGACGTTCGGGTAGGGCGTGACGACGTACATCGTGTTGTCGACCACCAGGGGTTGCCCCTCGTGCCCGCCCAGTAGTCCTTGGCGGGCATGGGCCAGTCGCCGTGCTGCGCCAGGGCCCCGGCCGGTAGCACCGCAAGCAGGGCCAAGGCCGCCATTCGAGTCATGCCAGCTCCCCCCTCCCCTTGAAGAGAATATGTATGCCGGTAGACTTGCTGGGTGAGCCGCGACCGGATGAGGCCCAGTTGGGGGCGGGAAGCTCTGGTCGCCGCCCTGGCGGCGATCAGCCTCGTCTCCAGTGCGGCCCCGAGCCTCGAGGCGCAATCCGTTGACGGCCAGGCGCCCGCCGACTCGACGGACTCGCGCGCTCGCGGCCGGCTGTTCGACGCCGTCGATCCGCTCCAGCTCACGCTGACGGCGGATTTCGGGGCGATCGGCAAACAGCGAGGCACCGAGAAGAAAAGCCAGCCGGGCATCCTTTCCTACGTCGCCGCCACGGGTGACACGGTCCAGCTCGACGTGCAGCTTCGCACGCGCGGCCACTTCCGGCTCAACATCTGTCAGTATCCGCCGCTCAAGGTCGGGTTCGACAAGGCGAAGACGGCGCACACCATCTTCGCCCACACGAGCTCGAGCCTCAAGCTCACCGTGCAGTGCCGTGGCGGCGCCTCGAACGCGAACTACCTGCTCGAAGAGTACCTGATCTATCGTGCCTACAACCTGCTGACCGAGCGGAGCTTTCGCGCGCGGCTCGCGCGCGTCACGTACGCGGACGCGAAGGGCAAGCACCGACCGGAGACGCGCTATGCGTTCTTCGTCGAGGACGACGGCCGGATGGCCCGGCGCAACAAGGCCGAGGTGTGGGAGCAGAAGGGAGTCACCCAGAACGATCGATTCGACCGGCGTCGTGTATCCAGTCCCCTACGACTTCGACTGGTCCGGGGTCATCTGGCCTCCCTATGCCCAACCCGACCCGAGCCTCGGCATCCGCACGGTGCGCCAGCGCACGTTTCGCGCCGCCTGCCGGACGCCCGATGAGCTGGCGGCCTTGTTCGTGGTGTTCAACGCGCAGAAGGAGGCGCTCTACGCGCTGTATCGCGGTCTCGAGAGCGAGGGACTCGAGCCCAAGCGCATCGCGCAGGCTCTCGAGTACTATGACGAGTTCTACAAGACGATCAACGATCCCGGCGCCACACGTCGCGAATTCGGCCGGACCTGCCAGGGGCGCCGATCCTCACGGGCCCCCGGCGTACCGCATCTCGTTCGTGGGCGCGAATCCGAGCTTCTCGTAGAGGGGTCTCCCCTTGGCCGAGGCGTGGAGCACTACGCTGTCGACCCCGTTCCCGCGGCACCACCGTAACAGCTCCCGCATCAGGGCGTCGGCGACTCCCCGGCGCCGCCACGCCCGCTCAGTGTAGACGTTGAGGATCAACCCTTGCGGCCCGCGAACCAGCCGCCCGCGGGCGGCGTCGGGTCGGGGCAAGAGCTCCCGCAGCTGCAGGCCCGCGCCACCCACGATGTCTCCCGACCCGTCGTCCAGCTCGGCGACCCAGCCGACGTAGCGTCCGTCGGCGACGGCCTGTGTGAAGTACGCCCGAGCGGCGTCGATCAGCGTGTCGTACAAGTCGTCCGGCAGCTCGCCCATGTCGCGGAACATCTCCGCCCGGTGGCGCGCGAGAACGCCCGCATCGGCGGCGGTGACCCGGCGGATCCCGTACACCGCTAGTACCGTTTCTCGAGGAGCTCCAGCGCGCGCCGCAACCGCGCCACGGCGGCGTCGAATGCCGGCTCGCGCTCGAACTGCAGATAGCCGAGCAGCTGCAATGCATTCCGCAGGTGCTCCCCGGGTGCTTCGAAGGAGGGATGGCGCAGCAGGCGACCGCGGCGTTCCAGCGTGCTGCGTCGCTCGGCGCCATCCCGGCGGTCCACTACGGAACGGCGTTCGCGCGGCAAGGCCGCTACCGCGAGGCGCCGCGGCACGGCACGCCGGTCCACACCGCGGCGGCGATCGGCAAACACCCGTGGGGTCGTCAAGACGCCGGGAATGTAGCCCACACGAGCAGCTCTAACCAGCTCCGAGCGGATGCCCGCAGATAGATTTCCTCCACATCCATGGCATCCATCGTCGCGGCCGACCAGCTGAGCAAGACGTTCCAGGTGAAGGTGCGCGACCCCGGGCTGCGCGGCGCTTTGCGGGCGCTCTTCCGGCCGCGCTACCGCGACGTCCACGCAGTGCGCGACGTGACGTTCCGCATCGACCCGGGAGAGATCGTCGCGTTCCTGGGCCCGAACGGCGCAGGCAAGACGACGACCCTCAAGATGCTCGCGGGCCTCTTGTACCCGACGAGCGGCCGGGTAGAAGCCGCGGGGTTCAACCCCTGGACCGGCGGGCCCCCGTTCAAGCGACGCATCGCGCTCGTACTCGGTAACCGGCAGCAGCTCGTGTGGGACCTCCCGCCCGAGGAGACGTTCCTGCTCAACCGCGCGATCTACGACATCCCCGAGGGAGATTATCGTGAGCGGCTGGCCGAGCTCGTGGCGCTACTCGACCTGAACGACGTGCTTCAGAAGCCGGTGCGCCAGCTCTCTCTAGGCGAGCGGATGAAGTGCGAGCTGGTCGCGTCCTTGTTGCATCGCCCACCGCTCCTGTTCCTCGACGAGCCGACGCTCGGGCTCGACGTCACCGCACAGGAAGCGATCCGCGGGTTCCTCACCGAGTACCGCGACCGGCACGGTGCGACGGTCCTGCTCACGTCGCACTACATGCAGGACGTGACCGCCCTCGCGTTGCGGGTCCTCATGATCAACCGCGGCCGCTTGTTGTACGACGGGGCACTCGAGGCGTTGGTGGCGCGGATCGCCCGCACCAAACGGATCGAGCTGGTGCTCGGAGGCGGTGACGGCAATCGCGTCACCGCGGAGGCGCTGGCCGGGTTCGGTGAGGTGAAGAGCTTCCGGTTCCCGAACGCGGTACTCGAGGTGCGGCGCGAAGCCCCCCCCGCCACGAGCGCGCGGCTGCTCGCCGCGTTCCCCGTGGCCGACCTGTCGATCGAGGATCCGCCGATCGAGGAGGTGATCCGACTCGC
>QHUD01000006.1 GCA_003221085.1 Gemmatimonadota bacterium
CTATCTGGTCCGCGAAGGACGCATCGCCGACGCCGAAAAGGCGTACCGCGACCTTCTGGCGGAACATCCCGACTTGAAGCCCGGCTGGGCGGAATGCTTCGAGCTGTTGCGGGCGCAGAGGCGGGGCGAAGACGCGCTGCGGCTCGCGGAGGGAGCACGGGCCCAGTTCGGTGATTCGGCGTTCTCGCTGGCACTCAAGGGGGCGGCGCTGACCGACTTGGAGCGCTACCGCGAGGCCCTGGCCACGCTGGAGCAGGCGGTCGAGTTCGATCCCGACCTCGCCCTCGTGTGGCACGAGCTGGGCTACGCGGCGTTCCGGCTGGGCGACCGGAATCGCGCCCTGCTCGCCCTCGAGCCCCACACCGAGACGCTGCGGCTGCGCGGGCGGATCCTGCGGGACGCCGGGCGCTACCAGGCCGCGGAAGTGGCGTACGAGGGAGCCGCCCAGGCGGCGGAGCACCGGGAGCAACGCGTCGCGGCGGAGCGCGAGATCGCCGCTACCCGGCGCTACGCGTTCTACGCCCCGCGCCGGCCGGACGGCCTGACCCCCGCGGAGCGCTGGTTCGCCGAGACGGGCACGGTGGTGCTCGCCTCGGACGACGCCACGGCGGTCCCCGACGATGCGACTCTCGCCGCCGCGTTCGTCGACCTGGCGCGGGACTCCCGGTGGCGCTTCGGCCAGGTCGTGGCGCTCGGGCCGGCCCTGCCGGTGTGGCGCACCATGGCGGACGCGCTGGGAGTACCGCTCGTCGGTCGCATCGGGTTCGATCCCGCGGCCTGCCCCCTGGTCGTAGCCCAGCGACCCCAGCCAGCGGACACGGCGTGGTCGACCCTGACCGGCGCTGTGGCGGAGCACGCCACCGGACTCGTGTTTGTCCTCGAGCACCTTCCCGAACCAGCCGCCACGGGCGCCGACGTGATCGGCGTGCTGACCGACGCCGCTGGGCGGCGCGCCCGCCAGACGAACGTCGCCCACGCCCTGTCCGAAGCGCAGCACCCCGCCGGCCGGCTGGCCAATCGCCGCCTCGTGCCTGAGTAGCAGCGCAGCGTGCTGCGCCCCGATACCAAGGAGGTCCGTTGACCGACACCGCCACCGGCCGACCCGCGCGCACGATGACGGGGAAGTCGATCGTCGACAGCCAGTTCGAGCGCGCCGCTAACCTGATCAATCTCGACGAGTACATGCGGAAGATCCTCATGCGACCGTTCCGCGAGGTCCAGGTGCAAGTCCCGGTCCGCATGGACGACGGGCGGATCGAGGGCCGACCACGACGAAGTGTTGGGCCTTGCGACCATCATGACCTGGAAGACCGCGCTCATGGACATCCCCTTTGGAGGCGCGAAAGGCGGTGTGGCGGTGGATCCGAAGCGCCTCTCGAAGCTCGAGCTGGAGCGCCTCACCCGCCGTTTCACCCAGCGCATCTCCATCGTGCTGGGGCCCTACCGCGACGTTCCGGCGCCCGACGTCGCCACGAACGCGCAGGTCATGGCCTGGATCCTCGACGAGTACTCCAGCCGGCACGGGTACACGCCCGCGGCGGTGACCGGCAAGCCGATCTCGCTCGGCGGCTCGCTGGGGCGCGAGGAGGCAACCGGTCGAGGCGTCATGTACGTGATGATGGAATACGCGCGCGACTTCGGGATCCCGCTCAAAGGGAGCCGCGTCGTCATCCAAGGGTTCGGCAACGTCGGAGGACACCTCGCCCGGTTGCTCGATGCGGAGGCCGGGGCGAACGTCATCGCCGTCGCCGACGTTTCCGGAGGGGTCGTGAATGAAAGCGGTCTCGACATCCCGGGGCTCTTGGCCCACGCGGCCGCCCGGAAACCGGTGTCGGAGTGGAAGCCCGGCAAGGCGATCAGCAACGAGCAACTCTGGACCGTCCCCTGCGACTGGCTCGTCCCCGCCGCGCTCGGCGGCGTGATCACCAGGGAGGCCAATGCCCGCACCATCGACTGCAAAGTGGTGGTGGAAGGCGCCAACGAGCCGACCACGCCGACGGCCGACCTCATCCTCGAAGAGCGCGGCATCCCGGTCATCCCCGATTTCCTGGCGAACGCGGGGGGCGTGACGGTCAGCTACTACGAATGGGCGCAGAACCTGCAGCAGTACCGCTGGACCCACGAGCAGGTGAATCGCGAACTCCACGCGACCATCACGAAAGCCTACGTGGGAGTTCGCGACCTAGCGAAGCAGAAAGGCGTGACGTTCCGGACGGCGGCGTACGCGATCGCGCTGCAGCGGGTTGCTGAAGCGGAGAGACTGCGGGGGAACTGAACGCCGGTGCGCCGTCTACCCTCCGCCTCTCGAATACAACGCCTCGTAGGGATCCTGCCCCGGCAGCGTGAACACGCGGATCTGAATCGTACGGATCGTTTCCTTCAGGTCCGCGCGCGTGTGCACATAGACGTCCTCGAACAGGTTCAGATTCATGCGATACAGCCGCTGGGCGATCACGACCGCGTTGTTGAGCGGCGCCCGGGCGAACCAGCGCCAGTCGTACGTCTCGAGCGACTGTCCCACGGGACCCGTGAGCTGGGCCCGGGCCCACCCGAACAGCGTGGCGCGCGTTCGCTCGAGCGCCGGACCCGTGGGTCCCGCCGCGTACGCGGAGTCGAGGCGCCGCGCGAGCTCGGCGTAGAGCTGGTCGAGCGTGCGCTCGTCGCGCCATCGTGCCGCGGCGCGTCTCGCGTCGAGCGTGTCCCCCCGCGAGCGAAAGAACGCCTGGGCCCCGCGGTATCCCACGAAGCTCGCGAAGCTCTCGTTGAAGGCCGTCTGGCTCTTCAGATAGAGCGTGCTGTGGGCCAGCTCGTGGATGACCGTGGCCACGAGCTCCATCGTGTCGCGCTCCATGATGGTCGACAGGAGCGGGTCCGAAAAGTACCCCAGCGTCGAAAAGGCACCGGCGGGGCGGAGGTAGGTGTCGAGCCCGTCCCGCTCCAGCTCTGCGGCCGCCCGCCGCGCCGTCGTGAAGTCGAAAAAACCCTTGTACGGCACCGCACCCACGATGGGGAAGTGCCAGGTGTGTTCGCGCAGCCGGTCGCGGCGCGATGCCGACAGCACGAGCAGCAGGGTGTCCCGGCCGACGTCGACGTACGTCGTGAACGTCTCGCCCACCAGCAGGCCCAGCGAATCTGCCGCGTAGGCGCGCGCGCCGAGCAGGAGCCGGAGCCGCTGGCGGAGCGTCGGGTCGGTTTTCGAATCGGCGACGAGCTTCGCAATCGCCCGCCGTTTGAGGAGGATCCGCGCCTCCTCGATCCCGGCCCGCGCGAGGTAGCGTGCATCGGCGCTCGCCACCAGCGCCACCACGAGCAGGATGGGGACGCCGATCAGCACCCACGCCAGGAGGCGGCGTCCGACCCGGCGCCAGTTGGGCGGGCGCCGCTCGATCACGGCATCCATCGCAGCCCCATGCGGTGTCTCGCGCCGAGCGCGGCGTCCGCCCGGTACGCGTAGTCGAGATGCAGGCGCCCCCCAGCGAGCTCCACGCTCGCGCCCCCGGTGAAGGGCGACGCGCTCGTGGCCGTGGAGTGGCCGACGTAGCCGATGCGGCCGAGCACGCCCACGCCTCGGGCGACCACGCCGCCCTCGAGACCCAGGACCACGAAAGCGCTCCCTCCTCCGGTCGCCGGCCATTGGCCCTCGAGGGTGGTGAGCAGCCGCACGGTGCCCTGAGGATCGACGTAGTTGAGGGTAAACCCGGCGCGCGTGCGACGTGGCAGGTGCAACCCACCAGCAGCCTGACCGAAGTCGCCTCCGATGTTCTGGACGCTCACGCCCAACGCCGCCAAATCGAAGATGGCGATGGCCAGGCCGGCGTCGCCGGCCCAGGCATCGACCCGGGCGCCCGCGACAGTCTCGCGCGCGTACTTCCCGGTCACGCCGAGCGCCACCATTCCCGAGCGGAGCACGAGCGAGGAGACGCCGAGCAGGTCGGCCGAGGTGTAGCTCTTTCCGAACGCCGCGGCGCCCACGCCCCAGTCGAACCGCCCGAGCCGTACCGCGAGCGCTCCCGTGGAGAACGAGGTCCCCGACGGGTGGGCCTCGTAGGAGGCCTCGACGGCCAGGTGGTGCACGGTGGCGAGCGCCGCGGGGTTCGCGAAGATGGCGCCGGCGTCGCCGACGATCGCCGCCCCCGCCCCGCCCATGCCCGCCGCGCGGGCGGAGCCGGGAAGCACGGCCACGAGGCTCGCGGCCTGGGCGGAGAGCGATGATACCATCATCGCGTTACAGAGCAGCGTCACGGAAAGTCGTCGCGTAACACCGTCGTGACGCCCTTTCATTACTGAAGTCGGATCACCGTGAGCCGGGGAGTCAACGTCGTGCGCAACGCGGCGCCGGCACTATTCGAAAACAACAGAGAGAACTTCGGCGCGCCCCCGGCTTGCTGCAGCCGGTAATAGCTTGCCGAGCCAGCGCGCAGCATCCCGCTGGCGGCGAGGGCGCTTCCGCTGAACGCATGCACGGCCGTGTCGAGCGGGAACAGGGTGGGAATCTTGGTGCTGCCGCATGCGGCGCGGAGCCTCGGGAACGCCGTGCGGAACTGCCAGGTGACGTACTGCAGCTCCGACGGCGTAGAGAATCCCGACAGGTCCGATACGTAATTCGCCAGGGCCCACCGCTCGAGGAGGGTCGGGAACGAGGTGCCGCCAGCGGCGTGACTCGCGTTCGCCGCGCCCGTGAGCGCCGTCATGTCCAGGCGCCGCGTGACGGAGTCGGCCGAACCGAGCGTCGCCCCAACCTGGTCCACGAGATACCGCACGAACAGCCAGTAGGCTCCGCGATTCGCGAGGCCGCCGATCCCCGCCGTGTCGACGAGAAAGTACTTCTGCGGCGCTGCGAAATACTGGCCGGCGTTGTACACGTCGCCGAACACGTAGTTGCAGAATGTCGCGGTGTCCGGGGGAGCCGACCGGAGAAACGTCCGCCCGCCGTTCTCCTCGGCGTAGTGCGAGAGCCCTTCGTTCAGCCACAGATCCTCCGGGAGGTTACCCCGGACGAGATAGTGCTGGTTGAAGCTGATCATGTGCTGGAATTCGTGCACGAACGTAACGGGCACGAGCTGGTTCACATCCCCGACGGTGTGCACGCAGCTGAGGGTCCCCATGGGGTCCGGCACGATCGAATAGAAGATCTCGCCGCTGTTCCCCGTCGCAAACGGCGGCGTCGTGATCAGGTCAGCGCCGAAGAAATAGCCCGCGACGAATCCCGTCGAGCTGCACTGCGGCGCGGTCACCATGGCGTTGACCTTGGCGCTCATGAGCACGATCACCATGCCGTTATTGTCGATGTCCGACTCGCGGCCGAACGCCAGCGTGTCCGTCTCGTACAATCGCGTGTCGAAGACCGCGCGCAAGGCATCCAGGTCCGTCTGCGACAGGCCTGGCTGCGGCGCCGCGTTATCGACATAGATCGCGATGTGCGCTCCCACCTTGAGCGCGGTGGCGGTCACAGTCGACAACGTGCTCGGCTTGCTGGGATCGCACGTCAGCACGTTGCACACCTTGAACGTGCGGACGTTGCCGGAATCCACCGGCGTGACCGCCGCCGAGATGCGGGGCGGCGCCCGCAGCGGCACGGGTACCTGCCGGGCAAACTCCCGCTCGGAGAGGCGCAACCGCAGGTCGAACTGCTGCGCGACACCAGTGCCGGCGGCGAGCGAGGCACCCGGAGCGGGCGGGGCAGCGAGCGGGTTGCCCCCCAGCTTGAACGCCTGCGAGTCGTCCGGGATGCTCGACGCCGACTGCGGTACCACGAGGTACTCGATGCCGGACCCCAGGGGATTCGCCGGGAACACCGCGCAGCCCGCGGTTTGAGTGGGGTCGACCGCGGTGTAGGCGCCGATCCCCAGGGCAACCTGCCCGCCGCTCGCCGCCGTACACGGCGCGAGGGGCGGCTCGGTCGCCGGGCTCGAGCTACAGGCCGCCGCGAGTAGCGACGGGAGTGCCACCGTCCACAGGCGCTTCGGCATCGTGTCTCCTGGTGATTTCTCCGGCCCGCGCGAGCGCCGTGCGGAAGCAGATGGGTCCCGCCACCTCGTGAACACCAATCATCGCCACGATCAGGGTCTCAAGGGAGACCCCCCATTCCGGGAACGCCCGCCGGGCGAGCTGTGCGAGCCCCAGCGCCACCCCCGCCTGAGAAATGAGCCCGAGCCAGCCCTCCCGCGCGAGGGCCGGCGTCACACTCGGGTGCCGCCCCGCCCAGAGCATGCCGTAGCGCAGGCCGACGAGCCGAAGGCCGGCCAGCAGCAGGATCCACGGCCACAAATCCGCCAGCACGCCGATCCGCAGACCCGCACCCGCCAGGGCAAAGAACGCGACATACACGGGCAACGAGGTGCGTTTCAGCTCGCGACGCACCAGCTCGCTCTCGACGGGCGTGAAGTTCTCGAGGTAAAACCCGGCCGCGAGCGCGAGCATGAGCGTCTCGAGACGCAAGAGCCGCGCTACCTCGGCGGCGACAAACGCCGCGGCCACCACGAACACCCCCGAGCCCTGCCGGGCCAGCCTCAGGTAGCGGCCGAGCGCGAACCCCAGGAGGGTACCCACGGCGACCGAGCCGAGGAGTTGCAGCATGGCCGTACCCGCGACCTCTATGTTGAGCGCGCCGGGGCTCGTGAGCATCCGGCCGTTGGCGAGGACCAGCACGAACAAGATCACGGCGGCGATGTCCTTCGCGACCGTAAGGCTGAGCAGTGCGCGCGCCACGGGTCCGCGGACGTCGAGCTCGCTCATCATCGCCAGCGTGAGCGCGGGAGACGAGGCCGCCGCGACCGCGCCGAGCACGAGCGCCACGACCGCTCCGTCGCCCGGCGACTGATGGCGCGTGAGCGGAAACCACGCGCTGACCGAGAGCATCACGAGCGTGACGGCGAGGAAGGGGAACACGATCGCGCCGGTCGCGAGCCGAGCGAGGGCGACCCGGGTCTGGCGCAGGGACTCGAGCGTCAACTCGGACCCGACGGCGAGTGCGATCAGCGCCACGGCGGCGTCCGCAATGAACTGGAGCGCGTCCACCTCCTCGCGCCGCACGAGCCCGAGCCACGCGGGGCCGACCGCGAACCCGACGATCAGGTACCCGGTGAGACGTGGCAACCGCACGCTCCTCGCGAGCTCACCGCCGACGTACGCGGCGAGCAGGAGGAACCCGAGCGCCAGCGTGGCGCGCGCTTCGCGCGGACCGCCCGCGGTTACCCGATGAAAACCGGCCATCATCAGGGTCAGTGCGAGCAGCGTCGCGATTGAGCGCGTAGGGCGCATGGGCCGCAAAATATCCGGCGACAACACGCTTTTGACAATGCGCCGGAGCGCCGATATCTTCCCCCAAGCCGTATGGCGTTCGTTCACCTCCACACGCACAGCGAGTACTCTCTCCTCGACGGCGCCAACCGGATCCCCGAATTGCTCGATCGGGTCCAGGCGCTCGGCATGGACTCGCTCGCCATCACCGACCACGGCAACCTGCACGGGGCGTGGCAGTTCTATGCCGAGGCCCGGGCGCGGAAGATTCGGCCCATCCTCGGCTTCGAGGCGTACCTCGCCTTCGGCGACCGGCACAAGCGCGAGCGCCCCCCTCCGGAAGCGCCCGGCCCGTATTCTCATCTCGTACTGCTCGCGCGTAGCCGCACGGGCTACGAGCACCTGGTCAAGCTCTCGTCCATCGGGTTCCTCGAGGGCTATTACCGCCGGCCGCGCATCGACCGGGAGGTGCTGGAGCGGTATTCGGGTGGCCTGATCGGGCTCGCGGCGTGCCTCTCGGGGGAGATCGCCCTGTATCTCCGGCAGGGGAACTACGAGGCCGCGAAGGCGAGCGCGCGGTACTTCGCCGGTGTGTTCGGCCCGGACGGGTTCTGGCTCGAAGTCCAGGACCACGGTCTCGCGGATGAGAAGACCGTCACCGCCGGTATGTTCCAGCTGGCGCAGGAGCTCGGCCTCCCCGTCGTCACCACCAATGACGCGCACTATTTAAGGAAAGAAGACGCCGAAGCGCACGACGTCCTGCTCGCCATCGGCACGGGGAAGGACCTGGACGATCCCAACCGCTTCCGCTTCTTCGGCCAGGAGAGCTACGTCAAGTCGGAGCGGGAGATGCGGGCGCTGTTCCCGGAGCACCCGGAGGTGGTGGCGGAAACCCAGCGCGTGGCGGACTTGTGCGAATTCGACTTCGCGAAGCGCTACTTCCTGCCGCAGTACCCGCGCCCGGCGGAGTTCGCGTCGGATAACGACCTGCTGGTGCATCTGGCGCGCGCGGGAGCAGCGGCGCGCTACGGAGACCCCTTCCCCTCGGGCGTCCAGGAGCGGCTCGACTACGAGCTGCAGGTCATCTCGCACACGGGCTACGCCGGCTACTTCCTGATCGTCTACGACATCGTGAAGGCGGCGAAGGACCGCGGCATTCCGGTGGGGCCGGGACGCGGCTCGGCGGCGGGCTCGCTGGTCGCGTACGCCCTCGGCATCACCGACATCGATCCCCTCAAGTTCGACCTGCTGTTCGAGCGGTTCCTGAATCCCGAGCGCATCTCGATGCCCGACATCGACCTCGACTTCTGTTTCGAGCGCCGCGGCGAGGTCATCCAGTACATTCGGGAGCGGTACGGGCGGGACTCGGTCGGCCAGATCATCACCTTCGGGACACTGAAGGCACGCGCCGCGTTCCGCGACGTCGCCCGGACGCTGCGGGTCGAGCCGGGCGAAGTGGACCGCTTTACGAAGATGATCCCCGCGGGACCGGGGATCTCGGTGACGCTCGCGGACGCCACCGAGAAATCTCCCGAGCTCCGGCAGCTCGCACGCCAGGACGAGCGGGTGCGCAAGATCCTCGAGCTCGGGACCCGGATCGAGGGGCTCGCGCGCCACGCCTCGGTCCACGCCGCCGGCGTGGTGATCGCCCCCGGCCCGCTCACCGACTACGTCCCCGTCTGCCTCGCGCCGCAGGAGCCCGACGCGATCATCACTCAGTACGACATGGTGGCGCTCGAGCAGGTCGGGATGCTGAAGATCGACGTGCTCGGCCTCCGCACGCTCACGGTCATCCACGACGCGGTGCGGATGGTCGCGGAGCGGCACGGGGTCACCCTCGACATGAACGCGCTGGATCTCGATGATCCGCGGGTCTACGAGCTGCTCGGCTCGGGCCGGACGGCGGGCGTGTTCCAGTTCGAGTCGCCGCTCGCGACCGATTGCCTGCGCAGCATGCGGTGCGATCGGTTCGACGACCTGGTCGCGACCAACGCCCTGCTCCGCCCCGGCCCGCTCGACACCGGCATGCACCTCGTGTTCATCAACCGCAAGCTCGGCCGGGAGCCGGTGCGCTACCCGCACCCCGCTCTGGCGCAGATCCTCCAGCCCACCTACGGCGTGATCACCTACCAGGAGCAGGTGATGCGCATCGCCAACGTGCTCGCCGGCTTCTCGCTCGCCGAAGCCGACGTGCTGCGCAAGGCGGTGGGGAAGAAGGACAAGGAGCTGATCCAGCACGAGCTGGGCCGCTTCGTCGAGCGGGCCGTCGCCCTGGGGCACGATCGGCGGGGGATCGAGGACATCGCGGCCCAGATCGAGACGTTCGGGCGCTACGGATTCAACAAGTCGCACGCCGTGGCGTACTCGGTGCTGTCGTACCAGACCGCGTGGCTCAAGGCGCACTACGCCCCCGAGTTTGTGTCGGCCCTGTTGTCGTCCGAGATCGGTAACACCGACAACGTCGTGCGCTACATCAACGAGGCCCGCGAGCTCGGGCTCGAAGTGCTGCCGCCGGACGTCAACGAGTCCGGGTTCAAGTTCACCGTGGTCGGCGACCGCCGGCTCCGCTTCGGCCTCGGCGCGATCAAGAACGTCGGCGCGGGCGCGATCGAGTCCATTCTCGCCGGGCGGACGGCCGGCGGGCCGTACCGCTCGCTCGTCGATCTGTGCGACCGGATCGACCTGCGCCTCTGCAACAAACGGGTGCTCGAAGCGCTGATCGACGCCGGCGCCTGCGACTCGCTCGGGGGACACCGCGCCCAGCTCGTGGCGGCGCTCGACGCCGCGTTCGGGGAAGCCCAGGCGCGCCAGCAGGAGCGGCAGGCGGGCCAGCACGCCCTATTCGGCGAGCAGACGCCGCTCCCCGCTCCCCGCTCCCCGCTCACCGACGTGCCTCCCTGGACCGAGCACGACCGCCTGGCGCGCGAAAAGGCGGTGCTGGGCTTCTTCATCTCCGGCCACCCCCTCGCGCGCTACCGCGTCGAGGTGGAGCTTTTCGGGAGCCGCACGACCGCGACCCTGGGCCAGTGGAGCGACCAGCGGGTGCGGGTCGCGGCGGTCGTGACGCTGGTGAAACGGCAGATCTCGAAGAAAACGGGCGCCGAATATGCGCGCCTCACGCTGGAGGACTTCCACGGAACCGCGGAGGCGTTGGTGTTCCCAGAAGCCTGGGCCAAGTTGAGCGACGTGATCCGGACCGACCGCGCGCTGCTGCTCGCGGGCAGTTACAGCGGACGCGACCGGGACGAGGAGCAGGCTCCGTTCATCGTGGAGACCGCGCAGGCACTCGACGAGCTCAAAGCGAGCGGGGCGATCGGCATCGCGCTGCGCTGGTCCCCCGGGGCGCCCCCGCCGCCCGACGCGGCCCGCGCCGCCGCGGCGCTGTGCGCGGCCCACCCCGGTCCGGCACCGGTGCTGGTCGAGTGGACCAACGAAGAGGAGAACGGGGATGGCGCGGTCCCCGGGCTTGCCCGCGGGGTCAGCGCCACCCGGCTTCGCAGCCGTTCCCTGCGGGTCGAGGTGGAGGACGAGCTGCTGGTGGCGCTGCGCGCGCTACTCGGACCCGAGCACGTGCTCCTAGTGCGGACCGACGCGCGTCCCGTGCCCCCCCCTCTCCGCATGGCGGAGAGGGGGACCGGGGGGTGAGGACATGGCGACGCATACGCTGGACTTCGAGCGTCCGCTGCTCGAGCTGGAACGCCAGATCGAGGAGCTGAAGCGCGTGGCGGGCGAGACGGCGGTGGACGTCACCAAGGAGCTCGCCCCGCTCGAGAAGCGGCTGGCCGAGCTGCGCACCGAGATCTACGAGAACCTGACGCCGATGCAGCGCGTCCAGGTGGCCCGGCACCCGAAGCGGCCGTACACGCTGGACTACCTGAGCACGGTGTTCACCGACTTCGTGGAGCTGCACGGCGACCGGCTGTTTCGGGACGACCCGGCGATCGTGGGCGGCTGGGCGCGGCTGGACGGGATGAGCGTGATGGTGATCGGGCACCAGAAGGGCCGCGACACCAAAGAGAACCTGTACCGCAACTTCGGGATGGCCCACCCCGAGGGCTACCGCAAGGCGCTCCGCCTCATGCATCTGGCCGAGCAGTTCCGCGCCCCGGTGATCACGCTCGTGGACACGCCGGGCGCCTATCCCGGGCTCGGCGCCGAGGAGCGCGGCCAGGCCGAAGCGATCGCGCGCAACCTGGTGGAGATGGCCACGCTCCGCACGCCGATCCTCACCGCCGTGATCGGTGAGGGTGGGTCGGGCGGCGCGCTCGCCGTCGGGCTCGCCGATCGCGTGCTGATGCTCGAGAACTCGGTGTACTCCGTCATCTCCCCCGAAGGTTGCGCCGCCATCCTCTGGAAGGACGCGAGCCAGCGGGAGCGGGCCGCCGAGGCTCTCAAGATCACGGCCGACGACCTGCTGGAGCTCGGGGTCATCGATGAGATCATCGCCGAGCCGCCGGGCGGGGCGCATGCCGACCCCGAAGCGACGGCCGCGGCGCTCGGCGAAACGCTGCGTCGTCACGTG
>QHUD01000238.1 GCA_003221085.1 Gemmatimonadota bacterium
ATCCCTGGTTTCTCTATCAGATGGAGGAGCTGCTCGAGGCGGAGCGCTGGTTCGCGGCGCTGCCGCCGGGAGAGACGGGCGCGGCCGACCTGCGCCGCATGAAGCGCATGGGCTTCTCGGACGCTCAGCTCGGAACACTGCGCGGGATTCCCGAGGCGGCGGTTCGCGAGACACGGTGGCGGCTCGGCGTGCACCCCGCGTACAAGACCGTGGACACCTGCGCCGGCGAGTTTCCGTCCGCGACGCCGTATCTCTACAGCTCGTACGACGCCGAGAACGAATCGGAGCCGCTCGGTGCGCAGGGCATCGTGATCCTCGGGAGCGGGCCGAACCGGATCGGGCAGGGGGTCGAGTTCGACTACTGCTGCGTGCGCGCGGGGCTCGCATTCCGCGATCTGGGCTTCAAGACGGTGATGATCAACTCGAACCCCGAGACGGTGTCGACCGATTTCGACATTTCGGACAAGCTCTACTTCGAGCCGCTCACCCTCGAGGACGTGCTCGAGATCGTGCGGTGGGAACAGCCCAAGGGTGTCGTGGTCCAGCTCGGCGGACAGACGCCACTGCGCTTGACCAAGCCGCTCGAGGCAGCGGGTGTCCCGATCCTCGGGACGCCGCCGGACTCCATCGACATCGCGGAGGACCGCGAGCGGTTCGAAGCCCTGGCCGACCGCCTCGGCGTGACGCAACCGGCGAACGGCACGGCGCGCTCGGTCGAGGAAGCCGTGAAGGTCGCCGAGCGGATCGGGTTCCCGGTGCTGGTGCGGCCCTCGTACGTGCTGGGCGGGCGGGCGATGGAGATCGTGTACGATGAGGGCACGCTGCGGAACTACTTCGAGAAGGCGGCGCGCGTGGCCCCCGAGCATCCCGTCCTGATCGACCGCTTCCTCGAGGACGCCTTCGAGGGTGACGTGGATGCCCTGGCCGACGGCACCCGGTGCGTCATCGGCGGCGTGATGCAGCACATCGAGGACGCCGGGGTCCATTCGGGGGACTCGGCCTGCGTGTTGCCGCCCTACCTGATCGGCGATCGTCAGGTCGACGAGATGCGCCGCTACACCAAGGCGTTCGCTGGGGCGCTCGGCGTGGTGGGCTTGATCAACGTGCAGTATGCCATCAAGGATGGCGTGGTCTACGTGTTGGAGGTCAACCCGCGGGGGTCCCGGACGGTCCCGTTCGTGAGCAAGGCGACCGGGGTGCCCCTGGCCAAGCTCGCGGCGGCGGTGATGACCGGACACACCCTGGACGAACTGGGCGTTCCCGATGACCTTCCGCTCCCCGGGGTGGCGGTGAAGGAGGCGGTCTTCCGCGCAGATCGCCGCGGACGGCAGCTTGCCGCTGAGCGGGGGGATTTTCGTGACGGTGAACGACTCGGACAAGCCGACCGTGCTGCCCATCGTGCGGCGGTTCCACGAGATGGGGTTTCGTCTCACGGCCACCGAGGGCACCGCGCGGTACCTGCGGGCCCGTGGCGTGCCGGCGGAACGAGTGGCCAAGGTGCACGAAGGGCGGCCGAACGCGATCGATCTGATCGTGTCGGGCGACGTCCAGCTCCTGATCAACACGCCCCTCGGGAAGTTCACGCAGGCGGACGACTACGCGATCCGACGTGCGGCGCTGATGCACCGCGTGCCGTACACCACGACGATGTCGGCCGCGAGCGCCGCTTGCGATGCGATCATCGCTCTTCGCAGCCGAACGGGCAGCGTGAGGAGTCTCCAAGAATGGCACGAAAGAACGACCGTCGAAAACCGGCCGCCGGCAGCCGCAAAGGAGCCCGTCCGGGCGTAGCGAAGGCACCCGCCAAGCCGGCGGGGAAGACGGGCAAGCCCGCCGCCAAGCCGGCGGCCGCGCCGCCCGCGCCGAAGGTCAAGTTCCGCGGGCGCGTGCTCGAGAACGAGCCCCTGGCCCGCCATACCACGTACCGGATCGGCGGACCGGCGCGCTACCTCGTTCTGCCCGCCGACGCCGATGACGTCGCCAAGGCGCTCGAGCTCGCGCAGGACCGCGGGCTCCCGTGGGCGGCGCTCGGCCTCGGCTCGAACGTCCTGGTCAAGGACGGAGGCTTTCCGGGCGTCGTGATCCGTATCGGGAAGGGTCTCGACCGCTTCGAGATGAAGGGCGCGACGGCGATCGTGGGGGCGGGTCTGCCGACGCCGCTGCTCGCTCGCCGCACGGCGGAGGCGGGCTTCGCCGGCGTGGAGCGCTTCATCGGCATCCCCGGTACGGTAGGCGGCGGCGTATACATGAATGCGGGCGCGCATGGCGCCGAGTTCGCGGAAGTGCTCACGGAAGCCACCGTGATGGACGCCAAGGGGAAGATGCGACAGGTTCCGCGCAAGCAGATCTCGTTCAAGTACCGCTCCTCGAACCTCGGCAACGTGATCGTGCTCGAGGCGAAGCTGGCGTTGATCGAGGAGCCGCCGGCCAAGCTCAAGGAATTGCAGGCGCGCTTGCTGCGGTGGCGGAAGGCCGGCACCCCGTTCGACCAGCCGTGCTGCGGCTCGGTCTTCAAGAATCCCGGGGGCCCGCGCACCGCCGGGGCCCTGATCGACGAATGCGGGTTGAAGGGCTTTACCATCGGCGGCGCCCAGGTCTCGCCGCTGCACGCGAACTACATCGTCAACACGGGCACCGCGACAGCGAGTGACGTGCTCAAGCTCATCGAGCACGTGCGCAAGACGGTCGCCAAGAAGGCGGGGGTGGAGCTGGCCACTGAAGTGAAAGTGATCGGCTGATGGCCGATGTCTTCGTGCACCCGTCGAGCTTCGTCGACGACGGCGCCGTCGTGGGACGGGGCACGAAGATCTGGCACTTCAGCCACATCATGCCCGGCGCGGTGATCGGCGAGCGCTGCAACCTCGGCCAGAACGTGGTGGTCATGCCCAAGACGCGGATCGGCAACAACGTCAAGATCCAGAATAACGTGTCGGTCTACGAGGGCGTCGAGCTCGAGGACGACTTCTTCTGCGGTCCATCGTGCGTGTTCACCAACGTGATGAACCCGCGCAGCCACGTCCCCCGCAAGCACGAGTACCGCAAGACGCTGGTGAAGCGCGGCGCCTCGATCGGGGCCAACGCCACCGTCGTGTGCGGAGTGACGCTCGGCGAGTACGCCTTCATTGGCGCCGGCGCGGTCGTCACCTCCGACGTGCCGCCGTACGCTCTGATGGTCGGCGTCCCGGCGCGGCGCATCGGATGGATGTGCCAGTGCGGGGAGCGGTTGCAGCCCGCCAAGGGCCAGGCCGCCTGCCCCGCGTGCGGCGCCCGCTACGCCGAAGCGGAGGGTGCCTTGCGCATGACCGAGCCACCGCGCGCGCGGCCGTGAACGTCCCGCTGCTGGACCTCGTCGCCCAGTACCGGACGATCAAGGACGAGGTCTGGTCGGCGCTGCAGCGCGTCGTCGAATCCCAGCAATTCATCATGGGCCCGGCCGTCCCGCAGCTCGAAACCGCAGTGGCGCAGGTGTCGCACGCCCGGCACGGCGTGGGCTGCGCCAGCGGCACCGATGCCCTCCTGCTCCCGCTCAAGGCGCTGAACCTCAAGCCGGGGGACGAGGTCATCACCAGCTCGTTCACCTTCTTCGCGACCGCGGGGGCGATTCACAATGCGGGCGGCACTCCCGTCTTCGTGGATATCGAGGCGGACACCTTCAATATCGACCCGGAGAAGGTCGAGGCCGCGATCACGCCGCGCACTCGCGCCATCGTGCCGGTGCACCTCTTCGGCCAGATGGCGAACCTGGAGCGCCTGCTGGCGATCGCCCGACGGCACGGGTTCAGGGTGATCGAGGATGCCTGCCAGGCGATCGGGGCGCGGCGCTCGATCGACGGCGAATGGCGTGTGGCGGGCGAGCTCGGGTGGGTCACCGCCTATTCTTTCTTCCCCAGTAAGAACCTGGGGGCCTGGGGAGACGCCGGCATGATAGTCACCTCCGACGACGCGGTGGCCGAGCGGCTGCGCCGACTGCGCCTGCACGGCGGGGCCAAGCAGTACCACCACGAGGAGATCGGGACGAACTCCCGGCTCGACACGCTGCAGGCGGCCGTGCTCCTGGCGAAGCTCCCCCACCTCGCCGCCTGGTCCGGGAAGCGCCGCGAGCACGCGGCCTACTACTCCAAGGCCTTCGCGGGGCTGCGGGGGGTAACGACGCCGGTCGTGGAGCGCGCCAACGAGCACATCTTCCATCAGTACACCCTGCGGGCCGAGCGGCGGGACGAGCTGCTGGCGCACCTCAAGGCGAAGGGCATCGGCTGCGCGGTCTACTACCCGATCCCGCTCCACCGCCAGGAGTGCTTCGCTGCCCTGGGATATAAGGAAGGACGCCTGCCGGTGAGCGAGCGCGCCGCGCGCGAGGTCCTGTCGCTGCCGATCTTCCCGGAGCTGACGCGCGAGCAGCTGGACACGGTGGTCGGCGCGGTCCGCGA
>QHUD01000007.1 GCA_003221085.1 Gemmatimonadota bacterium
GCGGACCACGTCGCCGCAGGCGCCGAGCGTCGTGACGAGCGCGTCGTTCACGGCGCGTATTGTCGCCTTGAGATCGCCCTTCAAGACGCCATGGAACTGGTTGCCTTGACGCGTCGTCACGCGCAGCGTGCCGTTGCCGTAGCGGTCCGCCAGCTCGTCGATCACGAGGTACTGCTCGCCGGTGAGCACGCCGCCCGGGATCTTGCAGCGGACCATGAACTGGTGATCCGGCTCGCTGTCCGTGCCACGACGCTCGCGGCGCTGGTCGCGATCCTCCTGCTGGTAGGTCCCGTGGAACTTGAGGAGTTGAGCGCCCGTGTCGGAGAAATGGTCAGAGCCGGAAACGAGCTGCTCGCCCAGATCACCGCGCAGGCCGCGGCTCTCCTCTTTCACCTTCTCGACCGCGCTCAGCGGCTTGTCGGTCATGCGACCACCACCTCCCGCAGGCCATCGGCGAGCACCTGGCCGACCTCCGGCCGGCTGAACTCGGGCGGCGGCAGCGTGCCGCTGCGCAGCAGCTCCCGTACTTTGGTGCCGGAGAGCGTCACATGGGACTCGGCGTCGTGCGGGCAGGTCTTGGGTGACGCCATGCCGCCGCAGCGCTGGCAGTAGAACGTGTGCTCGAAGCAGATGGTCTGAATGCCGAGCTCGCCCGGCGCGAAGCGCTCGAAGATGCGCTGCGCATCGTACGTGCCGTAGTAGTTCCCGACCCCCGCGTGATCGCGGCCCACGATGAAATGAGTGCACCCGTAGTTCTTGCGGACCAGCGCGTGGAACACCGCCTCCCGCGGACCGGCGTACCGCATCGCGGCCGGGAAGCCAGCGAGGAGCACTCGATCTTGTGGGTAGTAGCGCTCGAGCAGCACGCGGTAGCTCTTGACGCGTACAGCAGCCGGGACATCGTCGTCCTTGGTGGGCCCGAGCAGCGGATGCAGCAGCAGTCCGTCCACCGTCTCGAGCGCCGCCTTCTGGATGTACTCGTGCGCGCGGTGCACCGGATTCCGCGTCTGGAAGCCGACCACGGTGCGCCAGCCGCGCTCGGCAAACGCGCGCCGGGTGTCCGCAGGATCGAGCGCCAGCTCCGGAAAGGGCGGCGTGGTGCGCCCGAGCAGACGGATGTCGCCGCCCACCAGGAAGTCCCCCTGGCTGTACAGCTGCGCCACACCGGGGTGCTTCGGGTCGGTGGTTCCGTACGCGAGGTGCGCCTCCTCCTCTTTCGAATGCGTGAACACCTCTCGGACTTCGAGCAGGGCGACGGTACGGCCGTCCGATGCCTGCAGTGCCACGGTCTCGCGGACTCTCCTCGGGTCCGCGACTCGCAAGGTGATCGGCAGCGACCACGGAAGACCGTTGGCTAAACGCATCTCGTGCAGGACGCGCTGGTAGTCGGCCAGGCCCATGAAGCCGCTGAGCGGGCTGTAGGCGCCGGTCGCGATGAGCTCGAGATCCGCGACCGCCCGCGGGTCGACCGTCAGAGACGGCAGCGCGGCCGCCAGCTCGAGCGCCGCCGGGTGCTCCTCGCCCGCGATCACTCGGCTCACCAGCGTCCCACCGTGCGCTGCGATCGGCGTCGTTTCAAAGCTCACGGCTTTAGGCCTCCTGCTTCACAGTGAAGGTGTGTAGGCCGCACTCGGTCTTGCCGGTGCCGCTCCACCGCCCCGCGCGCTCGGCCTCGCCGGGCGCCGTGGGGCGGGTGCAGGGCCAGCAACCGATGCTCGAGTAGCCCTGGTCGAGCAGCGGGTGATACGGCACGCCGTTTTCCCGGAGGTAACGCCACACATCCGCCCGACTCCAGTGAGCCAGCGGAAACACCTTCACGATCGGCCGGCCGCCGACCTCGTGCAGCTCGACGAGCTCCGTCGACGAGCGCGTGGCGGACTGATCCTGTCGCACCGCGCTGATCCAGGCGTCGAACCCGACGAGGGCCCGCTCGAGCGGCTCGACCTTGCGAATGAAGCAGCAGCGGTCCGGGTCCGTCTGGTACAGCGGACCCGGGTCGGTCTGAGGCTTCAAGTCGACGACTTTGAGGCCGTAGCGCTTGGCGAACCGCTCCTTGAATGCGTATGTCTCGGGAAAATGGAAGGCGGTGTCGAGAAAGAGCACCGGCACCGTCCGGTCGATCCGGCTGAGAAGGTGCGCGAGCACGACGCCGCCCCCGCCGAAGCTCACGGTCAGGGTGACCTTATCCGGGAACGTATCCACCGCCCACGTGAGGGTCGTCTCGGGATCGGCACCCGTGAGAGCCGCGGCCTGCTCGCGAACCTGCGCGGCGTTAAGCATCGCCCGGACTCCGGAGGTGGCCGAGCTCGAGCAGACGGTCGATCACCCGGGCAGCGCTCTCGGCGACCTGCTCGCGCTCCGTGTCGATCACGAGCTCCGGGGACACCGGCTCCTCGTAGGGATCCGACACACCGGTGAACTGGGGGATCTCCCCGGCCAGCGCCCGGCGATACAACCCTTTGGTATCACGGCGGATGCACTCGTCGAGCGAGGCCTTCACGTACACTTCCATAAACGCGCCGATGTCCTCGCGTACCTCGTCCCGGATCGCGCGATAGGGAGAGATCGCGGCGGAGATGACCGCCACCCCATTCCGCGTGAGGAGCTTCGCCACATAGCCGATGCGGCGGATGTTGGTGTCGCGGTCCTCCCGCGAGAACCCGAGACCCTTGGAGAGATTCTGACGCACTTCGTCCCCGTCGAGCACTTCGACCGGCACGCCCCGACCACGCAGCTCCGCGCTCACCGCCGCGGCCAGCGTGGACTTGCCCGACCCGGACAGGCCGGTGAACCACAGCGTGAAGCCGTGCGCCTGCGTGATACGGTCGTCCGCTATTAGCTCCGGTTGAGGCATCTCTTTCCGACCTTCCCTTTCGTTCCCCCTCTCCACACCGGGGAGAGGGGGACAGGGCGTGAGGTAAAAGCGAAACGGGCCCGCTTCCGTGGGAAGCGGGCCCGATCTGCGTCGCGCGTGCCGTTTACAAGCTAGTCGAGCATCATCCGATGCCGGCAACCACAGCGCCACAACCGCGTCCGCTCCCCGAGGGGCAAGGACACATCCGACAGGCCGGACAACAGTGGGTCGTGTGGTGCGCGATCATGATTTTGTTATTTACCCGGCAGGTGCCGCGATGTCAATCACACGTTCGGGCGGGGGCGTCCGGCGACCAGGGGTGGTTGACAAGGATCACGCCCGCGGCTTAGTTACGGGTCATGGAGCGTACCCGTTTGCATCACCGGCACCACCATCACCACCCGTCGATCGGGGGGAGCCGGAGGCGTACGCAAGGTACCGAGTAGACCTGTAGAGCCTTGAGTCCATCGCCGACGCCGACCCCCCTGGGGCCGGCGTCGTGCTTTTAGGGACGTCCGAGCTCCGGGGCTTCGGTTCGGCCAACGAACGGAGCGCGACACGATGTCCCGACAATCCGGTTCCTCGACACCCCTGCGGCTCGGCCTGCCGAAAGGCCGGATGGAGCAGGGAGTGCTGACCCTCCTCGGCGACGCCGGCATCCGGATTCGCCCGGGCGCCAGGGGCTATCGCCCCGACGTGTCCCTGCAAGACACCGAAGCAAAGATCCTCAAGCCCCAGAACATCGTCGAGATGCTGGCACTCGGTAGCCGAGACGTGGGGTTCGCCGGTGCGGACTGGGTGGCGGAGCTCGAGGCGAACGTTGTCGAGCTGCTCGACACCGGGCTCGACCCCGTGCAGGTAGTCGCGGCAGCACCCAAGGCCATGCTCGTCGACGGTCACCTGCCCTCCGGCCACTTGGTGGTGGCGTCAGAGTACGTGCGCCTGGCGCAGCGCTGGGTCACAACGCGCTGCCTCTCCGCCGAATGTGTCCGCTCCTACGGGGCGACCGAAGTGTTCCCGCCGGAGGATGCGGACGTCATCGTGGACAATACCGCTACCGGGGCGACGCTCGAGGCGAACGGTCTCGTGGTCGTGGACGAGTTGATGCGCTCCTCGACGCGCCTGTATGCCAATCCCTCCGCCCTCGAGGATCGCGCGCGGCGCCGACGCATCGACGATCTCGTGATGCTACTCGACTCCGTGCTTGTAGCACGGCGTCGGGTCATGCTCGAGGTGAACGCCTCGGCGGAGTGCCTCGAGGCCGTGGTCGCGGTGCTGCCGTCCATGCGCCAGGCCACGGTGGCTCCACTGTTCGGCAACGGCGGCTACGCGGTGAAGGCCGCGGTGCCGCGCGACGCACTCCCACAGGTGATCCCCGCCGTGAAGGCAGCCGGGGGCACCGATCTCGTCGTGTCTACCTTCTCGCAGATCGTCCCATGACGGCCACCACATCGGCTCCCCTGACCGGCCCCGTGTCGCGGATCGACCCGGCCACCGCCTACCGCCGCCCCGCGATCGGTCCCGGCATGCTTCGCCTCGACTCGAACGAGGGCGTTCTGCCTTCGCGTGCCCTGCTCGGCGATCTCGCCAACGCCGACCCGGAGCTGTTGCGTCGTTATCCGGACGTCTGCGCGCTCGAAGCCGCACTCGCGGCACGTGTCGGCGTCGCGCCGGACCGGGTGCTGGTCACCGCCGGCGCGGACGAGGCGATCGATCGCGCGTGCCGGGCGTTCCTCGAGCCCGGCCGTGCCCTCGTGCTGCCGGACCCCAGCTTCGACATGTTCGACTGCAGCGCCGCGCTCGCCGGCGGCGAGCTCTTCCGGGTACCGTGGCGAGACGACGCCTTCCCCATCGACGCGTTCCTCGGACGGCTCGATGCGCGCACCGCCGTCGTCGCGGTCGTGTCGCCCAACAACCCGACGGGGAGTGTGGCGACGCTGGCCGATGTGCGAAGCCTCGCCGCGGCGGCGCCGCACGCCCTCGTCGTCCTCGATCACGTGTACGTCGAGTACGCGGACGAGGATCTCACGCCCGGGGTGCTCGATCTGGCCAACGTCCTGGTACTGCGCACCCTGTCCAAAGCTTGGGGCCTCGCGGGGTGTCGTGTTGGCTACGCGATCGGGAGCCCATACGTGATCGCCGTGCTGCGCGCCGCGGGCGGCCCGTACACGGTGGCGGCGCCCTCGATCGCGCTCGCCCTGGCCCAGCTCGAGCGCGGCGCCGAGCCGCTCCGCGCCCACGTCGCGCGGGTCCGCGAGGAGCGGCGTCTGCTCGGCGGGCGGCTTGCCGCTGCCGGCCTCGCGCCCCGGCCGTCGCAGGCGAACTTCGTGCTCGTCGAATGCGGGCCACGGGCCCGTGCGCTCTGCGCCGGTCTCGCCACCCACGGCGTGGTGGTCCGCGACTTCCCCAGCCGCCGGGGTCTTGAGACGGCACTGCGCGTCACGCTGCCGGGGAGCGCTCCCGACTTCGATCGGCTGAGCCAGGCCCTCGAGCTGACGCTCCAATCCGAGGGCCTCGAGCCATGACCGCGCGCACCGCAACCGTCACGCGCGCCACGCGCGAGACATCGATCACGGTCACGCTCACACTCGAGGGCGCGGGGCAGGCCGACGTGAAGACAGGACTCGGCTTCCTCGATCATCTGCTCGAGGCGTTGAGCCGTCACGCCCGATTCGATGTAACGCTCGCCTGCAAGGGCGACCTCCACGTCGACGACCACCACACCGCCGAGGACTGCGCGCTCGCGTTCGGTCAGGCGGTCGATCGGGCGTTGGGCGAGCGGCGGGGCGTCAACCGGTTCGGCTGGGCCTATGCTCCGCTCGACGAGGCGCTGGCGCGCGCCGTGGTGGATCTGTCGGGGCGGTCGTACGCGGACGTGACGCTGGGATTGCGCCGGGAGGCGATCGGTGGTCTGGCGTGCGAGAACATCCCGCACATCCTGCGCTCGCTCGCGGCGGCGGGACGATTCACACTGCACGTCGACGTGCTGAAGGGCGAGAACGACCACCACCGGGCCGAAGCCGCCTTCAAGGCGACCGCCCTCGCGCTCAAGCAGGCGGTGGCCTGCTCGGGCTTCGACGACGTGCCGTCCACCAAGGGGACGCTCGATGCCTGACGTCGTCATTGTGAATTCCGGCGTCGCCAATCTCGCGTCGATCACCAGCGCGTTCCGCCGGCTCGGCGCGGGCGTGGTCGTGACGGACGACGCGGCCGTCGTGGCAGCGGCGCGCCGCGTCGTCTTGCCGGGCGTGGGGGCGTTCGGAGCGGGCCTGGCAGCGCTGCGCGCGCGGGGTCTCGACCGCGCAGTCGCGGACGCGGTGGCGCGTAACACGCCGCTGCTCGGCGTGTGTCTGGGCATGCAGATGCTATGCGAGGGAAGCGAGGAGACCCCCGGTGTGGCTGGCCTCGGCGTGATCGCGGGCGGGTGCCGCCGCCTCCCCGACGACGTGCGCGTGCCGCACCTCGGCTGGAACGCCGTGACGGCCGTATCGCAGGTCGGACTTGTCGACTCGGGTGTCGCCGCGTTTGCGAACTCCTATGCCCTGCTCGCAGCACCACCGGGTTGGACCCCAGCATGGACGACGCACGGCGTGCGGTTCATAGCGGCACTGGAGCGGGACCGCATCCTCGCGTGCCAATTCCACCCGGAGCTGTCCGGGGCCTACGGCGCGGCGCTGCTTGAGCGCTGGCTCTCCGGGGCAAGAGTCGCCCGGTCCGCGCCGGTGGGCGAGGGCCCGGAGCCGGGGCTCTTGCCACGCGTGGTGCCCTGCCTGGACGTGAGGGACGGGCGCGTGGTGAAGGGGGTCCGGTTCCAGCACTTGCGCGACGCGGGCGATCCGGCGGCACAGGGGGCGCTGTACGAGTCCCAAGGCGCTGACGAGATCGTGGTCCTCGACGTGGCTGCGTCGCCCGAAGCGCGGGCCACGCAGATCGAGACGGTGGAGCGAGTGCGCGCGGCGATCCGCATTCCCCTCACCGTCGGTGGCGGGGTCCGGAGCGTGGATGACGCGCGCCGGCTGCTCGCGGCGGGGGCGGACAAGGTGAGCGTGAATACCGCCGCGGTGCAGCGCCCCGCCCTCCTCGCCGAGCTCGCGGCCGAGTTCGGGAGTCAATGCGTCGTGCTCGCCATCGATGCGCGTCGCACGGAGGGCGAAGATCGGTGGGAAGCGCTCGCGTTCGGCGGCCGCGAGCCAGGGCGACCCGATGCGGTGGCCTGGGCGCGGGAGGGCGCGTGTTTGGGTGCCGGGGAAATCCTGCTCACGAGCTGGGACCGCGACGGCACCCGGTTGGGTCCGGATCTGCCGTTGTTGCGAGCGGTAGCGGGAACCGTGCGCGTGCCCGTGATCGCCTCGGGCGGCATCGGCGAGCGCGGGCACGTGGAGGCCGCGCTGCGCGCGGGCGCGGACGCCGTGCTCGCGGCGTCGGTGTTCCACGACGGCGACGACACCGTCGACGGCATCAAGGCCGATCTCTCCCTCCGCGGGATCCGGGTGCGGCGATGATCGTTCCCAGCATCGACCTGATGCAAGGGCGCGCGGTCCAGCTGCGCCGGGGCCGGGAGTTCGTGCTGGACGGCGGCGACCCGATGGCCCGGCTCGAGGAGTTCGCGGTGGCCGGGGAGGTGGCGGTCGTCGACCTCGACGCCGCGCTCGACCAGGGGGGGGGCTCGAACGCAGGGCTGATCCGCGAGATGGTGCGCCGGGCGCCATGCCGCGTCGGGGGTGGCATTCGCGACCTCGACACGGCGCGTGCCTGGCTCGATGCCGGCGCGACGCGGATCATGATCGGTACTGCGGCGAGCCCGGACTTCTGCGGCGCCCTCCCGCGCGAGCGCGTGATCGCGGCGGTGGACGCGGAGCGCGGCCAGGTGGTCGTGGAGGGCTGGCGGACCGCCGCCGGCACCTCCGTGGTGGACCGGATCCGCGCGCTGGCACCGGTGGCCGGAGGGTTCCTGTTCACGCAGGTGGAGAACGAAGGCGCGATGGGCGGGTTCGATCTCGCGGCGGTGGCCGCCGCGGTGCGCGCCGCGGGCGACGCGCGTCTCACGGCGGCCGGAGGGATCACAACGGCGGCGGAGATCGCCGAGCTGGACCGCATCGGGGCGGACGCGCAGGTGGGCATGGCGCTGTACACCGGGCGACTGCCGCTGGGCGACGCAGTGGCGGCACCGCTTGCGAAGCCGTTGGACGGCAACCTTTGGCCCACGGTCGTGTGCGACGAATCGGGACACACGCTGGGAGTCGTCTGGAGCACGCGTGAGTCGCTGGCGCGCGCGGTCACGGAACGCCAAGGCATCTACTGGTCCCGGTCGCGCCAGGCGTTGTGGGTAAAGGGCGAAACGTCGGGCAACACGCAGGAGCTGGTGCGCGTGGATCTGGACTGCGACCGTGACGCCCTGCGCTTCACCGTGCGGCAGCGCGGCGCCGGGTTCTGTCACCTCGACCGGCGGTCGTGCTGGCCATCGGGGTTCGATCTTGACGACCTCGCGCGCACTATCGCGGAGCGCGCCGCCCGCCCCGAGCCGGGGTCGGGAACGGCGAAGCTGCTCGCGGACGCCACGTTGCTCGCGGCCAAGCTGCAGGAGGAGGCCGAGGAGCTGGGCCGGGCCAGCGGACGCGCCGAAGTGGTGCACGAAGCCGCCGACCTGCTGTACCTCGCGCTGGTCGCAGTCGTCCGCGGGGGCGGCACGCTCGCGGACGTGGTGGCCGAGCTCTCCCGCCGGCGCGGTGCGGTCACCCGCCGGCCGATGGCCGCGAAGGCGCAAGAGACCCGATGAGTGAGCGCCTGCTGCCCCGGCGCTCGCTCGCGGACCTGGCGCGCGGCCGGCGGGACGCCGTGTCCACCCAAGCCCTCGCGGAGGCCGCGCCGATCGTGGACGCCGTGCGGGCCGGGGGTGAAGCGGCGCTGCGCGAGTACGCCGAGCGGTTCGGTGACGTGCGGCCGGGAGAGGGGCTGTTTCACGATCGGTCCGCGCTCGATCGCGCCCTCCGCCTCCTCCCGGCAGGCGATCGCGGGCGGCTCGAACGGGTCACGGAGCGGATCCGCCGGTTCGCGGAAGCTCAGTACCGTGCCTTGTGCCCGGCCTCGGTCCCCGTGCCCGGGGGTATCGCGGAGCATCGAATAGCGCCGGTCGAGCGCGCCGGCTGCTACGCTCCCGGCGGGCGCTATCCCTTGCCCTCGTCGGTCTTGATGACCGCGCTCACGGCCCGGGTCGCGGGCGTGCGAGACGTATGGGTAGCGAGCCCTAAGCCGCACGTCTTAAGTCTCGCCGCCGCCGCAATTGCGGGCGCGGACGGGCTCGTCGCGGCGGGCGGTGCACACGCGATCGCGGCGCTCGCCTACGGCGCGGGGCCGATCGCCCCCCGCGACGTGATCGTGGGGCCGGGGAACCGTTTCGTGACGGCGGCGAAGCAGCTGGTCTCCGGCGCGGTCGCGATCGACCTGCTGGCGGGCCCGTCTGAGCTGACGGTATTCGCGGACGACACTGCTGACCCGGGCCGCGTCGCGGCGGACCTGCTGGCGCAGGCCGAGCACGATCCCGAAGCCGTGCCGGTCCTCGTGAGCCTCGATCCTACCCTGCCGGATCGCGTGGAGGCGGAGCTCACCCGTCAGCTCGGCGACCTGCCTACGGCCGTGACGGCGCGGGCGGCGCTCGCGAACGGCGGCGTGATCCTAGTGACGAGCGTGGAGGAGGGCGTGGCGGCGTGCGACGCCATCGCACCCGAGCACCTGCAGCTAGATCTGCGCGACGCGGCTGCACTGGCGCCCCGGCTCGCCCATTACGGCGCGCTGTTCGTGGGCGCGGGAGCCGCGGAGGTCCTGGGCGATTACGGCGCGGGCCCGAACCATGTGTTGCCGACCGGCGGGACGGCGCGCTCAACCGGCGGGCTCTCAGTCTACACGTTCCTGCGCGTGCGGACCTGGCTGCGCATCGACGACCGCGCCGCCGCGCGGCCGCTCATCGAGGACGCGATCTGGCTTGGCCGCGCGGAAGGGCTCGAAGCGCATGCGCGGGCGGCGGAGCGAAGGCTGTAGCTTCCTTCTTCCATTTCGCGAAGCGAGCGGGCCTGTCATCCTGAGCGCCGCAGGCGCGAAGGATCAGGATGACAACGCCGAGCGGCGGCGGTAGAAGAGGGAGAATGATGAGGAGAAGAAGAGCTGGGCCCGCTCTTCAGAGTGGGAAAGAACAGGGTATCTTCTCTGTCCGAACAATTTCGGGAGTGAGGACATGCGGAGCATTCTGCTGATCGCGGGCCTGACGTTGGCTCAGGCGCAGGGAGCCAGCACCCAGGCAGCCCCGTTCACCTGCTGGATCCGTGGAGCGGCCGATAAACTGGCCGAGCGGGCAAGTCCGCTCGACTCCATCGCGGTTCACCTCGGTAGCGGGACGCTGAAACTGTGCTACGGCCGACCGTCGGCGCGCGGGCGGAAGATCATGGGCGGGCTGGTCCCGTTCGATCAGCCCTGGCGGCTCGGCGCTAACGAGGCCACCAGCATCAACGTACCCGTCCCGGCCGAGATCGCCGGCGTGCGGGTGGAGCCGGGGTCGTACACACTGTACGCGATCCCCGGCGCATCCAGCTGGCAGATCGTCGTCAACCGCGACGTCAAGCGCGCTCAGCGCGCCCGTCGAGACGCTCACGCTCAAGTTCGCACCCGCCGCGGGGAATTCGACGGAGCTCGTCGTCGACTGGGAGAAGACCCGCGTCCGGATTCCGATTCGCCGGGCATCGTAGAGGATGACGGTGGCAACCGACCTGGTCTCGGAAATTCAGGCGCTCAAGGCGGAGCGCCACGCGGCCATCCTGGCGCACAACTACCAGATTCCGCCGATCCAGGACCTGGCCGACGTCGTGGCCGACTCGCTCCAGATGGCGCGCCGGGCCACCCAGCTCGACGCGCCCCTGCTGGTGATCTGTGGCGTGCAGTTCATGGCCGAGACGGCCGCCATCGCCAATCCGGATAAGCGCGTCCTCATCCCCGACCCCGAAGCCGGCTGCTCGCTCGCCGCCACGATCCGGCCAGAGGACGTGCGCGCGTGGCGCGCCGAGCATCCTGACGGTCTCGTAGTGGCCTACGTCAACTGCAGCGCGGCCGTCAAGGCCGAGGCGGACTACTGCTGTACCTCGGGGAACGCGGTCGCCGTCGTTCGCTCGCTCCCGCCCGACGTACCGGTGCTGTTCGTCCCGGACTTCTTCCTTGGCAGCTATCTGCGGCGCGTGACGGGGCGGGACCTGGACGTGTGGATGGGAGAGTGTCACGTCCACGCCGCCCTGACGCCGGACGTGCTCGCGGCGCAGCGACAGCAGCACCCCGACGCCGAATTCCTGGTCCATCCGGAGTGCGGCTGCGTGACGAGCGCCATGTACTACGCCGAGTCCGACGGCGACGTCGCGGCGGGGCGGACAGCGATCGTCTCAACCGAGCAGATGATGCAGCGGGCGCGTACGTCGAGCGCCCGGAAGTTCGTGGTCGCGACGGAGACCGGCGTGCTACATCGCCTGCGCCGCGCAAACCCCGAAAAGCAGTTCCTGGCGGCGGCCGACTCGGCGGAATGCCGCTACATGAAGATCATCACCCTCGAAAAACTGCGCGACTCGCTTCGGGACGAGAAATACGAAGTCACCGTGCCCGAGGGAACCGCAGCTCGGGCGCGGCGCGCCATCGAACGGATGCTGGCTATTGATTGACGTCTTGGGCCTGGAGGAGGTGCGCCGGGCGCTGGCCGAGGACCGCGCCGGTGAGGACGTGACGACCAGGCTGCTCGGTCCCGCTGCGGACGCTCGGACGATTGCGCGGTTCGTCGCCGAAGGCCGCTTTGTAGTCGCCGGCCTGCCGATCGTCGAGCTGATCTTCCACGAGCTCGATTCAACCGCGTGCCTCGAGTCCCAGATCGCCGAGGGCGCCTGGACCACGCCGGAGACGGCGTTCGCGACGCTGCGGGCGAGCGGCCGGGTAGTGCTCGCAGGCGAGCGCGTGGCGCTCAACTTTCTGCAGCGGCTCTCCGGAGTGGCGACCCTTACGCGACGGGCCGTGGACGCCGTGGCAGGAACGCCGGCGAGAATCACGCATACGCGAAAGACCACCCCCGGGCTGCGGGCGCTCGAGCAATACGCGGTACGGGTTGGCGGAGGAGTCGACAACCGCGTGTCCCTCGCAGAGGCCGTGCTGTGGAAGGACAATCACTGGGCGCTACTCGGCACTCCACGTAGCGCGCTCGCCGATGCGCTCCGGAGCACCCCTCGGGGCGTTGCGGTCATGGTCGAGATCGAGGACGACGAGCAGCTGGACGCCGCGCTTGCCGCGGGAGTCACCCACATTCTCGCCGACAACCAATCGCCAGAGCGCATCCGGAGCTGGGCCGGTCGTGCCGGCCCAGGCATCACGATCCAGGCCTCGGGCGGGATCACGCCGGAGACCGCCCGCGCCTACGCGGAGGCCGGCGCGACGCTCATCTCCATCGGCGCGCTCACACACTCGGCTCCGGCAGTCGGCATCAACGTCGCCGTTGACACCCGTCGCCACGCTCTCTAGGTTGCACTTCAGATGCGCACGACGCCGCTGTGTTGTCTCGTCTGCTGTTGTAGCCGCCAGCTCCAGGGTTGGACGGACACCACGGCGCACCCAGTGACGACATGAGGACTATCTAAGCCTCTCGCCTCCTGAGCCGCTCCCAGGCCCGGCCACCCCAGCGTGCGCCGGGTTTTTTGTTTGTGCCATCACGACAGCAAATGCCAACACGTAGAGAGCGGGGCATCGATGGACGTCACAGCAGGATCGCTCGTCTTAGTCCTCATCACGCTGATCGCAGCCACGGTCAACGGCGCGCTCGGCTACGGATTCTCGTCGATCACCGTGCCCGTGGCCCTGCTCTTCTATGCCAATCGGGTCCTCAATCCGGCGCTCGTGTGGATCGAGGTCGTCCTGAACGCCTACGTGCTCTGGGTCAATCGCGCGAGCGTTCTCCACGTGTGGCGTCGCGTCGTGCCGATCATTCTTGGGCTGGCCCCGGGCGTCGTGCTGGGTACGTCACTGCTGCACCGGGTGCAGCCAGGCTGGCTCAAGCTCGCGACGTTCATCGTGCTGCTGCCGCTGATTCTCCTGCAGGCCGCCGGGTTTCGCAGGCCTATCAGGGATGAGCGCCGCGTCGGGCTGCTGTTCGGAGGCGGCCTCGGCGTGCTGTACTCCGTTACGACGATCTCCGGCCCGCCCCTGGCGGTGATGTTGAGCAACCAGGGCTTCACGAAACA
>QHUD01000239.1:0-1468 GCA_003221085.1 Gemmatimonadota bacterium
CACCTCGACCTCGCGCATGTCCGCCCGCGCCGTGAGCCCCCCAGCCACGTACAAGGCCGTGAGGACCGTGCCGAGCGAGCTGATCTGATAGGCGCCCGGCTGGGAGACTTCACCCACCACGTAGACCTGATTGGCCCGCACATTCGCTACCGAGATGTCGAACCGCGTGGTGGCGTTTGCGCTGCGTCGCACGCCTGAGTAGACACGGCCGAGTCTGGCGTACAACACGTCTCGCAACTGGTCCAGGGTCAGGTTTGACACGAAGACCTGGCCCACTTGCGGGATCAGCGTGAACCCCTCGCGCGTCACCTGCAGGGTGTACGCCAGCTCTACGTCGCCGGTGAGAATCAGCACCAGCACGTCGCCCGGGCCGAGCTTGTAGTCGGACGGCACGGGGCCGGACAAGAGCGGCAGGAATTGCGTGGTCGTCCGCCGGAACACGTCCACCCCGAACACCCGGCTCGGCGCGTAGGCGCCGCGCATGTGGATCAGCCCGGTGTCGACCGCCAGCAGGCTCTGCTCTACCGGGGGCAGGCCGAGCGCCTGGATCGCGGCCAGCTCGAGCGCCCCCGCCGGCTGCTCGCTCGGCGCGACGCCGCCGCCGAGGTAGGCGTCGAGCAGGTTCGAGGGGTAGCCGCTCGCCTGGAGCCGCGCCCGCACCTGCTCGGGAGTGAGGCCCGACTGCAGCAGGCGCTGGCGGATGACATCGGGGAGCCCGGGGTTCTGGGACACCGCCTGTTGTAAGGCGGATTGGGCCTGCGCGGGGGAGGGGACTTGAGAGTCGGCGCACGGAACCGCGAGCAGCCCTCCCAGGAGGAACAGAGGGAGCAGGGAGCTGGGAGCAGTACCCACCCAGGATCGGCAGGTACGGCTCCCGGCTCCCCGCTCCCGGTTAGTCCACCGCTGTTTCATAGCCATCGTAATCGCGCCGCTTCCCCAAGGGCTCGGGAACCGAACAGGGGCCAAACTTGGGGGCTAACTCACGGTCCGTCAAGATGTTAAAAAGGGAGCAGGGAGCGGGGAGCAGGGAGCAGCAGAAGAAAAGGCATTAAGGCGGACCGGCTGGCGATGGTTTGGTTAGGTGCTGGGTCCGGCTGTGTCTCAACTTCCGGGCATGCGAAAGTACCGCTCTCTCGTCGCCTGGCAGCGAGCCCACGAGCTCGTTGTGCTCACCCTGAAGACGGCTGACGCAACGTCCCACCGCGGGTCATATGCCCTCCTGGACCAGCTCCGGCGGGCCACCATCTCCGTCGAGGCGAACATCGTCGAGGGATACGCCCTGGGGACCACTCCGCAGTTTCGGCGACATCTGCGAATCGCGGTGGGTTCCGCCGCTGAAGCGGAGTGTCTGCTCGAGACCGCGTCCGAAATGCAGTACTTACCGGGTGACGCGATCAGCAAGATGGCCAAGCTGCTGGACGAAACGCTTGGGACGTTGTTCGGACTGCTTCGCAAGCGGTGAGCCTGC
>QHUD01000239.1:1524-10034 GCA_003221085.1 Gemmatimonadota bacterium
CGCCCTGCCGGTGCTCCCGGTTCGAGATCCGGTGCACGCCTCCATCCACGTCGAGGTCGAGCTGGCGCCAGAGCTGCGCGCGGCCCACCAGGCCCAGCCGCCAGGTCGTCTCGGCCGTGCCGACGAAAAAGGTCGGACCGGGAATGAAGAACGGCGCGGGGGGCGGCGGCGTGCGGAAATCACCCTCGCCCTGTTTGAGAAACGTGATTTCGGGCGCCACGATGATCAGCGGGCGGGGCATGAACGAGGCCGACACCCCCGCTTCCACGAAGTCGGCGAAGTTGCTCCCGAGTCCCACGCCCCGAAGCATGATGGAGTTGGTGAGCCCCGCGGGGGCGCGGTAGGTATACGCGGTGATCGCCTCCGCCCACAGCCGCCCCGCCACCCCGTTGCCCAAGGGCACATCGGCCGCCCCCTGCACGGCAAACCGATCGGGATAGGGATCGCCCGAGCCGTCGACGGAGCGCAGGGCGTCGAGCATCAGGCTGCCCTGCAACACCACGCCACGCGGCAGCGCGATCCGCAGCTCTCCCGCCACGATCGAGTTCTGGGTGTCGGGCAGATTGTCGTCGGCGCGCGTGATGAACGAGAGCTTGAGCGGGTTCAGGTACTTGAGCTCGAAGCCGCGGTCCACCCCGTACCACAGGGTCGCGTTATCGAAACTCACAGTGACGCGGCGCCCGGGTCGGAGCACCACGCGCGTCGAGGCCCAGTAGCGGTGGATCGCCTGTCCCGTCGAGTCGGTCATGTCGTCGAGCTGGGTGGCGAGCAGCTCGGCCCGCACCGTCCGCGTGCCGAGCCGGGCCATGACGTGATCGTAGGAATAGGCGTAGGACGAGGTCAGGAGCCCATCGAGCCCCGGCACTCCCCAGGTGCGTCCGATGGCGCCGAGGAACAGCTCTCCGTACGGCGCCTGGAGATCCATGTACGCGTCGGTGATGCGGCCCGGCGGATTCCTCGTCTTGTCCCCGGTGTAGTCGGGATCGACCTTGAGATAGCGGTCGGTATACGGATACGACGCGATCACCGCGGGGCCGAACGCGGCCGACAGCTCCATGCCGGCGCGATAGGCGACGTAGTTCGGCCCAGCGGGACGCAACGGATCCTGGCGCGCCTGCGTGCCGGCGGCGCCCCCGATCGAGAGATCGGCGCGGGTGTACGGCGGCGCGCCCCCGCCCCGCGTGGCCAGTGCGCGCAGCAGCTCGCGCACAGTGGCGCGTCCTGCGGGCGCCAGGCGAGTCGTGTCTGCTGCTTGGAGGGCGGCGACCACGTCGGCCCGCTTGAGCGGGCGCGTGAGCGGGTCGGGATCCTGAATCACACCGGCGCGGATCAGGTGCTCGACGTACGGAGTGGACCAGTGGCCGATCGGGAGGTACGGCGACGCGGTCTGCGCGGCGAGCGGTGCGGCGCTGAGGGACGCTGCGAGGAGCAACACGGCGCCGGCGGCGCGCATATAGCGCGAGAATGTGGCCCCGCCTGTCGGGTCGCGCAACCGCGGCGCTTCTCCCTGCTCCCTCAGTTCAACGGTACATGTCCCGCCGGTGGCCGATCTGCACGACCGTCACGGTCTCCGCTGTGTCATCGATCGAGTAGAGGACGCGGTGGTCCCCCTGCCGGATCCGATACTTCTCCTGCCCGGACAGTTTCTCCACGCCCTGCGGTCGCGGGGTCACGGCAAGTCCTGCGACCTTGGCGGCGACCTGACGGCGTACTTTAGGACGGAGTCCCTCGAGTTCCTTGGCGGCGGATCGCTGGATGAGGACTTTATAGCTTGCCACGCCGCTTCAGGTCTTTCAGCACCTCTTCGAACGCCAAGACCGGCTCGCGCGCGCGCGCCTCGAACACGGCCAGGTCCGCTGCGTCCTCAGTCAGACTCTGGCGCACGGCCCCATTCACGAGATCCGAGACGCTGGTCTCGGTTTCGGCGGCCTTGACGCGGAGCGCCCGGTGCAGCGTGGGGTCGAGGTAGATCGTGGCGCGTTTGACCTTAGCCATACGCGCAAGATTAACGTCATGACGTTATAACGTCAAGCCGTTGCGGCGCATCCTCGCCGGTTGACAGCCGCCTGCTACCGCGGCACACTACGCTGGCGGGGACGCAATGCGTGTCGCTCAGTGGGCTCGGTTGCACACGCCCGCGCGATGCGGGCTGCGGTGGGGCGCCTGGTACCCGGTCATGGGACTGACGCCGCGAGACGCGCGGTTGTGGGTGCGGGGCCGCGCCATGACGGTGGCCCGCTCCCTCCTCGAGCTGCGCAGCACGCCGCCCCGCGAGTGGACGGTGGCCCAGACGGCACGTTCGCCCGATGCGTATCTCGTCTGCCCGAGCTGCCGCCATCGAGCCCAAGTCGCGGACGGCTCCGTCACGCAGCTGCGCTGCCCGCGGTGCAACGAGCTGTTTACGATCGCGTGGGACGATCGGTCAACCGAGCCGCGCTCCCGTGAGACCCCCGCGCTGCCGAAGGATGGATTGAGACCGGACCGCCGCATGAGCCGCCGCCGCATAACCCGCGACCGCCGCAATGGTCACGAGCGCCGCGAAGTCGATCGCCGCGCGATCGCCTGGGGCCCGCTCCCGGTCGAGCGTCGCCTGGCCGAGCGTCGGGTGGAAGTGTCCCGCCGCAGCGCCTGGGACCGGCGCGTCGTCACGGAGCGGCGCCGCCGGGCGACCAGCTGGTAGGACGCCTGGCGTGGCTTCGCGCCTCGGCGCAATGTTCCGATGACGCATGGCGCCAATCAACATCTATCGTCTGGAGGATGGGCATCAGCTACTCGACAGCGGGGCGACTTATTCACTGCTGCCGGACCCCGTGTGGCAGGCCATCGGCCTCGCGCCCAAGCGCGACATGGAGTTCGTGCTCGCCGACGGCACGACCGTGCGCCGGTCGGTCTCGGAATGCCATCTCGCGCTGCCGCAGGGCGAGGGCCACACGCCGGTCGTGCTCGGCCAACCGGGCGATGCCGAAGCGCTCCTCGGCGTTGTTACCCTCGAGATCCTCGGCCTGGTGTTCGACCCCTTCCGACGGGTGCTTCACCCCATGCGCGCCCTGATGGCGTGACGGTAGACGAACCCCGCGGCCATGCCCTGGGGTCCACGGGCACTCCCCGTTCGTGTGGCTGTCATGGAGGCGGCGTGAGAAAGACAGTGCGGAATGTGGAATGCGGAGTGCGGCATGTCAGGGGGAGCGTCGCTGCGCGATCGACCTTCCCTTGCAATTCCGCATTCCGCACTCCGCATTCGGGGGGGTGGGGGAATGAAAGTACTTCGTGACGATAGGTTCGCAGACCCACGAGGTTGAGGTCGAAGGCAGTCGAGTAGTCGTGGGGGGAGTGCGGCAGAGGGGAACTAGCGTTGCACCCGCATCCGCCGCCACAGCGTGGTCCGGCTGATCCCGAGCCGACGGGCCGCGTCCACGCGGCTACCGCGCGTCCGCTGCAGCGCCTCGCGAATCGCCTCGCGCTCCTGTTCGGCCCAGGTGCGGCCCGTGGGCCGGCGTACGATGATCATCTCGCCCAGGACCCTCTCGCTCACTTGCAACGGCACGGCCTCTCCACCTCGCGCGACGAAATGTGCGCGTAACTCCGCGCTGTCGTCCATCGGCGGCGGCGGCAGCGTCGATCGCGCCGCGAGGTTTACGTGCAGCGTGTCGCGGCGAATCCCGAAGACCACAATCTCTTCGTCCCGCCAGTCGAGCAGCGCGCAAAGGATGGGCGGCAATGGCGTCGTGGACACGGCGGGAACGTATCGGCGTCGCGCGTTAAGAAGCAACGAGCGAGGCGCGCGACGGCCGCTAAGATTTCACAAAGGCTCCGGGGCGCCGTCCGCCGGCAACCGCAGCACGAAAATGCTGCCCCCGCCCGGGCGCTCCGCGTACTCGATCGTGCCGCGTTGCAGCTCCGCCAGCCGCCGTGCGATGGCGAGGCCCAGACCGGCGCCGCTTCCCGCCACGGCGCTCGCCGGCCGGTAGAACGGCTCGAAGATCCGCTCCCGATCGGCCGGCGCGATTCCCGGACCACGATCGGCCACCGCGAACATCAAGTTGTCGCCGTCGCGCTCGACCGACAGCTCGATCGGCGACTGGCTCGGCGAGTACTGGATCGCATTGCCCACCAGGTTCGTCAGGATGCGGAGCGTCTGGACGAAGTCGAACCGACCCACCAGCGCCGGCTCGGTAAAGTCGATCTTCGTCTCCACGGTCCGGTCGCCCAGCAGTCCCGCCACCTGTCGCAACGCCGCCCCCACCAGATCCTCGGCGGTGTTGGGCTCCGGGTGGACCGGGAGGGCGCCGCCCTGCAGGCGCGAGAGATCGAGCAGATCGGCGACCAGCCGGGCCAGGCGATCCGCCTGCTCCTCGATCGCGATCGCGTTCTGGTCGCCCTGCCGCGCGCCGGCCTGAGCGAGGGCCTTGATGGTCGTCAACGGCGTGCGGAGATCGTGCGACACCGACGCCAGCACGACGTCCTTGAGCCGGTCCGCCTCCCGCAACGCTTCGGCGTGCTCCGCCGCCGCGATCAGTCGCGTCCGCTCCGCCGCGAGCAGCTCCGCTTCCGCGGCGCGCGCTCGCTCCGCGGCCAGGAGCTCGGTGGTCACCGCGGCCGTCGTCATGAACGCGAGCAGCACGAACCCGTCGAGCGGCTTGGCCACCGTCAGCGTGTCGTACGGCGTCTGGAAGAAAAAATCGAGCGACAGGACGCCGGCCCCGGTGAGCGTAAACCCCAGCGGCCGGCCGCCGCTCACGCTCCCGCCCAGCATGACGAGCAGGTAGGTCAACACGGCGTGCGCGACGTCCAACCCGTCGCGGGACGCTCGCAGCACGACGGTCACGACCACGAACAGGCCGACCCACCACAACCACGCCCGCACCCGCGATCCGACCACGCGGGTTACCCCGGCAGCTCGGCGCGATAGCCGACCCCCGGCTCGGTGACGACGAGCTCGGGCCGGTCGGCGTGCGCCTCGATCTTGCGCCGCAGATTGGTGATGTGCACCCGCAGGTATTGCTGCGGACTGCCCGCGGCCGCGCCCCACACCGCGTCGAAGATTTGCTGATGGGTGAGCGTGCGCCCCGCGTGCACCACCAGCGTGCGCAGGATGTCCCACTCGATCGGCGTGAGTCGGATCAGGCTGCCGCCGCGCTCCACTCGACGGCGTGCCAGGTCGATCGTGAGCCCGTAGGCCTCCACGATCGTGGCCGCGTTCTCGCCGGCCGCGAGCCGCGCGCGCCGCAACACGGCGCGCACCCGCGCCACGAACTCCGGCGTGCTGAACGGCTTCGTGACGTAGTCGTCCGCGCCGGCGTTCAAGACCTGGACCTTCTCGGCGTCGGAATGCCGCGCCGACAATACGACGATGGGGACGGGCGACCAGGTGCGGATCTCGCGACACACGGCCACGCCCTGAATGTCCGGCAGGCCAAGGTCGAGCACCACGAGATCGGGGCGCTCCGTGGCGGTGAGATCGATGCCGGCCCGCCCGGTCGCGGCCTCGAGCACGCGGTCCGCGACGTCGCCGAGCGCGTTCTTCAGGGCGCGCCGGATGGGCAGGTCGTCCTCGATGATGAGCAGCGCGCGGGCGCGCGGCGTCGCCATCACGCCGCCGTCCGTCGAGCGAGTTCCGGTCATACGTGCACGCATAGAATGTGAGCCCCGCCACTCCGCGCAAGTGTCGCGTGCCCTCTTAACGGAATCTTAGCCTTTCGGCGCGAATTGCGGATCGATTCTTAGTCGCCTCACTCCCTACATTGGCCGCGCGCCCCCCGCTGACCCCTTGCCTACAACCGTGTCCGGAGGAGTCTGCCATGCGCGTCACGACCGTCGTCACCCTCTCCATCACCGCTCTGCTCGTTGCGTGCGGCGGCAGCAACAACGGACCCACGGGCCCCTCGGGCCCGCCCGTCGTCGCCGCGGTGAACGGCGCCACGCTGCCCTCCGGAACGACCGGGACACGGCGACCATCACGATCGCCGGTGACTGGACCAACAACCTGATCGTCACCACCGTGCCGACGGGCGTGCCGCTCGGCAAGGACACCCTGTTCGTCGAGACGGCGGGCGGCACCAGCACGCCGGTCGTCTTTACCGTGGTGGCGAAGGTGGCGTTCAGCCCGTCCACCGTCAGCTGGACCGCGACCACCGCGCTCCCGGTGGGCCTCTCCGGTCACGCCCTCGCCGCCGCGACACTGCCGGGTACGACGCCGACCAGCGTCGTGTATGTGGCCGGCGGGGCCGACAGCACCAACGTGCCGCGCGACAGCGTGCTATATGCCACGGTCTCGAGCACCGGCACGGTCGGCACCTGGACCAGGACCATGGTGCTGCCCGCGCGCGTCGCCTTCGCCGCCGCCGTGGTGGCCACACCCACGAACTCTCCCGTCACGGCATCGTCCTATCTATACGTGATCGGTGGGGACTCGAGCGCGAGCGGCAAGCCGGTCGCCACGGCGTACCTCGGCACACTGAGCGCCGCCGGTGCGGTCAGCGCGTGGAGCACGACGACCGCTTTGCCCGCAGGGGTCCATTCCGTCGGCGCGGTCATCTTCAACGGCAGCCTGTACGTCGCCGGTGGCTCGGGCTCGGGCAACAACGGGACGTTCCTCTATGCGCTGGGCGGGGACAGTGGCACCGTGACGCCGAACGACTCGAGTCTCTCGGCCAAAGCGATCAGCGACGTAGTCTACGCCGAGATCGACGTGCACACCGGCGCCCTGACGGCCGCGGGCTGGACGGTGAGCGCCAGCAAGCTCAAGAAAGCGGTGTCGAAGCACACGGCGGTGATCGCGGGCGGCAACGTGCTGGTCACGGCGGGGCTCTACACTGGAGCGAGCACCGGCTCGACGGAGGAGTCGTACGCCGGGTTGAACGCGGACGGCAGCACCACGGCCTTCAACGGTGCCACCGGCGCCAACACCATCGCGGCGGCGGGCGGGGGCGACGTGTTCAACCACGCCGCCGTGGGGTATCTCGACACCACCGGCGCCTTTCACATCCTGGTGGTCGGCGGGGACGACGTGAACGCGCCTACCAAGAAGCGGAAGGGCGTATTCTATTATTGAAGGTCCTCACCCCTGTCCCCCTCTCCACAATGTGGAGAGGGGGAACGGGGCGTAATCAGGTCGCTTGGCCCGAGGGAAATACCGATGACACGCTCGCCCCTGTTGCCCGTCGGGTTCGCGCTGGCACTGTGCCTCGTCCCTGCTTCCCGCTCCCTGTTCCTTGCTTCCTCGGTCGTCGAATACCCGTTGCCGCGGCCCAGGGCGTTCCCACACGACCCCGCCGTCGGCGCCGACGGGATCGTGTGGTACACCGATCAGGCGAACAGCTACATCGGCCGGCTCGATCCCGCGACCAGCAAGGTCACCGACTACGCTACCCCAACTCCCACATCGGGCCCGCACGGCATCGTGGTCGCACCTGATGGCGGCGTCTGGTATACCGCCAACTTCACGGCCCGACTGGGCCGGCTCGATCCCGCGACCGGCGTCATCAAGGAGTACCCGCTGCCCGCCGAGGCGCGTGACCCGCACACGCCACTTTTCCATGAGGGAAAAGTCTGGTTCACCGTGCAGGGGGCGAACCTGTATGGCGTGCTCGATCCGGCGTTGGGCACGGCCAAGATCTATCCCGTGCCCACGCCGCACGCCCGGCCCTACGGCCTCGTCGCCGCGCCCGACGGGATGATCTGGATGGCCCTGTTCGGGACCAACCAGATCGGCCGCATCAATCCTGCGGACGGCAGCCTCAAGATCTTCCCGCTCTCCGCATCGGCCGCCCGCCCGCGCCGCCTGATCGTAGACTCCAAAGGAATCGTGTGGTACTCGGATTACGCCCGCGGCAAGCTGGGCCGGCTCGATCCCGCCACCGGTCAGGTGCGCGACTTCGCCTGCCCGGGCGGCGACGGCAGCCAGCCGTACGGCATCGCCGTCGGCACCGACGGCCGCATCTGGTATGACGAATCGGGCAGCGACCAGATCGTGGCATTCGATCCGGCCACGGAGCGCGCCGAGACGGTCAAGATCCCCACGCCGGGCTCGGTGGTGCGCAACATGGCCGTGGACTCGACGCGGGCACGGCTGTGGCTGGCACTGTCGGGGACTCAGCGGCTGGGCAAGATCGAGCTGAAATAGGTCCGGGTGGACCAACCCCGGGGCCATGCCCCGGGGGTTCCCAACACGCGCGCGCCGTTCAGTCTGACCGGACGGTGTGAGGGTCCCCTACGGTTTGCCCCGGGCCGTCGGCCCGGGGTTCAGACACGAGACGCCTCGGTGGGTGGTCAGTGCGCGCGGGTCGACCCTCCGGTGGGCGGTTAGGGTACGGTTTGCCCCGCGCCGTCGGCCCGGGCTTAACCCACCCATGCGAGCGGCCGGTGTTACCCATCCTGCGTCGAATAGGCCGTGCAGCTCATGCGGCACGCCACGCGACCTGCGCGAGGTCCAGCATGAGGCCGCGTGGTGCCAGTGTGTTCGCCAGGGGTCGGCCGGGTGGGTTAACCCCGGGGCCATGCCCCGGGGTTCC
>QHUD01000251.1 GCA_003221085.1 Gemmatimonadota bacterium
AGGCCGAACAACATAGTTCTCAGCGGATGCAGACCATTCTTAGGTCGAGTCCCGGGCGCTCGTCATTACAGCGCTGCCTGGTTGTTTCTCGCGAGTTGCTTGGGAGTACCTTGGGAGCTGCCTCGGGTCGTAAGAGCGCTCACAGTTGCGATGGCTGGCCAATGCCGCCGCGCGAAAAGCGTACCGTGACCCGGGTGCTGAGGGGTGCCACGATCAGGCAGCCACAGGCCACAGGGACACACACGGCCAGCACATGACTATTAGCGCCTTGAGCTGCAGAGTAGAGCGCCGACCCGGCACGGACGCTTCGCGTCCGACGAAATGACTCAAGCGTCCAGATAGGAAGTCCCGAACGAATCCATAAGCACCTCGGCGAGCACGTACATCCGCGTCACGACATCCAAGGAATTGCTCTAAATGTGCATTGCGAGTTTCAAAGCATCAAGCCATCCTTACGCAGACGCTCCGGAACAAAACAAGAGGAGGAAGTGACCGCCATGAAGTCGCGTACGCGTTCCTGCCACCGCGTGCTTCAACCGCCAGACCGAGATGGCTTGCGCGGCGAATGATTCGCGACCAGCCCCTGCGGGTCAACAGGACCGTGGTCGAGACCTGCATCCACTACCTACGGACAGCGCCCTGGTCGGCGACGAAGTCCGCGTTTGGGCTCGCACAACGCAACGCATTGGCGACCTCGTGAAGCCCGTGACGCTCCCGGTGAGCGATCGTAAACGGAGCGTCATTGCGGCGACACTTCGAGATCGTGCAGAGGGGTGGGACTATCAGCCACAACACCGGAGCACGGGGCCGGAGGAGTCCGTGCCAAGATACGGGCTCTGTCGGACACCGTGAGTAATCTCGGAACGGTCTTTGGTCCCGCCGCCAGCGCCTTCGTGACTATGGTGGCCGCCAAGCACATGGCGTGGGCGTGCCTCGTGCTCAGTAACCCGGCTTCTCTAGGGGCGACGCCACTGAAGCCGCTCTACGTCGTGAGCCCTGAATACACTGCGGCCATGCTCTTCGCCGCCTCGGGGCTCGCCCTCGCTGCCATGCGCCGGGCCCCCGGTGGCGTGACGGCGGCCATGATGGTGCCCCAGCAGTTCCTGATGATCCTCGCTGCCTCGGGGTCGCTCACCGCTATCCTGAGTGCGCAGTACGGGGATGGCGAGTTCCGCCCGTTGTCGTTCATCGCCGCCGACCAGAGCATCCACGTGATCCTCGCGCTGTGGCACGTGTTCGTGCTGGCGACATGGTTCCGGAGGCCCGTCTGATGGAAGTGTGGGCGACCCTCGGGGCCGCCACGGCCGCGTTGATCGCGACGCTGATCAACGCAAGGCTTGGGCGGCGGGCCGTGTGGCTCGGCATGGGTATCGGAGGAGTCGTCAACGGTAACGCGGCCAAGATCGAAGGGTTGATCACCAAAGTGGGAGAGACCACGACGCTCTTGGCCATTTTGAAGAACGATAACCGCACCCTCTGGCTCGAACTCCGCCAGATTCGGAGTGCGCTCGACAGCCTAGGGCGTCATGTCCAAGACCTCGCTGAGACGGTGGCCTACCTCCGAGGGTAGGCTAAGTCAGGATGACCCCGCCGACGACTCTCCGGGAGCAACTGCTACGAGATCAAGGCCTGCGCCTGACGCCCTACCGAGCTTCCGAAGGGCTACTCACGATCGGCGTAGGCCGCTGCTTGGATCGCATCGGTCTCTCTCTCGCAGAGGCTGAGCCACTCCTCGACAACGACATCGGGCGGGCAACGGCCGTGCTCGCCCAAATGCCGTGGGCGCAGCGGCTCGACACGATCCGACGCGCCGCCCTGCTGAACCTGCCTTCAACTGCGGGATCGGCGGGCTCCGCGGGTTCCTGGAGCGACCAACGCGCCAGCGGCACCGCGTGGCGCGTCTAAAATACGTCATCGTATTTATGAACACCAGTACTTAGGAACCACCTCACATCTTCAACATTCCGACGAAAAGTAGAACTTCAGTCCGGTGGGTATAAGGTCGAGGTCGCTCGTACTCGATCTACTATGGCAGTCATAGACAGCCGGCAACGGAAATCGCTCGCGACCATCCGGGTTTCGCTTAACCCTTCAACTCCTTCGGCAGACACCACTCAGCATCGAGATGCCGCCACCGTTCGGAATGAGAGGCGCTTACGCAAGACTCCAGAGTTCGGAACACGCAGACTCGATCTTGCCCCTTCGGGACCACGCAATACTTTGCGTACCTGTCCTCTTTGACACCGCACGCCAGCGGGTCGTACCACACCCACTTCTCCCGCGCCATACACTCCGGCGGAACTACCCCCGACATCTTCGGCGGATTCATCTCCGCGCGCATTACCTCAAAAACGGCCGTCTCATCAGCGGAGGGTATTACCGGCGGTCGGCTGCGATAGTACAAGGCGCTGGCCAGAAGGGCCAGCACCAGAACCATGACTACCCTCAGCAGGTTTCGCATCTACCCTCCAGAGGCTGCAATTCTACTACGGAGCCTGGCCCCCAGCCCCGGGACCGGTGCCGTTGCCGGCGCTCGCCGATGGGCCGTTCCCGCTTGGCCCGGAAGTGCTGCCGGGTCCGAAGCCAGTATACATGCCCGTGTCGAAGTTGAAGCTGCCGAGAACTCCAGTAGCTCCGGTCAATCCTGGCGTGGAAACGGTGTGCTGCCCCGTATCCGTGTTGAAACCGAGCGATTCGTCCATGCCGTTGGTATTCTCGGCGGTTATGTCGTGGCTGATCGTCATTGAGGCCTGTGCTGCGGCCTCCATTTCCTCATCGGTAGCCACCGCCTGCCCCTTGATGCCCGGCGGTTCATCTCGCTTGTACGGTGGGATCGGTTCAATCTGTAGCCGAGGAAAGAGTCTCTCGTCGTTCAGGAACTCCCTGTGAGCCATGATCTCGCGGTTGGCTCGCGGCGAAAACTTCGCAGCCAACTCGGCTATCACGTTGAC
>QHUD01000252.1 GCA_003221085.1 Gemmatimonadota bacterium
GCTGCGTGTTCGAGCTGGTGTACTTCTCGCGGCCCGACAGCACGGTGTTCCATCGCTCCGTGGACCGGGTACGCCGGGCCCTGGGGCACCAGCTGGCGCGCGAGCACCCGGCGCCGGGCGCGGACTGCGTGTTCTCGGTGCCGGACTCGTCCAACGCCATGGCGCTCGGCTTCTCCGAGGAATCGGGGATCAAGCTCGAGCATGCACTGATCCGCAATCACTATGTCGGCCGTACGTTCATCCATCCCGCCCAGGCCGGCCGCATGGCGAAGGTCAAGATCAAGTTCAATCCCGTCCGCGAAGTGCTCCAGGGCAAGAAAGTAGTTGTGGTGGACGACTCGATCGTCCGCGGCACGACCAGCCGGGCGCTGGTCCAGCTCATCCGCCAGGCCGGAGCGGCGGAAGTGCATCTCCGCGTCGCCTCGCCTCCGATCACGGGCCCCTGCTACTACGGCATCGATACGCCAAGCAAGAAAGAGCTCATTGCGTCGAGCAGCAGCGTCCCCGAGATCCGTGAGCACCTCGGCGTCGACACCCTGGGCTATCTCTCGTTGGACGGCATGCTGCGGGCCGCGGGCGGCGATCCGGCCGACTTCTGTCACGCCTGCTTCTCGGGCGAGTACCCCACGGACATCCCCGAAGATCTCGAGCGGGCCCGCAACGACGCTCCGCTCCTCGCCGCCATCCCCAGTTGATCCGCCGTGCCGGCGCTCGAGCGGTGGGTGTATTCGTTCGGCGAAGGCCGCGCCGACGGCTCGGCGGCCATGCGCGACATTCTGGGTGGGAAGGGGGCCGGGCTCGCCGAAATGGCGAACCTGGGCCTCCCGGTCCCCCCGGGTTTCACCATCTCGGCCAAGCTTTGCATCGCCTACCTCGAGCACGGCACCTTCCCCGACGACCTGCGTGAAGAAGTCGATCGCCACCTAAAGCAGCTGGAGCGCGCGTCGAAGAAACGGTTCGGCGACGCACGCAATCCCCTGCTCGTTTCGGTACGCTCGGGCGCCGCCGTATCGATGCCGGGCATGATGGAGACGATCCTCAACCTGGGCCTGAACGACGAGACCGTGCAGGGGCTGATCGCGGGCTCGAAGAACCCCGGGTTCGCCTACGATTCCTACCGCCGCTTTGTCCAGATGTACGGCGACGTGGTCTTCGATCTCGGCAAGGCGCCGTTCGCGGAAGTGCTGGACGAGTTCAAGCGGCGGCGTAAGGTGGAGCGGGACATCGACCTCCCGGCCGACGACCTGAAGGCGCTGGTGCGGGAGTTCAAGTCCATCATCCAGGCCAAGAGCGGTCTTCCCTTCCCCGAGGATCCCACCGCGCAGCTGTGGGGCGCGATCGCGGCGGTCTTCAAGAGCTGGCGCACGCGCCGGGCCGTGGACTATCGCCGGGTGCACGGCATCCCCGACGATCTGGGCACGGCCGTCAACGTGGTCGCGATGGTGTACGGCAACATGGGGGACGATTCCGGCACGGGGGTCGCGTTCACGCGCGACTGCAGCACGGGCGAAGCGGTGCTCAACGGCGACGTGCTCACGAACGCGCAGGGCGAGGACGTCGTCTCGGGCGCCCGCACTCCCGAGCCGATCGCTAAGCTCAAGCGCGGCAAGCTCGCCAAAGTGTACCGCGAGCTGGAGCGTATCGCTGAAAAGCTCGAGCGCCATTTCCGGGACGTGCAGGATATCGAGTTCACGTTCGAGCACGGCGACCTGTACATGCTGCAGACGCGCCGCGCTCAGCGCGCCGGGCTCGCGGCGGTGCGCACGGCCGTAGAGATGGTCGATGAGGGACTCATCACGCCCGGCGAAGCGGTGCAACGCGTCCCCCCCCAGGACCTGGACCAGCTGTTCCATCCGATGGTCGACCCGCGCGCGTTCGTCACCCTGGTGGCCAAGGGTCTTCCGGCGTCGCCCGGAGCGGCGACGGGCGAGGCGGTGTTCGACGCGGATGAGGCGGAGGCGCTGGCCCATGAGGGCCGCAAGGTGATCCTCATCCGGCCGGAGACCTCCCCCGAGGACTTCCACGGGATCGTGGCGGCGCAGGCCGTGGTCACCGCGCGCGGCGGCATGACCAGCCATGCGGCGGTCGTGGCGCGGGGGATGGGCAAGACCTGCGTCGTCGGGGCGAAGGACATCGAGGTGGATCCCGCGGCGGGCCGGATGCGCGCCAACGGCCGCGTGGTCAAGTGGGGTCAGCTCATCACCGTGGACGGGACCACCGGCCGGGTGCTGCTCGGCGCCGCCAAGCTGGTGGAGCCGAAGCTCGGCAGCCACTACGGCAAGCTGATGGCCTGGGCGGACGAACACCGCCGGCTGCGGGTGCGCGCCAACGCCGATACCCCGGCGGACGCGAAGCGCGCCCGCGAGTTCGGCGCCGAGGGTATCGGGCTGTGCCGCACCGAGCACATGTTCTTCGAAGGCGATCGCATCACGACGATGCGCGCGATGATCGTGGCACCGGACGAGGCCGGCCGCCGGCGCGCGCTCGCCAAGCTGCTACCGATGCAGCGCGACGACTTCGAGGGGATTTTCGAAGCGATGGCCGGTCACCCCGTCACGATCCGGTTGCTCGATCCCCCGCTGCACGAGTTCCTGCCACATGGGAGGGACGAGATCGGTGCGCTCGCTCGCGCCATGAACCTGCCGGCGGCCCGGCTCGAGCGACTCGTCGCGTCGCTGGTCGAGGCGAACCCGATGCTCGGGCATCGCGGCTGCCGGCTGGGGATCACGTATCCCGAAATCACCGAGATGCAGGCCCGGGCCATCTTCGAGGCGGCCTGCCGGGTGGTGAGCCGCGGCAAGACGGTGACGGTCGAGGTCATGATCCCCCTCGTCGCTCTGGTGGAGGAGCTGCGTCGACAGACGGAGATCGTGCGCCGGGTGGCGCGGGAAGTGTTCCAGGCCGAGGGGCGGGCGGTGCCGTATCTCGTCGGGACCATGATCGAGCTGCCGCGGGCCGCCCTCACCGCCGGCGAGATCGCCAAGGACGCGGAGTTTTTCTCGTTCGGCACGAACGACCTCACGCAGACGACGTTCGGTCTCTCGCGCGACGACGCGGGCCGGTTCCTCCCGTTTTACGTGGAGCACGGGATCCTGAAGG
>QHUD01000253.1 GCA_003221085.1 Gemmatimonadota bacterium
TAAACTCGGGCGCGACCCGCATGTCGTACCCGTAGGACGACACCCCGTACGAGATGACACCCGCGCGTGCCTGGTTTTCCGCGAACGGCTCGATCATGCGCCGCTCGGTCGCCATGCGCCGGATCCAGCGATCGGATTTGATGGACATGGGGCGGCAATATATCGGCGCCATCGACACTTACGCCACTCGATTCGGTTGACAAGCCTGCTGCGGCCGGATACGTTTCGGCGGGTCAAGTGAATTTTTTCACGAACTCACATGAACCAGCCCTATCTCGCTTTCCTCCTCCTGCTCGGGTTCGTGGCGTTCAACGCCGCATTGTTGATCGGGCTCTCGCATCTCCTGGCCCCCCACAAGCCCACCCCCCTCAAGGACAGCCCGTACGAGAGCGGCATCCCGCCGCTGGGCAACGCGCGCGAGCGGTTCTCCGTGAAGTTCTACCTCGTCGCGGTGCTGTTCATCATGTTCGACATCGAGACGGTGTTCCTGATCCCGTGGGGAACGATCTATTTCGGAGGGGCGGCGGGAGGTACAGGGGGGCCGAGCACGGGGTTCCTGCTCCTGGAGATGCTGGTGTTCATGTTCATCCTGGCGGTCGGATACGTGTACGTGTGGAAGCGCGGGGCGTTCGAATGGAATTGAGACGTGACGCCTTCGCTTGACGAGGTCGGTACATGAAGCGCGTCATTGAAACGAAACAGGTATCCGGGCAGAGCCCGAACTACCTGCTCGCCAAGTTCCAGGACTTGGTCGACTGGGCGGTGAACTCCTCGCGCGCCAACTCGCTGTGGCCGATGCCGTTCGGGACGGCGTGCTGCGCCATCGAGTTCATGGCGACGGCGGCGAGCCGCTACGACTTCGCCCGCTTCGGCATGGAGCGGCAGGCGTTCTCGCCGCGGCAGGCGGACGTCCTGATCTGCGCGGGCCGGCTGCCTTTCAAGCTGGCCCCGGTCATCCGGCGGATCTACGATCAGATGCCTCAGCCCAAGTGGGTGATCTCCATGGGGGCATGCGCGTCCACCGGGGGCATCTTCGACAACTACGCGATGGTACAGGGCATCGACACGATCGTCCCCGTGGACGTCTACGTCCCCGGATGCCCGCCCCGTCCGGAGGGGTTGTTGTACGGCGTCCTGTTGCTGCACAAGAAGATCAAAGGCGAGTCGTTGTTCGACCACGTCCCGCGCCGCACGGAGCAGCCACTCGACGAGCGCGGCCTGCGACTCCCCGCCGAGCAGATCGACGAGATCTCGGAGCCGTTCGGCAACTCCGTTCACCAGTTCCGCTCGGCGTGAACCCCACCGTCGACGCCCTGCGAGCGACCTTCGGCAACGCGATCGGCCGCGGGCTCGAGTCGTGCGGCGATCCCATCGTCTACGTCGCGCGCGACGCCTTGCTCGATGTGATGGCCTGGCTGCGCGATACTCCGCAGCAGGGCTACGACTACCTGGTCGACGTCACGGCCGTCGAGTACCGTGACCGCGAGCGACCGCTCGAGGTGGTCTACCAGCTGCGCTCGCTCGCCCGCCGTGCCGACCTGCGTGTCAAAGTCGAGCTCGACCCACGCGCCGACCTGACCGTCGACTCGGTCGTGCCGCTGTGGCGGGGTGCCGACTGGCTGGAGCGGGAGGCGTACGACATGTTCGGCATCACCTTCCGCGGTCACCCCGACCTGCGCCGCATCCTCATGTGGGAGACCTACGCCGAAGGCTATCCGTTGCGGAAAGACTTCCCGCTGCGGGGTCGTTTCAGCCGCGCCGAGCAGGTGCGGCAGGCACTCGCCGCCAACCCCGAGGCGCATTACTCGATGGAAGAGCTGTCGATCGCGGCGGCGTACGCGGAGCTCCCCGCCGACATGCAAGAACGGCTGCGCCGGGGCGAGCGTGGCAAGCTCCCCGACTCCGAATGAGCAAGCGCACGGTGGAGCTCGAGCTCGCGACCCCCGGCCTGGACGACCGGGGCCACCCGGTACGGGTGCCGCTGGGCGTGGCGACGGCCCCGGGCGACCCCGATCTGACGCCCCCGGAGCCCGACCTCGCGGGCGAGCACATGTTGATCAACATCGGGCCCCAGCATCCCGCCACGCACGGGGTGCTGCGACTCGTGGTGGAGCTCGACGGCGAAACCGTGGTCCGAGTGATCCCCCATCTCGGGTATCTCCACTCGGGCTTCGAGAAGCTGGGGGAGTATCGGCACTACAACCAGATCATTCCGCTCACCGACCGCACCGATTACCTGTCGCCGATGGCGAACAACGTCGGCTTCGCACTCGCGGCCGAAAAGCTGATGGGTATCGAGATCACGCCGCGCTGCACGGTGCTGCGGGTGATCGCGTGCGAGATGAGCCGGATCATCTCGCACATGGTTTGGCTCGGCACCACGTCGATCGACCTCGGTGCGTTCACGCCGTTTCTCTGGGCGTTCCAGGAGCGCGAGCGGATCTACAACCTCCAGGAGATGTGGACCGGCGCCCGACTCACCACCAGCGTGACGCGGGTGGGCGGCATGATGGCCGACATCCCCGATGATTTCGTCGCCGGGCTCCGTGAATTCACCCAGACCTTTCCGCGGACGTTGAGCGAGATCGATCGCGTGCTGACGCGGAACGCGGTGTGGGTCGGCCGCACGCAGGGCGTGGGCGCGCTTACCGCGGCGGAGGCGATCAACCATTCGCTCTCGGGCCCCATGCTGCGCGCCTCGGGCGTCCCGTACGACGTCCGCAAGGACAACCCGTACCTCGGGTACGAGACCTACGACTTTGACGTAGTGGTAGGCGAGCACGGCGACGTGTACGACCGCTACCTCGTGCGCCTCGAGGAGTGCTCCCAGTCGAACCGCATCCTGCAGCAGGCGCTGGTGCGCCTCCCCGACGGCCCGGTTAACGTCGCCGACCCGCGTGTGATCCTGCCGCCCAAGTCCCGCGCCATGAACGACATGGAGGCGATGATCTACCATTTCATGCAGGTCATGGAAGGCGTCAAGGCGCCGGTCGGCGAGGCCTACGTCGGGATCGAGAACCCGAAAGG
>QHUD01000008.1 GCA_003221085.1 Gemmatimonadota bacterium
GTATCCTCGAGCGATCACCAGGCGATGTCGCCGGCGTGGGCGGGGGACGGGCGCCGCTTCGCCTACATGGAATTCTGGCAGGGCCACGGGCGGCTGTTCGTTCAGGAGGTGGTGAGCGGCAAGCGCGCGCCCGTCGCTACGACCGGACAGGCGCTCGACTTCACGCCGGCCTTCTCGCCGGACGGCAAGACGCTCGCGTTCAGCCGCGCCACGGAGGAGGGCACCGACCTGTACACGGTGAACTTCAAGGAGGGCTGCTGCTTACAGCGCTTGACCGTGGGGCGCTTTTACGACAACTTGTCACCGACCTACAGTCCCGACGGCCAGCGGATCGCGTTCGTGTCGACGCGAGCCGGGCTGCCGCAGATCTACGTGATGGCGGCGGACGGGACGGACCCGCAGCTCTTCGCGCCGTTCGACTACGGTGCCACCGGTTCGTCCAACGCGCCGGAGTGGTCGCCCGACGGCCAGGCGGTGGCCTTCCACCGCGATGTGGGCGGCACCCTGCAGGTGTTCGTCCTCGACGTGCGGACGCGCGCGGTGCGGCAGCTCACCTCGGTCGGGCGGAACGAAGATCCAACCTGGGCACCCGACAGTCGTCATATGGCGTTCGTGTCGGATCGTTCGGGGTATCGGCAGCTCTGGATCATCGATGTAGAAACCGGCCGCATCCGCCCGCTGCTGCAAAAGAGCGGCGCGCGGCTGCCGGCCTGGTCTCCGCGGCTGCCGGAGACCGCATCGTCGACCCCTTGAAATCTGAGAGGACTTGAACCGATGAAACGCCTACCCTTGCTCCTGCTGAGCGGTCTCGCCGTGGCGGCCATGGCCGCCTGCGGCGGCAAGAAGCCGGAGACGACGGCCGCGCCGCAAGTCGCGAACAACGACTCGCTCGCGGAGATCGAGCGGTTGCGCGCGGACTCCATCGCGCGGGCGGAACGCGAGGCCCGGGAGCGCGAGGAGGCCGAGCGGGAGCGCCAGCGGCGGATTGCCGACTCGCTCGCCGCGCTCGGAAAGTCCACGGAGGCGGTCCGCACCCTCCTCGCGACGATGATCCACTTCGAGTACGACAAGGCCCTCATCCGGTCCGGCGACGCCGCGGTCCTGGATCAGAAGGTGGCGATCCTTCAGGCCAACTCAGGCCTGCGCATTCGCATCAGTGGCCACTGCGACGAGCGGGGATCCGACGAATACAACCTGGCGCTCGGTAACCGGCGCGCGACCGCGGCCAAGCAATACGTCGTCACTCACGGCATCGATGGAAGCCGCATCGAGACCGTGTCCTATGGCGAGGAGCGGCCGCTCGCCCAGGGACATGACGAGGAAGCGTGGGCGCAGAATCGCCGGGACGAGTTCGAGATCCTCTCCGGCGGCGAGAACCTGAAGCAGCCGTAATCCGGATCGACGGTTGAAACACCGCCAGCTATTGCTGCTCGCCCTGGGGCTCACCGCCGGATGCGCACTGAAAGGCGACGTCCGGCGGGTCGAGCTCCAGGTCGAGGCCCTGCGGGTCGAGCGCGCCCGTGCGGACAGCGTGCGCGCCGCTGAAATCGACACGGTGCGCGGGTTGCTCCGTACGGTGCAGGAGAAGCTCGCGGCGCAGCAAGCGTACCTGGTACAGCTGCGCGGCGACGTCAAGACCGATCTGCTCGCGGTACAGCAGCAGCTCGTGAGCGTGCAGGAGCTGACCGGCCAGAGCCAGCAGCGGCTGACCGAGTTGCGCGGGCGGTTGGAAGAGCAGGCCCGGCAGCCGGTGCCGGTCCTCGATACCACCCGAGGAGCGCCGGTCGGGCCGTCGGGAAATCCAGCGGGGCCGGGGCCGGAGCAAATGTACGACCTCGCGTATCAGCAGTACCGGGCGAGCCGCTACGCGACGGCCCGACAGGCCTTTCGGGAATTCCTCCGGCTGTTCCCCACCAGCGAGCGAGCGCCCGACGCCCTCTACTTCATCGGTGAGTCGTTTGCCGGAGAGAACGCGGATTCGGCCGCGGCGGTGTATCAGCAGGTCGTGAAGACCTACCCGACGTCGCCGCGCGCACCGGCGGCGCTCTACAAGCTGGGCTTCCTCGCCGAGCAGCGGGGCGACAAGGCCGCCGCCCGGACGTACTACGCCCGGGTAATCGCCACCTATCCCCGCTCTCCCGAGGCCAACCTCGCGCACGACAAACTCCAACGCCTGGGGCGGTAGCCGCTCCAGGCGCAGGGGAAGGGGTGGGGGGAGCCGGCGTGTCGGACACTCATGACAACCGGGCCGAGATGCCGTTCCTCGACCACGTCGAGGAGCTCCGCTGGCGTATCCTCTACAGCCTGCTCGCCATCGTGGTCGGTACGCTGGCGGGCTGGATCATCGTCGAGCATGTGGACGTCATCGGTCTCCTCATCCGACCGATCGCGCCCCTGATCCCCGGCGGCAAGCTGCGCGTCACCGGTCCCACGGAGCCGTTTTTCATCACCCTCAAGTTCGCGTTCGTTCTGGGGCTGGTCCTCGCGTCCCCCGTGGTGGGCTACCAGGTGTGGGCGTTCCTGGTGCCGGCACTCTACCCCCGGGAGCGGCGACTCATTGTGCCGGCGCTGACCGCCGGCGCGCTCCTGTTCCTGGCGGGGGCCGCCGCCGCGTACTTCTGGGTCCTGCCGCGAGCGTTGGCCGTGCTCTTGAGCTTCCAGCAGGGGGTGTTCGACCCCCTGATCACGGCGGACAAATACTTCGCGTTCGCGGCGCAGCTGATTATCGCGTTCGGCCTCGTGACCGAGCTGCCGCTCGTGATCGTGATCCTGGCCGCGCTCGGACTCGTCACGCCGCAGTTTCTGGCCCGCAACCGACGCTACGCGATCGTGATCTCGGCGGTGGCGTCCGCCCTGCTCGCGCCGCCCGACGCCGTCTCGATGGTGTTGATGATGGTGCCGCTGTGGCTCCTCTACGAGATCGGGATCTGGTGCGCGTGGGTGGTCGAAAAGCGCCGCGCGCGCCGCGTGCGATCGGGGACGGCGAGCGCCGCGGGACTCGTGGCCCTGCTGCTCGTCGCCGCCGGCTCACTCGACGCCCAGACCCCGCGGCGGCCCCCGCTCGCTCCGTCCCCCGTCCGGCCTGACACCACGCTGCGTACCGCGGCGGACTCCGCCGCGCAGGGCCGCCTCGACACCGCGACCGCGCGCAGGCTCGGCCTGCCGACCGGCCCGACCCGGAGCTTTCCAGCGTCCGACGCGGTGATCGATTCGCTCCTCAAGCTGCGGGGATACCGCGTCACGCAGTACATGGCGGACACCCTGATCGTCCAGGGGGGCGATACCGAGACCATTCATCTCCGCGGCGAGGCGTACGTGGAGCGGGAAGGGACGAAGGTCGAGGCGGACTCGATCCGCTACCACCAGCGGAGCTGTCGACTCGATGCGATCGGTGATCCCCGCTTGTTCGATCAGGCGACGGTCATGGTGGGGGAAGGGATGCGATACGATACGTGCCTCAAGCGTGGCACCGTCCACAACGCGCTCACGGACTTCCAGCAGGGCGCCGCCCGCTGGTACGTGCGCGGCGACCTCGCGGTCGACTCGGGCTCCACGCGCCTGTACGGGTCGAGAAGCGAGGTCACCTCGGACGAGAACCCCGTTCCCGACTACCACTTCTCCACCGGCGAAATGAAGTGGCTGAACAAGAACGTGATGGTGGCACGCCCGGCCGTGCTCTACATCCACGACGTCCCGATCATGTGGCTGCCGTTCATCTTCCAGGACGTCCGCAAGGGGCGGCGCAGCGGCATCCTGGTGCCGCGCTTCGGACTGAACGACATCGTCCGCCCCGTCCGCAGCTACCAGCGTCACGTGCTGAACGTCGGGTACTACCTGGCCATCAATGACTACGTCGATTTCCTGATCTCGGCGGACTGGTACGCCGCGCGCTACCTGTCCCTCCGAGCCAGGAGCAGCTACAAGTGGCTCGACCGGTTCATCGACGGCAGCATCTCGTTCGAGCGATACGGCCAGCTCGACACACCGGGCTCCTCCATCCGTCTCGGCTGGGACCACCAGCAGCGCTTTTCCTCGCGCACACGGTTCAGCGCGCGCATCGATTACGCGACCAGCACCCGGATCATTCAGACCAACACGGTGAATCCGTACCTCGCGACCGCGAGCCTCGGCTCGCAGGCGACCTTCACGAAGCAGTTCGACTGGGGGACGCTCAGTGTCGGCGGTGACCGGCGGCAGGAGGTCGGGAGCGGCCTGGTAACGCAGACCATCCCGACGGTCAGCCTCGCGCCGTCCCCGATCAACCTCTCGCCGTCGATCACCTGGTCGCCGGGGTTTTCGTTCACCAATCAGCAGACCTTCCACCAGATCCAGGCGCCGGTAATCCTCCCCGGCGGTGTCTTGGACACGGTGTTCGCCGATAACCGGGTCTCGACCCTGGGGTTGCAGACGCCGCTTCGCATCGGGCCCTGGAACTGGTCGAACACCCTCGACGTGACGGACAATATCAGCAATGCCCGGCAGGAGTTCGACATTCCGGATTCGACGGTCCCGGGTGGGCGCCGCCGGGTGCTGTTCGACCAGACGTTCAGCACGGCCGTCAACTGGCAGACCGGGATCAACCTGCCCTCGTTCTTCACGGGAACCTGGAAGGTCCAGCCCGGCATCGCGATCGTGAACCAGACGTCGGCGGGGCCGTATATGATCCGCAATCAGTTCACGAACGGCCGGTTCCTGCGGCAGGGCAAGCGGCTTCAGTTCAGCGCCGGTCTGAGTCCCACCTTCTTCGGCTTCTTCCCGGGCATCGGGCCCATTGCCCGGATTCGTCATGCGATCTCGCCGCTGATCAGCTACGCCTACGCCCCGGGGTCCACCGTCGACTCGGCCTTCGCCTATGCGGTCGATCCGACGCGCCGCACCTTCACCGCGCGCAGCGATCCCCAGCAAACGATCAGCCTCGGCCTGTCACAGAACTTCGAGGCCAAGCTGAAGCCCCAGCCGGGCGACACGACTCAGCGGGCGGCGCGCAAGATCCGGCTCCTGAGCATCAATACGAGCCCGCTGTCCTACAACTTCGAGCAGGCGAAGCAGCCCGGTCACACGGGCTGGCAGACGTCCTCGATCAACAACACGTTCGCGTCCGAGCTGCTGCCGGGCTTCCGGCTCAGCGTGACGCACGACTTGTGGAGGGGTCAGGTCGGCACCGACACCGCCAAGTTCGATCCATTTCTGACGAACGTCTCGGCCGGGTTCGCCCTCACGCCCGCGACCATCCGCGGCATCGCCGCCCTGTTCGGTCTCGGGGGACACCCCGGCGCGAGCGAGCCTCCGGCCGCGCCGCCCGGGCCCGAGAGCCCGCCCGGTGGCCCACAGGGCGGGTTCGGTCGGACGGGTTTTGCAGGGCCGGGGGCGTTGCCCATCGGTGGGGGGGGCAGGGGGTTCAACCTTTCGCTCAACTACTCCCAAACACGGACCCGCCCTCAGGCGAACGTGACATCGATCGGCGGCAGCACCGGGAGCCAACAGCTGGGATTCAACCTCGCCTTCCAGCCCACGCCGCATTGGTCGGCCACCTGGGACTCGAACTACAACTTCGACACGCGCCAGTTCGGCTCCCACACGATCCGCCTGGAGCGCGACCTGCACCGCTGGCACGCGAGCTTCTCGTTCTTGAAGGCCCCGAATGGCAACTTCGCTTTCAGCTTCTACGTCGCCCTGCTCGATCAGCCCGATATCAAGTTCGACTACGAGCAGCAGTCGTTCGCCCGCTAGCCCGTTCCACCTGCTCGTGCGCAGCCGTTCCTCCCCGTTCGGTTCCGACAAGGTGGAACGGGGCTAGTCGTCCCCTCCAGATGACACCGGCGGCCCGGCCGAGTCTTCCAACTGTCGCGCCGCCCGCGATTTACCTTTCGGCACGGCGCGTGCTTTCTGGCGTGCCGACCCGAAGCCTTGAGGATGCCATGCGGCTCTCGCTGCGCTATCTCCTGGTCGTGGCCGGCCTCGTCGCCGTCGCGTGCCAGAACAACACCGCCCCCAGCTCGGGGAGCCCGCTCCCGGCCCCGGCGAGCCTCAGCTCGATCTCGCTCGACAGCGCGATTCACCTCGATTGGGCGGATAATGCGTACCTGTCCGACCCGAGTCGCTTTTCCATTTACCGTGTGTACGGTGCGAGCTACGACCTCGACCATGGGCTGTGCGGCACCAACTGGGCGCTCGAGGGCACGACGGTGGCGCACGAGTTCCTCGCGGCGCAGCTGCCGAACGGCGTGCCTCGCTGTTTTGCCACGTCGGCCATCAGCACCGACGGATTAGAGAGCGATTGGTCGCCGCGGTGGCAGGACACGCCGCGGCCGGACGCGCGCAACGTGCTGGTGTGGGCGTTCGGCGTGAACACGCCGCAATCGGGGTTCCGGTTCTGGCAGGACATCAACGCCAACGGTTACGGCGACCCGGGCGAGCTGGGCCTGGTGCAGGATGGCAATAGCACCACGATCGATTTCTGGGTGTACGTCCAGCCGAGCGACTCGACCCTCTGGCTGGTGCCGGAATTCGCCGGCGACTCCATGCAGCTGTATCAGACCTCGCCGGTGGCCGATCTTACCTCCATCGACTTTGCGCCCGCAACCGGCTATGGGCGCGCGATGATCCAGGCCGTGCCCGGTTACGGCTACGTGTTCCAGCGCAACGAGGGTGGTGCCTATCACTACGGCGCGCTGCGCGTCACCGCGGTCAGCCGTCAGTACGTGATCTTCGACTGGAGCGTGCAGACGGATCCGGGGAACCCGGAGCTCGTACCACCGAAGCGGCCAACGCTGAGTGGGCGGGCGGTAGCGGCGAGGTAGACGCTGCGTCACGAAAGACGTCACGGAAAAGGCGTCTCGAGAGAGCGTCACGGAAAGGCGTTGTTGCGTGACGCTCTCTCGTGGCGCTCTCTCGTGACGCTTTCTCGTGACGGTTCCCCATGACGCCCTTCATGACTTGGCGTCTCGTATCTCAGGGCAGTAGCTTCCTCTCCGCATGCCAGCCACGGTCACTCTGGACGGTTTTTCCCTGTCCATTGCGGACGTCGTCGCCGTCGCCCGCCACGGCGTACCCGTTGCCATCGCCCCGCATTCGCTCGGGGCCGTGACGGCCTCGCGCCGCACCGTCGAGGCCGCGGCGGCGCGGGGCGACACGATCTACGGCGTCAACACCGGCTTCGGGAAGCTCGCCCACGTGCGGATCAAGCCGGAGCAGACGCGGGCGCTGCAGCTGAATCTCATCCGCAGCCACGCCTCGGGCGTGGGTGACCCACTGCCCGCGGACGCCGTGCGGGCGATGATGCTGTTGCGTGCCAATGTGCTGGTGCGCGGGACGAGCGGGGTCCGACCGGCGGTCCCCGAACTGATCGTCGCAATGCTGAATGCCCGCGTCCATCCGCGCGTGCCGTCGCAGGGGAGCGTCGGGGCCTCGGGCGATCTCGCGCCGCTCGCGCACCTGGCGCTGGCGATGATCGGCGAGGGCGCGGACGGCACCGCGCTCCGGGCCAATCGCCTGCGACCCATCACCCTCGAGGCCAAAGAGGGGTTGGCGTTCGTCAATGGGACGCAGGCGCAAACGGGGATGGCGGCGCTGCTCGTGCACGATGCCTGGGTGTTGTGGCGCACCGCGCACGCGGCGGCGGCGATGAGCCTCGAGGCGGTGCGCGGCACTCCCGAGCCGTTCGACGCGCGGATCCACGCCGCTCGCCCTCACCCGCTCCAGCAGCGCTCGGCGGCATTGCTGCGCGGGTTGCTCGACGCCTCGGAAATTCGGGAATCGCACCGGGAGAACGACCCGCGCGTGCAGGATGCCTACTCCCTGCGCTGCACACCCCAGGTGCTGGGCGCGGTGGGCGAAGGGCTGGCGTTCGCCGAGCGACTGGTCACAACCGAGCTGAACGCGGCGACCGACAACCCGCTCGTGTTCGACGACGACGTACTCTCCGGCGGCAACTTTCACGGGCAGCCCATCGCCCTCGCGCTCGACGTGATCGGTATCGCGCTCGCCACGCTCGCGGGTCTCGCCGAACGGCGGATCGAGCGCATCGTCAACCCGGATCTGTCGTCAGGGCTGCCGCCGTTCCTGGCGCGGGATCCGGGCGTCGAGTCCGGATTCATGACGCCCCAGATCGCGGCCGCCGCGCTGGTCGCGGAATGCCGGGTGCTCGCGACGCCGGCGAGCGTACAGTCCGTGCCCACCGAGGGCAACCAGGAGGACATCGTCCCGATGGGCATGACCGCCGCGTGGAAGGCGGAGCGGATCCTTGGGAACGCGGCACGGATCGTCGCGGTCGAGCTGCTCGCGGGCGCTCAGGGGCTCGAATTCCTGAAGCCGCTCAAGCCGGGCCAGGGAGTGGGGCGCACGTACGCCGCCGTGCGGGCGGTGGCCGCCGCGCTGGACGGCGATCGGCCGCTCACCGACGACATCGAGCAGATCGCGGGCGGCGTGCGGGCTGGGGCATTCGACCCCGAGGGGCAGTGACCGTGCGGAATGTGGAGTGCGGAGTGCGGAATAGCAGGACGAGGTCACGCGCTTGGACGGCCGCCATTCAACTCCGCATTCAGCACTCCGCACTCCGCACTCATGGAGCGGTCGTATGACCGGACCGCGAACCGTGAGAGCTCCCAGGGGTCCTGCGCGCACCTGCAAAGGGTGGATCCAGGAGGCGGCGCTCCGGATGCTGATGAACAATCTCGATCCGGAAGTGGCGGAGCGACCCCAGGACCTGGTGGTGTACGGAGGCACCGGGAAGGCGGCGCGCGACTGGCCCGCGTTCGACGCCATCTGCCGCACGCTGCTGACGCTCGCTGACGACGAGACGTTGTTGGTGCAGTCGGGAAAACCGGTCGGCGTCTTCACGACCCACCCCGAGGCTCCGCGGGTGCTCATCGCGAATGCGAATCTGGTCGGGCGCTGGGCCACGTGGGACGTGTTTCACGAGCTCGAGCGCCAGGGCCTGATCATGTATGGCCAGATGACCGCCGGGTCGTGGATCTACATCGGGACGCAAGGGATCCTCCAGGGCACCTACGAGACCTTCGGCGCCGTGGCGCGACGGCATTTCGGGGGGTCCCTGCGCGGGCGCATCGTCGTGACCGGAGGCCTGGGCGGGATGGGCGGCGCGCAACCACTGGCGGCAACGATGAACGAGGGCGTGTGCCTCGCGGTGGAGGTCGACCCGGCGCGCGTGCAACGCCGGATCGAGACCCGCTACCTCGATCGGTCCACCGCGTCGTTGGACGAGGCCGTGGCGTGGTGCGCGGAGGCGAAGCGCACGGTGCGGCCGGTCTCCGTGGGCCTGATCGGCAACTGCGCCGAAGTGCTGCCGGAGCTCGCGCGCCGGGGGTTCGTCCCCGACGCGCTGACGGACCAGACGTCGGCGCACGATCCGCTGAACGGGTACATCCCCGCGGGGCTCAGCGTGGAGCGGGCGGCGGCGCTGCGGCGGAGCGCGCCGGCGGAGTACGTCCAGCGCTCGGTGGCGAGCATCGCCGCGCACGTCGAGGCCATGCTCGCGCTCAAGCGTCGCGGAGCGGTCACCTTCGATTACGGCAACAACATTCGCACGCAGGCGCGGGACGCGGGGGTGACCGACGCGTTCGAGATTCCGGGGTTCGTTCCCGAGTACATCCGGCCGCTGTTTTGCGAGGGCAAGGGGCCGTTCCGATGGGTGGCGCTCTCGGGCGACGCCGCCGATCTGCACCGGACCGACCGCCTGGTGCTCGACCTCTTCCCCGAGCACGAGCACGTACGGCGCTGGATCCGCCTGGCGCAGGAGCGGGTGGCGTTCCAGGGGCTGCCCGCCCGGATCTGTTGGCTGGGCCAAGGGGAGCGGGCGCAATTCGGCTGCGCGCTCAACGATCTCGTGAAGCGGGGCGAGATCAGCGCGCCCGTGGTCATCGGACGCGACCACCTGGACACTGGCTCCGTCGCGTCGCCGTTCCGCGAGACGGAGGCGATGAAAGACGGCTCGGACGCGATCGCCGACTGGGCGATCCTCAACGCCCTGCTCAACACGGCGTCGGGCGCCGCGTGGGTGGCGTTCCATCACGGGGGCGGCGTGGGCATCGGAAACTCGCTGCACGCGGGACAAGTGAGCGTGGCTGATGGATCGCCGGCGGCGGGGCGGCGGCTCGAGCGCGTGCTGACCAACGATCCGGGCATCGGCGTGGCGCGGCATGCCGACGCCGGCTACCCCGAAGCGATCGACGCCGCCCGCCGCCACGGCATTCGCCTCCCGATGCGCGAGGCAGGCGGCTGAGTACGCTCCTCGTGGGAGCGCGGCAGGTGGTCACCTGCCGGCGGATTGCGGCAGTCGGTCCGTACAAGGACCTGCGACGTGCGTCGGGTGACGTGCAACGGGGCGGGGAGGTGGTGGAGGTGGCGGGCGTCCTGTTCCCGGGCTTCGTCGACTGCCACACGCACGCGGTGTTCGGGGCGCCCCGGCTCGACGATCACGAGCGCCGGGCGCTGGGCGAGGACTACAAGACCGTGGCCGCCCGGGGCGGAGGGATCCTCCAGTCGGTGCGCGACGTGCGGGCGCGGAGTGAGAGCGATCTCGCGGCCCTCATGCAGACGCGCGTGCGGGCGTTGCTCGCCCACGGCAGCACGACGATCGAAGTCAAGTCGGGCTATGGGCTGGACGCTGCGAACGAGCTCAAGCAGCTCCGCGCCATCCGCCAGACGGCGGCCGCCGAGCGAGCTGCCCTGGTGCCCACCTTCCTGGGCGCGCACGAAGTCCCGCCCGAGTTCCGCGATCACCGCCCCGACTACGTCCGCCTGGTGTGCGATGAGATGATTCCCGCCGTGGCGCGTGAGCATCTGGCGGCGGCATGCGATGTGTTCTGCGAGCCCGGCGTGTTCGATGTTGCCGAGACGCGCACGATTCTCACCGCTGCCCAGCGACACGGGCTGGCGCTGAAGCTGCACGCCGACGAGCTGGAGGGGTCGGGGGGCGCCGAGCTGGCGGTAGCCCTCGGCGCTCTCTCGGCCGATCACCTCGGCGCGGTCTCCGACGCGGGGATCCGGGCGCTCGCGGCGAGCGACACGGTCGCCGTCCTCTTGCCCGCCACGATGCTCTTCCTCGGGAAGCGCACGCAGGCGCCGGCGCGGCGTCTGGTGGAAGCGGGAGCGGCGATCGCGCTCGCGAGTGATTTCAACCCGGGTTCGTCGCCGACCGTCGGTCTGCCCCTCGTCATGGCGCTCGGCGTGTCACAGCTGGGGTTGCGCTATACGGAGGTGGTGAGCGCGGTCACGGTCAACGCTGCGGCGGCGCTCGGCCTGGCCGCCGACCGCGGCCAGATCGCGCCGGGATTTCGTGCGGACCTGGTGTCTTGGGGCGTGTCCGACTGGCGGGAAGTCGCGTACTGGATGGGAGAACAGCTCGTAACCGCCGTCTGGACAGGAGGTTCCGCTTGTCCGCTCCCCGGGGGGCCCGTATCTTTAGGGCTCCATGTCAAAGCTTGAGAAACAGAAAGAGAAGGCTCGCAGCCTCGAGGGGAAGGACCCCAAAGGGGCTATCGACGCCTGGGTCGAAATCCTCAAGGGACAGGAAAACGATCCCGACTCGAACCCCGATCTGGCGATTTTCAATCGCATCGGCGACCTCTATCTCAAATTGAGGGAGCCTGCCCAGGCGGCCGACTATTACGACCAGGCCGTCGACAAGTACGCCGAGCTCGGCTTCCATAACAATGCCATCGCGATGTGCAACAAGGTGCTGCGCAACGCGCCCGGTCGGCAGACCACCTACCTCAAGCTCGCGAAGCTGTATGCCTCCAAAGGCTTCATGGCCGAGGCCAAGCAGAACTTTGTCGAGTACGCCGAGCGGATGCACAAGGTCGGGAAGATCCAGCATGCCTTCGCCGCCTTGAAGGAGTTGGCCGACATCTCGGTGGAGAGTGCCCACCTGCGCGAGACGCTGGAGGAGCACCTGCGCATGTACGGCGATCCGGAGCGTCGACCGGCCGGCGGCGCGGGCGCGCCGACGGCTCCCAAGGCGCCGCCGCAAGACGACCCGGCGAAGTCGGGCAAACGCAAATCGTCGAGCCTGGTGTTCCTCGACGTGGATGCCCCGCCGGTCACGAGGGCGGCCCCCGTGAAGGGCGGTGCCGCCGCTCCCGCCCCGCCCGCCCGCCCGCTCCCCCCAAAGCCGGCGCCCGAGCCGGAGCCCGCGCTCGAGCCGGAGCCGGTGGCGGAGAGCCTGCTCGAGGAGGTGGTGGCCGAGCCCGATACGTCGCTTGAGATCGAGTCCACTAGTCTCGTCGAGGGGCTCGAGCCCACGACGCTGGGAGACAAGCTCGAGGGGTTCGAGACCACGGTTGCGGAATTCGGCGACATCCAGCTGGACGCGCCAGAGGCGCCGTCGCTGCGGGACGAAATCTCCCCGGAGGACATCCCACCTCCGGCGGAGTTCGAGCCCACCTTGGCCGAGGCACAGAGCGTGCCCGAGGCGGCGCTGGAGCTCGAGCCATTGCTGGAAACGGATATCGAGATCGAGGCGCCCAAGGTGATCGCGCCGCCGCCCGTGGCCCCGGTCGTTCCCAAGCGGCCCGGCGTCGGGGCACCGCCTCGGGTGGGAGGGGCGAGTCCCAAGGCACCAGAGCCCAAGGCGCCCGAACCGCCCAAGGTCAAGCCCGTCGTCCCGAAGCGACCGGGCCCACCCCCTCGCAAGGGCATGGTGGAAGTCCCGCCGCTCGAGCTCGAGCCGGATTTTGACACTGGGGCGACCGACCAGGGACACGACGTCGACGATCAACCGCTGGCGATCGAGGACCCCCGCGTGCGGGGCGACACGTCCACGGCCTCGGGGAGAGGCGGACGGCGCTCGGGGGCGATCGACTTGAGCCTGGACGGCGGGGTGATCCAGGGGGATGATTCCGGATCGCTCGTGTTCGCCGAGACCGACGCGGCGCCGGCGACGCCGTCCATCGAGGAGCTCGAAGGGCGGGTTGCCGACGATCCGGACGATCCCGAAGCGCACCAGGCGCTGGGTGAGGCGCTGATCGAAGCAGACGAGCGGGAGCGGGGTGTCGAGGAGCTCGACCTGGCGACGACCGGTTTCGAGACCCGTGGCAACCTGCCGCAGGCGCAGGATCTGGTGGACGAGATCCTGCGGCTCGATCCCAACAGCGTGCGGCACCGGCAGAAGCAGGTGGAGTTCGCGTTCAAGTCGGGAGACAAGGCGAAGCTGATCGACGCGTACCTCGGGCTGGCCGACACGCTGCTGCGCAGCGACCTTCCCGACAAGGCGCGCGCCGTGTACAAGCGGGTTGCCGAGCACGATCCCACCAACGAGCGCGCCAAGGCGGCGCTCGCGATGCTCGCCCCGGTGGCCACGCCGCCGCCGGAGCCGCCGGCGAAGCCGAAAGCGAAGGTCCGGGACACGGAAGGCCGGACCCCTGCACGGGACGCGAAGATGAAGGTGCGGGACGAAGCGGCGGAGGCGGGAGACTTCGTGGACCTGAGCGCGATGATTCTTGAAGATGACCTGCCCGCGCGCGATACGCGCATGAAGGTCGCGGACGAAGAGCCGACCGGGGACGAGGAGCGGGACTTTCAGGAGATGCTCGCGCGCTTCAAGCAGGGGATCGACGAAAACATCGACGAGGGCGACTTCCAGTCGCACTACGACTTGGGCGTGGCGTTCAAGGAGATGGGGCTGTTGGACGAGGCGATTGCCGAGCTGCAAAAAGCGCTCCGGTCCCCTGACGGAAAGCTGCGGAGCTCGGAGGCGCTCGGCGTGTGCTTCATCGACAAGGGTGCCTACGTCGTGGCGGAGTCGATCCTGCGGCGCGCGCTCGAGCTGCCGGCCTCCGGGGACCAGGAGCGACTGGGCATCCTGTACTGGTTGGGCCGCGCGCTCGAGGAGCTGGGCAAGCGGGTCGAGGCGCGCGAGCTGTACGGCCGGGTGTTCGCCGTCGACATCCGATTCCGCGACGTGGGTGAGCGCTCCAAAGCGCTCGCCAAGGCGAAGTAACGTGAGCCAGCAGGTCGTTCCGATCGCACTGCGAGACCTGCAACGGCCGGTGGCCGGGGAGCTCGAGCGCGTCGTCGACGAGCTGCGGCGCGTCATCGCGGCCGACTTTCCGATCATCGCCGACGTGAACGAGCACCTGGTGCGCATGAAGGGAAAGCTGTTTCGGCCCACGCTGCTGCTGCTCTCGAGCCAGGCGGCCGGCGCCCAGGACGCGCGGGCGGTGACGCTCGCCGCGGTGGTCGAGCTGATTCACCTCGCGACCCTGGTGCACGACGACTCCGTCGACCACTCCGTGCTGCGGCGTGGCATGCCGACGCTCAACGCGCTCTTCTCCCACCAGGTCGCCGTGATCATGGGCGACTACTTGTACTCGCGGGCGATCATCGAGCTGGTCCGCCTCGACGATCGCGAGCCGTTGCGCGTGTTCGCCCGGGTGACGAACGAAATGACGATCGGTGAGATGCGGCAACTCGAAGCGCACGACAAGCTCGCCTACAGTGAGGAGCAATACGACCAGCTGATCCGCGCGAAGACGGCCTCGCTCCTGTCCGGGGCCTGCGAGGTCGGCGCGCTTCAGGGGCCGGCCGCGTATCGTGAGGCGCTGGCGCGCTTCGGCATGCAGCTTGGTATGGCGTTCCAGATCGCCGACGACCTGCTCGACTATACCGAGGCGGAAGCCGTGACCGGCAAGCCGTCGGGACTCGACCTGCGAGAGCATAAAGTGACGCTGCCGCTGATTGCGGCGCTGGGCGCCATGCCGCCGGCCGACCGCCGGCTGGTGAGCGAGCTGATGGCGGCGCCGGAGCCGGCGGACGCGCTGGTCGCGCAGGTGGTCCGCTGCGTGGCCGTGGCCGGCGGCCTGGACTACGCCCGGCGCCGCGCGCTCGAGCTGGCGCAGCAAGCCGAGGCGGAGCTGGACATTCTCCCCCCGTCCCCCGCGCGGGAGGCCCTGCGCGACAGCATCGCGTACGCCGTGGAGCGGCGCAGCTAGCCCGTGGCGCAAGGCCCGCGGAGGCCGCTATTTTACTTCGGCGTGTTGGCCACCGGCTTCGTGCTGGGCGGCTTCGTCCACTCGCTGCTGCGGCGCTTCCTGCCGCAGGGGCCGGCGAAAGAGATCTTCACCTGGTCAGTGACCCCCACGCTCGGGCCGGTCCACATGGACCTGCTGGTGGTGTCGATCACTCTCGGGCCGCTCGGACTCGATGTGTCCCTGCTCGCGCTGGTGGGAGTGGCGATTGCCTACTACGTCGCCCGGTCGATCTTCTGAAGCGAGGCGCGTTATGTTCGGGGACCTGTCGTTCAGCCACATCCTGATCCTGCTGCTCGTGCTCGTGCTGGTCTTCGGCGCGAAGCGGATTCCGGAGATCGGATCCTCGTTGGGGCAGGGGATCAAGGAGTTCAAGCGCAGCCTCAAGGACGCCACGAGCGACGACCCGCCCACCGCGCCACCGCGCGGCGTCCAGCCGCCCGCCTCGACGTCGAGCCCCCTGTCGTCCGGCGACCCGAAGCGCCTGAGCGACTAACTCTCGCTGGCCGCCGCCGGTCGGAAGATCTCGTTGCGGCGGTCGACGATCTTGGCGTCGGCGCGCAGTGCGGCGATGAACTGCTGGAGCCGCGCCTGCTCGACGGGCCGGAGCAGCGCCTCGCGCTGCGTATCGCGCTGCTTCACCCACGCGGCAGAGTCCGCGCCGGCACGGGCCAGGCCCTGCAGCACGAACCATCCCGTCTCGTCCGCGATCACACCGCTGCGCTCGCCCGGGCGCAGCCCGAATGCCGCCCCCAGCACGAGTTGATTGCGCGCGAACTGCGCGGGCGCGGTGACGCGTGTAAACGGACCCAGCTTCTCGACCCGATATCCCCGCGCCCGGCCGGCCGAGAGGAGATCAGCGGCGTCGCGCAGCGCGGACGCCGCCTGGTCCGCCCGGTCGCGCGCCACGACCTTTTTCTTCTCGTAGCGCGCGGCGGCGAGGACCCGGTCACGGACGCTCGCGAGTGGCGGCACCCCGGCCGCCTCGAGGGAATCGAGGCGGAACACGTAGCTCGCCCGGGGCGCGTCGATGACGCCATCCACGAGTTTCGGCGCGCGGGCGAGCGGAAGCGCGAGCCGATGGGCCGCGCTGTCCAGGCGGCTGCCGTCGGTCTGGTCCGCGGCCAGCCGATCCAGCGTGTCGGTGCGCGCATCGACGGCGTCGAGATGCGCACCGTGCAGCGCGATCGGAACCAGAATGTGGTGCACGCGCACGGAATCGCCCTTGACAGAGTCGACCCGGATGAGGTGGTACCCGAACTCGGTGAGTACGGGCTCGCTCGTGACGCCCGGTGCGAGCCGCCGCAGGGCCGCGGCGAATGGCGCGACGAAGCCGGAGCCGTTGCGCTTCACCCACCCCAGATCCCCGCCCCGCGAGCCGGTCCCCGAGTCGGCGGACTCTCGTTTCGCCACCTCAGTGAACTTGGCCTTCCCGCCCGTGATCTCCGCCCGCAAGGCCCGGGCGTGCGCCACGGCTGCCGCGCTGTCGGCGGCGTTCGGGATGCGCGGCAGCGCGACGTAGCTGAGCCAGGCGGCCGCGGGTCGCTTGAAGTCGGCCTGGTGCGCGGCGTAGTAGCGCGCGAGCTCCGCGTCCGATATTGGGGCGAGCGTGTCCGGTACGTCTTCCGGGTGCACGGCGAGCAGGGCTACCGTCACCGACTCGTGTTGGTCGCGCCAGATGCGCCACAACTTTGCCTCGGACACGTAGATGTCTGCCGTGAGGTAGTCTTCCAGCTTGCGCTGCGGCAAATAGTCGCGGTACAGCTGTTCGACCTGAGAGGCGAACTCCGAGCCGGCGCTCGAGATGTAGCGCTGCCACTTGGTGATGTCGAACTGACCATTCGTCTGGAAGGTCGGGTCCTGGAGCACCTGCTGCAGAATCTGGGGCGGCGGCGAGCTGCGGGCGGCCTGGATGATCTCGTCGTCCGAAACCGTGATGCCGAAGCGGCGGTACGCCCGTTCGAG
>QHUD01000230.1 GCA_003221085.1 Gemmatimonadota bacterium
GGTGCTGGTCAGCGATCTGGCGCAACGCCACGCGGTCCACTTCCTCAAGGTCCGACTTCGCGGCACGCGCTCGAACCGTGAGGGCCTCGGCGCGCAGGTGACCGTCGTGCTACCCGACGGGCGCCGGATCCTGAAAGTGCTCGACGGCAAGTCGGGCTATCTCTCGCAAAGCGACCTGCCGCTCTATTTCGGTCTCGCGGACGCCGACCACGCTGACGCCATCGACGTGCGCTGGCCGTCGGGTCGACGGCAGAGCCTGGTCGGCCCCATCAAGGCGGGTCAGACCATCGAGGTCATCGAGCAAGGCCTTTCCAGATGACCGGCCGGAGGTCGCGCGAGCGCTCCGCGGCATACGCCTGCGCGGCGCGCAGCAGGGCTTCGTACTCGCCCCGCCACTCCCCCGGCATGTTCGCGCGGAAGTGAGCGGCCGTCATCACGCTGCCCACCGCGCGGCCGGCCGCGCCATGATCCACCTCTACCACGTCGCCCAGGAAGCAGGTGGAGCTCCCCGTATCCATCACGTTCACCACGCGGCACTCAAAGGACGCGTAGCAGTCGCCGAGCACCGGCACGCCCAGCGTGCCGAGGCGATGCGGGACGTCGGCGAGTTTGTCGCGCGTGCGCCCGCTCGCGAAGCCGAGGCGGTGAATCAGCTCGAACTGATCGTCGCGCAACAGGTGGAGCGCGAAGCGGCCGGTCTCGAAGATCAGGTCGTGGCTGTAGTTGAACTTGTGGATGTAGACCGACACGCGCGGGATGGTAGGCACGATCGACGCGCGGACCGCGCTGTCGGCAATCATGCCGTTGCGTTTCCCCCCGTGCTCGGACGTGATCGCCACGACCGGGGAGGTCAAGTTGCGCAGTAGCTGGTAGATCTGGTCCGGCTGCAGGATTGGCATGGCCCCATATCTACGGCTGTGCCGGAGCGGCCGGCAAGGCGCGACGCCGTCAGCAGCTCGGCCAATCATTTATACTATAGGATGACGTCGCTGCTCTCGCGCCTCCGCCACCACCTCGCCCGCACCCGCCTCCTCGGGGAGCCCGGGGTCGCGCTGCTGGCGGTGTCAGGGGGGGCCGACTCCGTTGCCCTGCTCGACCTGCTTCACGCTCTTGCCCCCGAGCTCGGCCTGTCGCCGGTCGTGGCGCACGTCGATCACGGCATTCGACCGGACAGCGGGACGGTCGCCCGGGCGGTGGGAGAGCTGGCGGAGCGGTACGAGCTGCCGTTCGAGGTCGGCGAGCTGAGCCTCGGGCCTGGTGCCACGGAGACCGTCGCGCGCCGCGCGCGCTACGGGTGGCTCGGGGAGGTCCAGCGACGTCACGGCGCGCGCTACCTCGTGACCGCGCACCACCGCGACGACCAGGTGGAGACGATTCTGCTCCGCCTGCTCAAGGGCAGCGCGCCGGCGGGCCTCGCCGGAATCCCCGCGCGCGGGCGCGGTGGGCTGGTGCGCCCGCTGCTCCCCTTCCCGAAAGCGCGGCTCGTGGCGCACGTCGCCGAGCTCGGCCTCCCCGTCCACGACGATCCGGCGAATCACGACCCGCGACACCTGCGCAGCTGGGTGCGCACCGCCCTTCTGCCGCTCGTCGCCAAGCGACTCGGGGCGCGCGCGGGCGATGACGTGTTGCGCGCCGGGCGAGCGGCGGCGCGAGAGCGTCGCGCCTGGGACGGCGTCCTCGACCACCTGCCCGATCTCGGACTCCAAGTCGAGCCGCACCGGATCGAAGTTGCCCGAGGTGCGCTGGCCCGCTATGATGACGTCCTGTCCGCGGTCCTGTTGCGGGCCGCGGCGCGGCGTGCCGGCCTGGTGCTGGGGGTGCGGCGGGCGCGCCAGCTGGTCGCGTTGGCCCGCCGCCCATCCGGGCGGCGCCTGTCGCTCGCGGACGGCTGGATGGCGGAGGTCGCGTTCGATCGGCTGCGCGCCACCCGCGCGGGTCGCGAGGCCGCAGTGGAGGTCGTCCCCACCGGGGAGCGGGGCAGTGCGGTGTTCGGCGAGTTTCGCGTGGCCTGGACCCCCGACCCCGCGCCGGCCCGGCTGCCCCGGGCGGACTGGACGACCTGGATCGTGGGAGCGAACTGGGAAGTGCGGCCGCCCCGACCGGGCGACCGGCTGGTGCCCCTCGGCGGCATCGGGCGGCGGCCGCTGCGGCGCATGTTGATGGAAGCGCGAGTGCCGCGCGGCGACCGGCCCGGTTATCCGGTCGTCGCCCGCGGCGAAACCATTTTGTGGGTCCCGGGCATCTGCCGGAGCGCGGACGATCTCCCGCGGCCCGGAACCCGGGCGGTACGGGTAGATGTTACCAAGCACGGCGAGCCTCAAGCAGACGGGCGGGCGTGAGCTCAAGCGGGTCGTCTTCGACGAGGAGACGATCGCGCGCCGGGTCCGCGAGCTCGGCCAGGAGATCACCGCGGCCTACCCCGACGGTGAGCTGCTGGTGCTCGGTCTCCTCAAGGGAAGCTTCATTTTCCTGAGCGATCTCGTGCGTCGCATCGAGCGGCCGCTCCAGGTGGACTTCCTGGTGGCGGCGAGCTATGGCGCTGATACGATTTCGAGTGGCAACGTCCGGTTGGTGTACGATCCGGAGACAGAGCTGCGGGGTAAGCACATCCTCCTGGTCGAGGATATTGTGGATACGGGGAAGACCCTCAACCGCATGGTGACGCTCCTGCGCGAGCGCGAACCGCGGAGTCTGGAAATCTGTGCGTTGTTGCATAAGCATCTGGCCGAGCATCTTGAGCTCGAGCCGGCGTTCGTCGGGTTCGACGCTCCGTGCGTGTTCCTCGTGGGGTACGGGCTCGACCACGCCGAAAACTTCCGGCACCTGCCGTACGTCGCGAGCCTGACCTGATGGCCA
>QHUD01000231.1 GCA_003221085.1 Gemmatimonadota bacterium
CAGCCGGATGGGACCCTCGTGGGGGACGTTTACATCTGTCCCGACGCCGCCTGGTCGGGCAACGGGCAACGTGGAACGTGGAACGTGGCTGAGGAGCTGGTTCGGCTCGCCGTGCACGGCACGCTCCACGTGCTCGGGTACGACCATCCGGAGGGGCGGGGCCGCACTCGGTCGGCGATGTGGCGGCGCCAGGAGCGCTACGTTCGGCGGCTGCTCGGGCACGACGGGGAACGATGACGTTCACCGCTGCGGCATTGACGCTCGGGGGCGCCCTCGTGGCCGGCACTGCGGCCCTGTGGGCCGGTCTGCTCGCGCTCGGCGAAGAGGCCGCCGTGGGCGAGGCGCTCCATACGTTGGGCGACGCGCCCCCCACCACCGTCGGCGCCCGCGTGCTGAGCAGCTGGGGTGTGGCGGTCGTGTTTCTCTTCATTATCGGTGATGCATTGCCGCGCAGCCTTGCACGCGTCGCCCCTGAGCTCGCGGCCACGGCACTGCCGCTCGCACGTCGCACCCTCGCTCCGTTCGGCCTGCTGCTCTGGCTGCTCGCGGCGGTCGACAAGGGCCTGCACGGCCTGGTCGCCACCCGACGCCCCCTCGAGCCCGATCTCGGCGTCGCGCAGCGGGACATGCTGCTGGGCGTGTTCACGCTGGCGGACACGCGGGTGGATGAGGTCATGACGTCCCGGCTCGACATGGTGGCGGTCGATCTCGCGGCGCCCGGCGACGAGGTGATCGAGGCGTTCCGGCAAAGCGAGCACTCACGCCTGCCCGTGTACGATGGCACGCCGGACAACATCGCCGGCGTGGTCTTCGCGAAGGACCTCGTCCCGTTCGCCATGGGCTTCGGCGGGGAAGCGGCGGCCACCGCGGCACGCTGGCAGGATCTGGTTCGGCCCGCGGCCTTCGTGCCGCAGACGAAAACCCTCGACAGCCAGCTGCGTGACTTCCAGCGGGGCCCGGCGCATCTGGCGATCGTGGTGGACGAGTTCGGCGGCACGTCGGGCCTCATCACGCTCGAGGACATCCTCGAGGAAATCGTCGGCGAGATCCACGATGAACACGACGTCGGCGAAGCGGCCTCCATCCGTCAGGACGGCGACCGCTACTGGGTGGACGGCCGGGTCACGCTGGACGACCTCTCACAGGCGCTCGGGCGTCCGTTCGAGCACCCGGAGGTATCGACCGTGGGCGGGCTCGTCTACTCGGTGCTGGGACGCGTGCCGCGCGCCGGGGATGAGCTGACGCTGGACGGCTATCAGGTCGTGGTGGAGCGGGTGGACCGACGCCGGGTGACCAGCGTGCTGCTCCAGAGGCAACGATGACGCTGCCCGCCCTGCTGCTCGTGAGTGGGTTGCTCCTCGCCGCCGCGTCAGCGGCCATCGGCGTCGCGGCCGCGGCCGTGAGCCAGCTCGAGCTCACCCGCTGGGTGTCGTACAAGCTCCGCGGCGCGGGCGGCGCGGCCGGCGTGCTCGAGAACCCTGGGCGAGTGCTCGCGACCGCGAATGCCCTGACCACCATCGGCATCATCTGCGCCGCCGCCGCGATCCCCGCGCTGCTCGCCCGGACGACGCCGACCGTGCTCGGCGTGTTCACGATCGCCCTCGGCATCCCGCTGCTCGTGAGCGCCGCTTACCTCGTCCCGCGCGTGGTGGGCCGGCGTTGGGCGGAGCCGATCGTGGCGCACGCGGCGCCCCGGCTCGAGAAGCTGGGCCGCGCGTTCGCGCCCTTCGTCCCGTGGCGCGACCCCTCGACGCGCACCACGCTCGCGGCGGTGCTCACCAACGCCGACACCGAAGCGCTGGCGTCCGCCGACGAAATGGCCGTCGTGTCGGGCGTGCTGGCCTTCGCGGACCGGCCGGTGCGGGAGTTGATGACGCCCCGCACGTCCATCGTGGCGATTCCCGAAGGCTTGCTGGCCGCGGAGGCGGCGCACGTATGCCTCCAATCGGGCTACAGCCGGTATCCGGTGTACCGGGGATCGCTGGACGAGGTCATCGGCGTGACGCACGCCTTCGATTTGCTCCGGCTGCCACCCGACGCACCCGTCCCGGTCCTGCCGTCGCTCGCCGTGCCAGGCACCACGCGCGCGGCCGACCTCATGCTGGACATGCAGCGCGGCCAGAGCCACCTCGCCGTCGTGCTGGATGAGTTCGGCGGCACCGCAGGACTGGTCACATTCGAGGACCTGCTGCGCGACCTCGTGTCGGAGATCTTCGAACCGGGCAGCCCGCCCGCCGGCGACGAGCCGCCCGTGCGGATCGTCGAGCTCGAGGGCAGCGCCCCGGCCAGCCGGCTCGAGGAGACCCTCGGGGTCACCCTGGAAACGCGCGAGGTCCAGACCGTGGCCGGGCTGCTCGTGCAGGCGCTGGGACGTATTCCGCGACCCGGAGAGCGCTTCGCGCTGCACGGGCTCGAGTTCGACATTCTCGCCGCCACCCCCACCCGGGTGGAGCGCGTCGCCGTGCGGCCGGGGCCGGTGCGCACCGTGCCGCTCGAGCGCCCCGACGAACGGACCTGAAGCATGAGTCTTGCGTGACAACGGACCGCATTCTGGATGGGCTCGCCCGGCGCGAGCCCGCCGCCCTGGCCCGTGCCATCTCCCTGGTCGAGAACCAAGGTGACGGATTCGAGCGGGTGCTGTCGCATGCGCACGGCCTCCTCGGGCGCGGCGGTACGCGGCGGGTCGGGATCACCGGCCCCCCCGGCGCGGGTAAGAGCACGCTGACCGAGGCGCTGATCCAGCGGTTCCGGGCCCAGCGCCTGTCCGTCGGCGTCGTGGCGGTCGATCCGACCAGTCCGTTCACGGGCGGCGCGCTGCTCGGCGACCGGATCCGGATGGAATCCGTCAGCCTCGACCCCGGCGTGTTCATCCGCTCGATGGCGACCCGGGGGGCGCAGGGCGGGCTCGCCACGACGACGGAGGAAATCGCCGATCTGCTCGAGGCGTTCGGGTTCCAGCGCGTGCTGGTGGAGACGGTGGGCGTCGGGCAAACGGAGCTCGACATCGCGCGCACCGCCGAGACCACCGTGCTGGTGCTCGTGCCCGAATCGGGCGACGGCATCCAGACCCTCAAGGCGGGGATAATGGAGATCGCCGACTTGTACGTGGTGAACAAGAGCGACCGTCCCGGCGCGGACAAATTCCGGCAAGAGGTCGAGGTGATGCTCGGCATTCGGCGGGGCAATGCGTTCCGGCACATCACTCCTCACCACCGGGCGGACGGGCGGACGAGCGGGCGGGCGGACAGGGCGAGCCGTCCGTCCGACCGTCCGACCGTCCAACCGTCCGACCCCTGGGAGCCTCCGGTACTGGGGACGGTCGCGTCGACG
>QHUD01000009.1 GCA_003221085.1 Gemmatimonadota bacterium
CCGCTCGCATCGCTCGCCACGCTGAGCTCGAGCGCGGGCCCGCTGACGGTGAACCACGCGGGGCAGCTCCCGGCGGTCACGATATCGTTCGACCTGCGCGAGGGCGTCGCCATCGGCACCGCCGTCACCGAAGTGCAGCGGGTGGCGCGGCAGCTCCTGCCCGCCAGCATCACGACGAGCTTCGCCGGCACCGCACAGGCGTTCCAATCGAGCCAGGCAGGCCTCCTGGCCCTGCTGATCCTCGCCGTGCTCGTGATCTACATGGTGCTCGGCATTTTGTACGAGAGCTTCATCCACCCGCTCACGATTCTCTCGGCGCTACCCTTCGCCGGGTTCGGCGCGCTGCTGACGCTCCTGATCTTCCGGGTGGATCTGAGCGTGTACGCGTTCGTGGGCGTGATCATGCTGGTCGGACTCGTGAAGAAGAACGGCATCATGATGATCGATTTCGCGATCGAGGCGCAGCGCACCGAGGGGAAATCCGCGCACGACGCCATTCTCGAAGCCTGCCGCATCCGGTTCCGGCCCATCATGATGACCACGATGGCGGCGCTCATGGGCACCCTGCCGATCGCGCTGGGCGTGGGCGTCGGCTCGGAATCGCGCCGCCCGCTCGGCGTCGCTGTGGTCGGCGGGCTGGCGTTCTCCCAGTTCATCACCCTGTACGTGACGCCCGTGATCTACACGTACCTGGACGCCCTGCAGCAGCGCCTGGGCCGGACGTCGCTCGGGCGGGCAGCGGGCGGGCACCCCACGCCCGAGGCGGCCCCGGCCGATTGACGAGAAGGCTGCGCGCCGAGTGGCGGTCCCGGAGGCGAAGACGCAAGGGGCGTGGGGAGGGGGCGTCGGGCGTCCCGAGCCGGAGGGACCGCCACTCGGCGCGAACCAAGCATCCCGCGATTACCGGCTTCCCCCAGGCGCGCTAACTTCTCCCCCACGCACGAATGGCAAGTCTGGCTCGTCGCCTCCCTGCTCCTCTTCGTGGCCGAAATGCTCGCGCCGGGGTTCTGGCTGCTCTCCGTCGCCGTCGGCTGTCTCACTGCCGGCGTCGTCTCCCTGGTCGTGCCGGGCGCGATCGTGCCGGCGCTCAGCTTCGCCGCTGGCACGCTCCTGTCCCTGGTGGGTATCCGCCCCTTCCTGCTGCGGTACCTCCACCCCAGCGGATCCACCATCCGGACCAACGTGGACGCGCTCGCCGGCAAGGTGGGGATCGTCTCCGAGCGCGTCGACCCGGTCACCGGGAAGGGGCGCGTGCTGGTCGAGGGTGAGGATTGGCGGGCGGCGTCGCTCATGGACGCGCCGCTCGAGCCGGGCACGCGGGTGATGATTGTGCGGGTGGAAGGCGCAACCCTCTACGTCGACAAGGAGATGTGAGGCGATGGACAACATCGGCGCGCTCATCGTCCCGGCGGCCATCGCGCTGTTCGCGATCTCGATCGTGGCGCGGGGGATCCGCATTGTCCAGCAGGCCCAGACGATGATCATCGAGCGACTGGGGAAGTACCACCGCACCCTCTCCTCCGGCGTCAACCTGATCATTCCGATCATCGACAAACCGAGGGCCATCGACTGGCATCAGGTGATCGTCACGCCGGCGGGGGACTCGTTCGCGCGCCATTTCCGCACCGACAAGATCGACCTGCGCGAGACGGTATACGTGTTTCCCCGCCAGAACGTGATCACCAAGGACAACGTGGTCGTGGAGATCGATGCCCTGATCTACTCCCAGATCACCGACCCGGTGCGTGCGACCTACGAGATCGCGAACCTGCCGGACGCGATCGAGAAGCTGACCCAGACCACGCTGCGGAACGTGATCGGTGAGATGGAGCTGGACCACGTCCTTTCTTCGCGCGACACGATCAACGCCAAGCTGCGCGAGATCCTGGACGAGGCGACCCACAAGTGGGGCGCCAAGGTGAGCCGGGTGGAGCTCAAGGACATCAACCCGCCGCGCGACATCCGCGACGCTATGGAGAAGCAAATGCGCGCCGAGCGGGACCGCCGCGCCGCCATTCTCACCGCCGAAGCGGAGAAACAGTCGCGCACGCTGCAGTCGGAGGGTATCCGGCAGTCGGAGATCAACCAGGCCGAAGGTCAGAAACAGGCGAAGATCCTCGCGGCCGAGGCCGAGGCCAACGCCCGACTCAAGGTCGCCGAAGCGGAAGCCCAGGCGATCGAGCGGATCACGGCCGCCATCAAGGGAACCGGTGGCGATCCGGCGCGCTACTTGATCGCGATTCGCTACATCGAAGCGTTGAAGGAAATGGTCACGAGCCCGCAGAGCAACAAGGTCGTCTACCTGCCGTACGAGGCGACGGCGGTGCTCTCGTCGCTCGGCGGCATCCGGGAGATGCTGGCGGGCCCAACGGAGGGGAAGAAAACATGAACAGGGCGGTCGGACGGACGGGCGGACTGGCGGTCGGCCTGGTAGCGGTGCTTCTGTCCGGCGGTCATCCCGTCCGGCCGTCCGCCGTCCTACCGGCGTGCGACTCCGACAACGGCGGCATCACCCTTCCTGCGGGCTTTTGCGCGGTCGTGGTCGCGGACCAGGTGGGGGCCCCGAGGCACGTGGCGGTTGCACCGAACGGCGACCTGTTCGTGGCCCTGGAGGGTCGCCGCGGGGGCAGCGGCGGCATCCTCGCGCTGCGCGATACGTCCGGCGACGGCAGGGCCGACGTGCAGCAGACCTTCGGCAGCGAAGGGGGTACCGGAATCGCGCTGGGCAAGGGCGCCCTCTATTTCGGCACCGCCTCCACCGTGTACCGCTACGCGCTGCGTGCGGGCAGCCTCGCCCCGCTCGGACCCGCGGACGTGATCGTCAAGGACCTGCCGACCGGCGGCCACAGCGCCAAGAACCTGGCGCTCGCTCCCGACGGGCGCACGCTGTTCGTGAACATCGGATCGGCCACCAACTCTTGTCAGGTCGCCGACCGGTCGAACGAGTCGCCCGGCCAGGACCCCTGCCCCGAACTCGCCTACCGCGCCGGCGTCTGGCGGTTCGACGCGACCAAGCTCGAGCAGACCCGCCTGAGCGGCACGCGGTTCGCCACCGGGATCCGCAACGCCGTCGGGCTCGCCTTCGCGCCTTCGGGCGAGCTGTACGCGACGCAGCACGGCCGGGATCAGCTGGGCCAGAACTGGCCCAAGCTCTTCACCCTGGAGCAGAGCGCCGAGAAGCCGTCCGAGGAGTTCTTCAAGCTGGCGGAAGGCGACGATTACGGGTGGCCGCAATGCTACCACGACCTCGAGCAGGGGCATCTGGTGCTCGCCCCCGAGTACGGCGGCGACGGCAGGAAGGTTGCCGGCTGCAAGGACAAGAAGGAGCCGCTGGTCGCGTTTCCGGCCCACTGGGCGCCCGACGGCCTGGCCTTCTACGACGGCACCCAGTTCCCCACGCGGTATCGCGGCGGAGCGTTCGTGGCGTTTCACGGGTCGTGGAACCGCGCGCCGCTGCCCCAGGCCGGCTACCGTATCGCGTTCGTGCCCTTCAAGGACGGCAAACCGGTCGGGACGTACGAGACGTTCGCGGACGGATTCTGGCACCAGAACGGCGCCGGTCCGCAGCACCGACCGGTGGGTGTCGCGGTAGGCCCGGATGGCTCGCTGTACATCACCGATGACGCGGCCGGCAGGATCTGGCGGGTGATGTACAAGGGCGGCAGTGGGCAGTAGGCGGCAGGGGCGGCAATGGCCGGGTACTCGGGCAAGCCCTTGGTCGCGAAGCTCGGGATCAAGGCGGGCTCTACCATCGCGATCCTCGGGGCGCCGCGCGGCTACGAGCGCACGCTCGGTAAACTCCCGCAGATCAAACGCAGCGCGAAGGCGACCGGTCCCCTCGACTTCGTCCAGTTCTTCACCACAGAGCGGCGGGAGCTGGAGCGCCGCTTCGCGGCGCTCGCGGAGGCGCTCACGCCGGCCGGCATGCTGTGGATATCGTGGCCCAAGAAGGCGTCCGGAGTTACGACCGACCTCACCGAGGACCTGATCCGGGCCATCGGGCTGGCGCACGGTCTTGTGGACGTAAAGGTCGCGGCCGTGGACGACCTGTGGTCGGGGCTCAAGTTCGTGCGGCGGCTGAAAGACCGCTGAGCGAGATGACGCCCGCCCTCACCACGCTCTCCGAGGAAGAGGACCTGTTCCGGGATACCGTGCGCGCCTTCGCGGAGCGCGAGGTCCGGCCGCGCGTGGCCGCAATGGAACAGGCCTCCACCGTCGATCCGACACTGCTCGCCAAGTGTTTCGAGCTCGGACTCATGGGCATCGACGTCCCGGAGGCCCACGGAGGCTCGGGCGGGAGCCTCCTGATGACGGTGCTCGCGGTGGAGGAGCTGTCGGCGGTCGATGCCTCGGTGGCGATCTTCGTGGACGTCCAGAACACGCTCGTGAACACGCTGCTGCGCAAGTGGGCGAGCGACGACATCAAGCGCCGCTATCTCCCGCGTCTGGCGAGCGACCTGCTCGGTGCCTACGCCCTCTCCGAGCCCGAGTCGGGATCGGATGCCTTCGGGCTTCAGACCCGCGCCACCCGGCGCGGGAACACCTGGGTGCTGGAGGGCCGCAAGCTGTGGATCACGAACGGTGCCGAGGCGGGCCTTTTCGTCGTGTTCGCGAACAGCGACTTCACCAAGGGCTACAAGGGGATCACCGCCTTCGCGGTGGAGCGCGGCTTCAAGGGGTTCTCGGTCGGCAAGAAGGAGGACAAGCTCGGCATCCGCGCGTCGAGCACGTGCGAGCTGATCCTCGACGGCTGCGAGGTCCCCGCGGCGAACCTGGTGGGCGAGGTGGGCCTCGGATACAAGGTGGCGATCGAAACGTTGAACACCGGCCGGATCGGGATCGGGGCGCAGATGATCGGCGTGGCGCGCGGGGCGCTCACGGCGGCGCTCAAGTACGTGAAGGAGCGGAAGCAGTTCGGCAAACCGATCGGGGAGTTTCAGGCAGTCCAGTTCCAACTGGCGCACGCCGCCACCGAGCTCGAGGCGGCCCGGCTGATGGTGTACAACTCGGCGCGGCTCGAAGCCGCGGACCAGCCGTACACCATGCAGGCGGCGATGGCCAAGCTGTTTGCCTCGCAGGTAGCGGAACACGTCACCTCGCTCGCCGTGGAGCTGTTCGGCGGCTACGGCTACACCAAGGAGTATCCGGTGGAGAAGTTCTACCGCGATGCCAAGATCGGCACGATCTACGAGGGGACGAGCAACATGCAGTTGAACACGATCGCAAAGCAGCTCCTTATGTAGCACTATCACGACACTATGCAGTCTCTGGCTGATTGAAGAATCACCAGATCATTTGATGGCTTATGCATTGAATGTGGCGTTCCGCAACACCATTCGAAGTAGCCTTGCAACCCAACTGACATGTCCCGATGGCACTTACTGCGGGGGCACTCCTCTTGCTCCACTGTGGCCCGGTTACACGGTAAGTACAATGTGCGGTTGTGCTTACGTCACTGGGTGATATGCCGCACGACCCGCCGGCGTCGCGTGAGCGACATTATGCGGGTCGGTTCCGCTGAGGCCGCCGCGCCCCTCCTCAGCCCAACAAGCTAGGAGTTCGACACGATGCGAGCCCTCATAGTCCTGGTTGGCCTGGCCGCCACGCCGTTCCTGGCGGGCGTCACCCAACAGAAGACGAACAACGGTTTGGGGCACGACGCCGCGCACTGCGCGATGCGTGCCGAGCTGCACCCCGGTAAAGCCATTAACAAGTGCGATCCGGCACCGGTGGGGGACCCGCCCCCGGTGGTGAACCCACCCCCGACCAGTGGCGGCGCCTGCGTGAACTCCGCCCCGGCCGGCGGAACCGCGTCGATCGATGGCCAGGTGTTCGTCGATGCATCGCCGTGGCCCGGCCTTACGGGCTGGTGCGTTCAGGCCAGCGGCCCCGTAACGGCGACCGCAGTGACTGACGCCTCAGGCAACTACCTGTTCGCGGGTCTGCCGGCCGGTACCTATACGGTCTGCGAAACGGTGCAGGCCGGTTACCACGAGACGTTCCCGACGAGCGGGCCGAGCTGCGCGACGGGTTTGGGCTGGACGATCACCGTGATGGACGGTGGCAGCGCCAGCTTCATCTGGTTCGGGAATCTCACGCCGTAAGGGCGAACAGAGAACGTAGGACTCGCATCGAAGGCCCCGGGCTGTTTCGCCGGGGCCTTTCTGTTTCATGCCGCGACAGTGCGCTAATTGTAAGCAACTGCAGACATTGATCTTATAGCGCCGCGTGATGGGCCGCACAGTTTTCCCATGCCGGCTAGTGCGACGTTCGGGGTGCCCAGTAACAGGGGGGTAGCACGGGTCATGCGCCCGTCCGGCTCCCCAATGCTGAGGCAAGACCCGCTGAGGCCGCAGCGCCCCTCCTCAGCCTACGAGCTAGGGGTGATACCATGCGAGCCCTCATAGTCGTGCTTGCGCTGGTGGCCACACCGTTTCTGGCAGCCGTGTCCCAGAGTCTGAACGGCTCTAATTGCGACAACGGTCTGGGTGACGAGCATCGCTCGGACTCGGGGCAGGTGCATGCCCATCAGGGGCTATGTGCAGTTGAGGCCCCACCCCCCGACGCCGATGGCGACGGGGTCCCGGATAGCCTTGACCAATGCCCCAACACCCCCCCCGGCACTACGGTGGACGCGTCGGGATGCCCCGTCGCGCCCCCGCCCGGGTGCGTGAACACCGTCGGCACAGGGACCGCGAAGGTCCTGGGTCAGGTGTTCGTGGATGATGGGCTGACCTTTCCCTATCTCGCCGGCTGGTGCGTCGAGCTCAGGGACGGGAGCGGCGCGGTCGTCGCCACGGCGGTAACCAACGGCGTCGCCATTGACATAGAGGGGAACAACTACGCCTTCACCGGTATACCGGCCGGTACGTATACCTTCTGCGAAGTGCTGCCAGCCAATACCACCTGGCACGAGACCACCCCGACGAGCGGGCCGGATTGCGGGGGTGGCGTCTTCGGAGTGACGGTCACCCTCATGGACGGGAGCGCCGCCGATTTCATCTGGTTCGGGAATCGTCTGTAGCCTCAGGACGCCGGACCAGGAGTCAGACCGAAGGCCCCGGGCTGTTTCGCCGGGGCTTTCCTCTGGTAACTTCCGCCTCATGCATACGGCCCGACGCACTCAGTCGTTTACGGAGTCGGTGATCCGCGGGATGACCCGCCTCGCCAGCGAGCACGGGGCCATCAACCTCGCCCAAGGGTTCCCGAACTTTCCGGCGCCCGAGATCCTGAAGGAGGCGGCGGCGCGGGCGATTCGCGACGACGTGAACCAGTATGCCATCACCTGGGGGGCCAAGCGGCTGCGGGACGCGCTCGCCCGCAAGTACGCGGACTGGTACGGGATGACCGTAAACCCGGAGACCGAGATCACCGTCACGTGCGGCGCCACGGAGGCGATGGCGTCGGCGCTCCTGGCGATCGTCGATCCCGGCGACGAAGTGATCGTGTTCGAGCCGTTCTACGAGAATTACGGGCCGGACGCCATCCTCTGCGGGGCGAAGCCGGTGTACGTACCGCTCGCGGCGACCCAAGAGCTCGACCTCGACCGCCTGGCGACCGCGTTCTCGGCGCGCACTCGTGCGATCATCGTGTGCACGCCGAACAACCCGACCGGCCGCGTGCTGTCGCGGCGCGAGCTCGAAGCGATCGCCGAGCTCTGTCGACGCCACAACGCCTACGCGGTGACGGACGAGATCTACGAGCACATCTATTACGAAGGGGAGCACATTCCGATCGCGACGCTGGAGGGAATGCGGGGGCGCACCATCACGATCAGCGGCGCGTCCAAGACCTTCAGCGTCACCGGGTGGCGCATCGGCACGATCGTGGCCCCGCCGGACGCGACCGATGCGATCCGCAAGGTGCATGACTTTCTGACCGTGGGAGCCCCCGCGCCGCTGCAGGAGGCCGTGGCCGTCGGGCTCGAGACCCTGGGGGACGACTACTACGAGCGGCTGGCGCACGAGTACCGGGCGCGGCGGGATCTCCTGTGCCGGGCGCTGATCGACGCCGGCTTCCGCTGTACGCCTCCCCAAGGGGCCTACTACGTGCTAGCGGACTGCTCCGGCGTCTCGAGTCTCGCCGACGACGCGTTCTCGTTCTGGCTGACGAAGGAGATCGGCGTGGCCCCGGTCCCGGGCTCGAGCTTCTTCAGCCGTCCTGAGCTGGGCCGGCGGCTGGTGCGGTTTGCCTTTTGTAAGACGGAAGAAATGCTGGCCGAAGCCGCCCGGCGTCTGGCCCGCGTCAGGCGTCCCGCGCCTCCGGTACGGGCGTAACGACCGGCGAGAGCACCCCGGGCGCCGGCGTCGCCCGCCGCTTCACCCGAAGTCCCGCCAGCGTGAACAGCCACCGACCCAACGGTCCGCTCCAGAATCGCAAGCGCCGCTCGCCCTTCGGGTTCGTGCGATGCTCCGTGCGCGCCCGCGCGGCGACCGCCGCAACCAGCGCCGCCGCGGTGACCACGCCGAACAGTGTGGGGACCCCGAGCGCGCCTGCCAGCGCGGGTACCCGCTCGAGCGCCGCAACGATGGCGCCGGCGGCCGCAACGCACACATAGCACAACCGCCGCAGCGCGCGCTCCAGCGGCGACGGGCCTTCTCCGTACAGAAACGCCAGCTCCTCGCGCCGGTGCCCCAGCTCCGCGCTCAGGGCATCGACCAGGTCCGCCTGCCCGTATCCCGCCTTGCTCAGGCGGCGCACTCGTAAAACCATGACGACGAGCGGCACCGCTACAACGGTGGCCACCGACCCCACGAGGGCCGCCCTGGTCGGTGGGTCGTCCGGCTCGAGCAGGCGCAGGACCAGGAGCGGCAGGGCGACGGCCGCGAACGCGCCATAGAACAACGTCGTGGTCGAGAGCTGGCGTGCTTCCGTTACGAAGGCGCGCACGGCCACCGCCGCCCGCCGATCGAGCGCGGCGGCGAGCTCGGCGGCGAGCGCTTCCCCGTTGGGGAAGCGCTCCGCCGGATCCTTGGCCAGGCAGCGGTCGATGGCCTCGGCCAGCCGGTGCGGCACATGCGGCGCCACCGAGGCGAGCGGCGGCGCCGGATCGCTCACCTGGCGCGCGAGCACCGTCATGTCGTCCGGGCCGAGGAACGGCAGCTCGCCCGACAGCGCGAAAAACCCCACCACGCCGAGCGAATACAGATCGCTCCGTGGGTCGACGCGCTCCCCCAGCACCTGCTCCGGGCTCATGAACTCGGCCGTCCCCACCACGCGCTGGGGTCCTGTCGTCGTGGCCGAGCCCACACGCGCGATGCCGAAGTCCGATACCAGGGCCCGGCCGGTCGTCTGATCGAGCAGGATGTTGTCGGGCTTCACGTCGCGGTGCACGATGCCACGATCGTGCGCGTAGGCCAGCGCCCGAGCCACCTCCTCGAGCAGGCGCGCCGCCGTGGCGTAGGGCACCGGCCCCCTTCGACGTACCCGCCGCCCGAGGGTGTCGCCGTCCACGTACGCCATCGCGAAGTACACGAAGTCCGAAACCTCATGCACGGCGAAGATGGGGACGATCCCGGGGTGCGAGAGCTGGGCGGCGGTCCGGGCCTCACGCAGGAAGCGCTCCCGGGCGGTCGGTTGCGTCGCCCGCTCCGGCGGGAGCAGCTTGATCGCGACGCGGCGGTCCAGGCGCAGCTCGCGGGCGAGATACACGACCCCCATGCCGCCACGCCCCAGGCGTCGCTCCAGCACGTAGCGCCCGGCGAGGGCGCGCTGGAGATCCGGTAAGAGGAGGTCGACCGTCACGGGCCCCTCTGTACCCCGGGGGGTGTAGACGAGGTTCCGCGCCAACTGCGCAGTTCGGTCACGAGGCCGTAACAGCATCCGAACGGAGCGACGGTGATTGCGCGCACACGGACGCGGGTCTCCTTCCGTCATGGCCCTTCTCGCGCCACATTCCCCGCCCTATGCCCGAAGTCCACCACCCCTACGTCCCGGCAACGCAATCGCCCCCGGAGCTGACCGCGCGCGCGTTGATCCTCGGCGTGCTCCTTGGGCTCATTTTCAGCGCGTCCA
>QHUD01000240.1 GCA_003221085.1 Gemmatimonadota bacterium
CAGAACGCGGCCCGCTCGGCAGCGTGACCGCCGAACCACGCGGTGAAGTATTCCACGCAATACGCGTAGCCCACGATCATGCCGGTGAGCAGGCAGAGCTTGGCGAGATTCTCGAAGTGATGGACGGTGATCAGGTCTTCCAGGTGGAACAGCTTGCGAATGGGCACCAGCAGCGTGATCACCATCGCCACGCCCGAGTAGATGGCGCCAGCCACGAAATACGGGGCGAAGATGGTCGCGTGCCAGCCCGGGACGATCGCCATCGCGAAGTCCCAGGAGACGACGCTATGCACCGAGAGCACCAGCGGCGTCGCCAGGGCGGCGAGGTAGAGATAGCCGCGCGTGTAGTGGCGCCACTGCTCGTTGGTGCCGCGCCAGCCGAGCGAGGTGACGGCATACAGCTTCTTGCGCCACCCGGTCGCCACATCGCGCACCGCGGCAATGTCCGGGATCAGCCCCATGATCAGGAACACCGTCGACACCGTGAGGTACGTGCCGATGGCAAACTCGTCCCAGATGAGCGGCGACTTGAAGTTGGGCCACAGCCCGCGCTCGTTGGGATAGGGGACCAGCCAGTAGAAGTACCACTGGCGACCGATGTGAATCAGCGGGAACAGTCCCGCGGTGATCACGGCGAATACCGTCATCGCTTCGGCCGTGCGATAGACCGCGGTGCGCCACCCCGAGCGGAACAGGAACAGGATGGCCGAGATGAGTGTGCCCGAATGCGCGATGCCCACCCAGAACACGAAGCAGGTGATGTAGACCGCCCAGTATACCGGGTGCGAGTAGCCCGCCAGTCCCAGCCCGTAGCGCAGCAGGAACAACAGACACACGATGCCCACGCCGAGCAACGCGACGGCCAGGCTGAGCAGGGCGTAGTACCCCTTGCCCGGATTCCCGAGGGTGCGCGCGATGGCGCGGGTGACGAAGTCGTAGGTGACGCGGGACGGGGACGTCTCGGCCATCGCCTCAGCCCTCCACCACGGCGCCGTGCACGACCTTGGCCAGGTACGTGACCGCCGGCTGGGTGTTCAGTCCCGCGAGCACGTGATAGCCGCGCGGATCCTGCGCGAGCGCCGCGACGCGCGACGTCTTGTCGTGCAGATCGCCGAAGACGATCGCCTCCGACGGGCAGGCTTGCGCGCAGGAAGGCGTGATGTCGCCGTCCTGCACGTTGCGGTCTTCGAGACGCGCCCGGTTCTGCGCACCGCGGATCCGCTGCACGCAGAAGGTGCACTTCTCCATTACGCCCTTTTCCCGGACGGTCACGTCGGGATTGAGAAGCATGTTGAGCGGGTCCGGCCAGCTTTCCCACTCGCCGCCATGCTCGGCGTAGTTGTACCAGTTGAAGTAGCGGACTTTGTAGGGACAGTTGTTTGCGCAGTAGCGCGTCCCGACGCAGCGATTGTAGACCTGACCGTTCAAGCCGTCGGGCGTATGGTACGCGGCGTATACGGGGCACACCGGCTCACAGGGTGCGTTGCCGCACTGTTGGCACAGCATCGGCGTCACCACCGCGCCGACGGGCCCGCCCCGCTCACCGCCGGTGTAGTAGCGCTCGATGCGGAGCCAGCTCATCTGGCGGCGTCGGCTCACGAGCTCCTCACCCACGGTCGCGAGGTTGTTCTCGGCGTAGCAGGCGGTCACGCAGGCCGAGCAGCCAGTGCATTTAGCCAGGTCGATCGCCATCGCCCAGCGCGGGTGCTCGCCGGCGTAGTTCCCGAGCGACGCCTTCTCGTGCTGCGCCTCCCCCCAAGCGTCGAGGGCCTTGCGCGCGTAGGCCGGCGGCTCCTCCTCGGCGAATGGGTGGGCCCCGCGCTTCAGCTGGCGCGCCTTGGCGAGCGGCAGCACCTCGATGACGCCCTCTCCCTGCTCGCGGGCATCACCTTCGACGGTAGCCAGCCGGCGATGTTCACCGGTCTTGGTGATCTTGACGTCGACGGCGAACGCGCGCCCACCGAAGTCCGCCGGCGTCTCGCTCAGGAGCGTAAACGCGTTGAACGAGCGATCCTTGGCGTAGCGGCCGTACGCCTTGTGACCCTGTCCGCTCGGAACCGCGAGCACGTCGGGTCGGACACCCGGGGTGATCCACACGGGCGCGCGCACGGCGCCGTGCGGCGACTCGAGCAGTAGGATGTCGCCGTTGGCGAGCTGCGATTTCGCCGCGGTCTCCGGGTGCACCTCCACCCATCCGTGCCAGGTGATTTTCGACACGGGGTCGGGGAGCTCCTGGAGCCACGGCTTGTTCGCACCCCGGCCGTCGTGCAGCGCGATCGACGGGAAGACGATCAGCAGGTACTTCTCCGATGCGCCTACCGACCGGGGCTGGCCGCCGAGCCGCTGCGCGATCCCGGGGACGAGCCGCACACTCTGCGCGGGCGCATCGGCGTACACGCCGCCGTGCTGTAGGGCGTCGCTCCAAAACTCGTCGAATGCCCGCCCGCGGCCGTACCGCTGATGCAGGGTCCGCCACCGGGTTTGCAGGTAGTCCTTGAAAGTGCCTGCCGTGCCGGAGGCCTGGAGGAGCACGTCGCCGGTGTGGCGGGTGTTCGGAAACACGGGCTGCATCACCGGCTGCTGGAGCGCGTAGATGCCGGCCCGCGGCCGCGCATCGTTCCACTGCTCGAGCGGATGCAGGTCCGGCAGGACCAGGTCCGATGCCGCTGCCGTCTCGTCCAGGTAGGAGGAGAAGTTCACCTTGTAGCCGACCCGGCCGAGCGCCTGGGAGAATGCGGCCGGCAGCGAGTGCGCCGGATTCGCCCCATGCACCAGCAGCAGCGCGACCTTGCCCGCGCCCATCTCCCCGACCAGATCGGTCAACTGCGTGAACGACCCAGCCGCCTCGAGCGTGTGGTTGGGTCCGAACTTGACCGTCTTTCCCACCTGCCCGGCGACGTAGTTCAGAACGTTGACCGACCCGAC
>QHUD01000261.1 GCA_003221085.1 Gemmatimonadota bacterium
AAAAGCCGTATCTTTTGATAGCTTCCATCCTTATCAAGAGTTGCTGCAATGCCTGCCACTGCCACCCGCGCCGGGCGCTGGGTCCGCCAGCAAGGGGAGGCCGAGGGATTCTCGGCCTTCCTCCCCGCCCGTCTGCCGCCCGATCCGCCGCTCCAGTTCACCCCCGAGTTGCAGCGTCTAAGCGAGGCTGCGGGACGTGCCATCGGCCGCCTCGAAGGCGTATCCGCCTCGCTCGAGCCCGAGCGGTTGCTCTACATGTACGTCCGCAAGGAAGCCGTCCTCTCGAGCGCTATCGAGGGCACCCAGTCCACGCTCACCGACCTCCTGCGCTTCGAGGCCGCGGGCGTATCGGGTACCCCGCTGAACGAGGTGCGGGAAGTCTCGCGCTACGTGGCTGCACTGCTGCACGGCATCAAGCGGATCCGGAGCAGCAAGCTCCTGCTCTCGCTGCGGCTCATCAGGGAAATTCACGGTGTCTTGATGACGGGCGCACGGGGCGGCAACAAGGCACCGGGGGAGTTCCGCCGCACCCAGAACTGGGTCGGCGGCACCCGGCCCGGGAACGCCCGCTTCGTGCCGCCGCCGCCGCACGACATGCACGCCGCGCTCGACAACTTGGAGCGCTTCCTCCACGATGAGTACGGTTTCACCGCTCCGGTGATCAAGGCCGGGCTCGCGCACGCGCAGTTCGAGACGATCCACCCCTTCCTAGATGGAAACGGACGGGTCGGCCGGCTGCTCGTGAGTCTCATGCTGGTCGTGGATGGGGTCCTGTCACAGCCATTCCTCTACTTGAGCCTCTACTTCAAGAGGCATCGAGCGGACTATTACGACGCGCTCCAGCGCGTCCGCACCCACGGCGCCTGGGAGGAGTGGCTGCAATTCTACCTGATTGGCGTCGAAGCGGTCGCGAACCAAGCGGCAGATACGGCCACCGCGCTCGTCGCCCTGTTCGCTCGGGACGGCGCGCGCATCCAGGCCCTCGGCCGGGCAGCGGGCAGCGCCCTTCGCGTGTACGACGTGCTCCGTCGCCGTATCGTTGTGTCCATCTCCGGGGTGGCCAAGGAGGCGCTGGTCACGTGGCCCACTGCCAAGGCGGCTCTGGAGCGTCTGGAAGACCTGGGCATCGCGACGGAAAGCACGGGTCGTCGCCGCGACCGGCTGTACACGTACCGGAAGCAGCTGGCGATCCTGGACCGCGGGACGATGTGACATGGCTACCGCACGGATTCAGCAGGTGGCGGCCTCTATAATACGCGGCCGTTCCCTCTCCCAATTGTGCTGGCCGCACGGGCGGCTTGACGGTGCTTGACGCGCTGTCCTCCGTCTGCTCTCATGAGGTCGCCGAGGCGATCACCGACCCGGTGCCGGGCTCGGGGTGGTATGACGACGCCACCGGCGAAAATCGGCGACATCTGTGCCCGGCAGAACAAGAGACTCGGCGCCTACGAAGTGCAGCTGCCCGGGTCCACCGCGCGAACGCAGGCATGTGAGGAAGACTCATGATCAAGCTACTAATGGGACTCACGGTTTTGATCGCCGCCGTCATCTTACCGGGACCGGAGGCGCCGGCGGGCTTCGATGACCAGAGCAACGGTGCAGTCAGCGATTCGATCCACCAGGCAGACCGGGAAAAGTTCGATGCAGTAGAAGGCGTGGCTGACGGCCTGGGGCCGCTCTACAACGCGCAGTCCTGCCGCGAGTGCCACCAGAATCCCACCTCAGGCGGCCCGAGCCAGGTTACCGAGCTGCGCGTCGGGCATTTGGGACCCGATGGCGCCTTCCGCAACGCGAGCATCGCGATCGCACGCGGCAAGGTGGTCATCGCCGGCCGCACGCTCGTCAACGATCGCGCCATTTGTCCCAACGCCGCGTTTCCCGATTCGGAGATTCAAGAGCGGGTGCCCGACGCCGAGACCATCCGGGCGTTGCGCGCGTCGCTGAACCTGCTGGGCGACGGCTTCGTGGAGGCGGTGTCCGATCAGACGCTGATCGACCTCGCGCGCCGACAGCGCCGTACCACCCGCGGCCGCATTCACGGCCAAGCGCTCAGGGTGCCCGTTGTGGAGGCCCCGGGCACGACGGCCGTGGGGCGCTTCGGCTGGAAGGATCAGCACGCGAGCCTGCTGTCCTTCTCGGGCGATGCTTACCTCAACGAGATGGGCATCACCAACCGGCTGTTTCGCGACGAGGTGACGGCGATCT
>QHUD01000262.1 GCA_003221085.1 Gemmatimonadota bacterium
CCCGTCGCGGTGATGGTCGCACTGGCCCCGGAGCTCGCACAACTCGCCGGAGGCGTGCCCCCACCGCCACCTCCGCCGCTATAGGGCGAGGTCGAGCCGCCGCAGGCGGCGAGCAGTGCGACTGCCGCTGCCCCGAGTAACTGAGGGAGTATGTTCGACTGCATTGAGCCTCCGGGGTGGTGCGTAGGACGGCGAGCGGCTCTATGACGCGTGCCTATTACCCTTAGAAACACCGGACGGCTCGCCCCGGGGATTGTCAGAGAACCATGAAGGGCGTCGGGAAGCCAGCTAGTGGCGCTCCCGCTCCAGCGTGTCGGCCGCGAGCCGAGGGGAGAGCATCGGGTAGCGGGCCCCGAACCAGCCGTAGGACAGGAGAAACAACCCGCCAAACAGCACGGTGACCCCGATCTCCGGTACGCCGATCGCCGGCCCGGCGCCGCCGTTGATCGATGGAACGATCTCGAGATAGCGCTCGAGCCAGATGCCCGCGAGGCACACGAGCGCGAGTGTCACGAACGCGGGCGGGTACTTCTTGGGCCGGACGCCCAGCAGACCGACGAACGGCAGGACGAACACCAGCAGGAACACCGCCACGCCGATCGGCTTCCACGGGCCCAACAGCCGGTAGAAGATGAAGAACGTCTCCTCGGGCAGGTTCCCGTACCAGATCACCAGGAACTGCGCCCACATGAGATACGCCCAGAACACGCTGAAGCCGAAGCACAGCTTGCCGAGGTCGTGCTGTTGCGTGGCGGAGAATAGTCCATCGAGGCCCATGCGCCGCCGCACCGCGAGCACCAGCACCGCGAGCGCCATCAACGCGGCGAGGAAGCTGCCCATGAAGTAGAACGCCCCGTACAGGTTGCTCACCCACTTGTGGGCGAGCGACATCACCAGCTCGAACGCCAGCAGGCTGTACCCGAAGGCGTAGCCGACCACGAGCAGCGCCGCCTCGCGGCTGATCGCGTCCCGACCCTCGAGCCGGTCGGCGGGCCGGCCGTCACCGAGCTCCCGGATGTCCGGCGCCATGTCGTGCCGCACGAACCGCCACGACAACCACGCGAGGAGCAGGTAGATCAGACCGTTCCGCACGAAGAAAAACTTCGCCGTGAGCCAGCCCCCCAGGTCGGGACGCGGCTCGTGTAGCCAGCTGAAGATGTGCGCCCGGCCGACGATCAGCCCTAGGTACAACGCCACCGACACCCACAAGAAGGCCGCCGCCGCCTCTGCGAGCCGGATGACGAGACCGGACCAGTGCCCCTTGGCGAGCTTCTGCGTCGCGGCGAAGACCACCAACGCCTGCGCCAGCCCGGTCCAGAACATGAAGTTGACGTGCCACCCCTGCCACGCGCGCGACGCTCCGCCGCCCGCCAGCACCCACAGGAACACGGCCCCACCCGCCACGGCCAGGAGCGCGCCCCACAGCGTGAAGGCTCGCGCCGGGAACTGGCGCGCCTTCTGGACCAGCTCCGACCGCGAGACGGCCGCCACCGCGCTCATCGTCTCCCCCGCGGGCTCTGTACGGCGGCCTGCAGGGTGCGCAAGTAATTCACGAGATCCCAGCGGTCCGTCCCGCGTACCTTGTCTCCGTAGATGGGCATGAGCCCCCGCCCCATTACCTGACCACTGACGATCACCGCGTAGAGGTAGCCGTCGGTACGCCGGGCGATCGTATCGTTCACAAGCGAGCGCACGCCGAAGAAAGGCCCCCCGGCCGCCGATGAGATGGGGCCGTCCCCTCGGCCCGTCGGGCCGTGGCACACCAGACAATACGTCTCATACAAGAACCGGCCGCGGTTGATCGACTCCGACGTACGGGTTCGCAGGTTCACCAGGCGATCGGCGGTCTGCAGGCTCATCAGCGGCTCCGCGCCGGTCACGGGCACCGTACCCGGGACCGGCGGAATCGGCTGGGCGTACGGCTTGATGCTCCGCTGATGCCGCATGGTGGAGAACCAGCCGACACGGTGCACGACGTCGTCGGGGTTGCAGCCGAGAGCCGCAACGGCAACAAGGGCGGCAAAGGCGGCAGCGGCCGCCAGCGGGCCGCGTCTACACACGGCGCACCTCTTCCGCTCCCGCACCGCGCAACAGCGATTCGACCTGGCCCGCCCGCGCCGGCTGGGACGCCACGAAGATGCCGAACTTGTCGTTGGTGAAGCGCGGGTCGTAGGCGACGGTGCCGAGGCGCCGGGCGGCGAACAGCGCGTTGAACACGATGCCGAGAATGGTCGAGAGGGCGCCGAACAGGATGGTCATCTCGAACATGATGACCACGTAGGGCGGGATCGAGCCGACGGGCTTGCCACCGACCACGATGGGCCAATCATAGGACATGTACAGCGTGAGCCAGGCACCGATCGCGCAGCCCGCGATCCCGCCAATCAAGGTGAACATCCGGACGGGGCTCACCGGCTGCTCCAGCGCATCCTCGATCTCGTGGCGGGGGATGGGCGAGTACACGGTGAAATCGGTATGACCGCCCCGGCGCAGCTGGCCGATCGCCTCCACGGTGGCGTCGAGGTGGCCGAACACGGCCAGCACACCCGGGGTCGCCGGCGGGTGGAAGATCGCGGTCAGCGGGTTCACCAGTTTCACGACACCCTCGCCTTGCCGCGCTGCGGCGCGGGCAGCACTTCTTTCACCTCGGAGATCGACACCGCCGGGAAGTTCTTCACGAACAACAGGAACCACATGAAGAACCGGCCGAAGCTCCCCGCCATGATGCCCCAGTCGGCCCACGTCGGATTGTAGGTCGCGTTGGCGAACCGCTCGAACGGCTCGCCGGCGAGCGACTCCACGATGATCACAAAGCGCTCGAACCACATGCCGATGTTCACGAAGATCGAGATGACGAACAGCGCCAGGATGTTCGTGCGGATGTTCTTCCGCCACAGGAGGAGCGGCAGGAACGCGTTGCAGATGATCATGGTCCAGCTGGCCCAC
>QHUD01000149.1 GCA_003221085.1 Gemmatimonadota bacterium
TCGAGCCGGTAGCCCATCTCGCGCAGGTCACGGCGCACCCAGGGCGGCGTGTCGGACCGCAGGGTGAGCCGGCCGGGCTGGGACTCGTGGTCGCCGAACGAGTTTCGCATCTGGTAGCTCGTGATGTTCGCCGCCTCGACCGCCTCCTGCACGGTCATCCCGAACTCGACCATGTCGAGAAAACACTGCAGCAGGTTCTGATCCTGCGTGTCGCCCCCCTGCACCGCGGACGCCAGGAACGGCTTCCCGTCCTTGAGCGCGAGGCCCGGCGTGAGCGTGACCCGCGGGCGCTTCCCCGGCACAATCACGTTGAATGGATTGTCGACGGAATCGACGACGAACTGCTGCGCCCGCTGGCTCACGCCGATTCCAGTGCGCCCCGCGATGACGGCTGGAATCCACCCTCCCGACGGTGTGATCGACACGACCCACCCTGACGTGTCCGCGGCCTCGATGGACGTCGTGCCGCGGGTGAACGCTTCGTCGAACGCGGCGAGCGCCGCTCCCTCGAGCCGCTGCTCCGTCTGGCTCCCTCCGCCCGACGTCGCCGGAGTGTGCGCGGGCCAGTCGCGGAGCAGGGTCAGGTACGGGTTCGTCCCGCCCTGGAAGGGATAGGGATCGCCCGGCTTGATGCCTGGATCGTTGCGGTCGGGATTGATCAGGTGCGCCCGCTGCCGCGCGTAGTCCTTCGAGAGCAAGCCCCGGATAGGCTCCTCCGGCGGGAACGCAGGATCGCCGTAATAGAAGTCGCGGTCCGCGAACGCGAGGCTCATCGCCTGGTACACGGTGTGGATGTAGCGCGCGCTGTTGTAGCCCATCGCCTTGAGATCGAAGTTCTCAAGGATATTCAGCGTCTGGAGCATCGCGGGCCCTTGTGACCACGGCTGCAGCTTGTAGACGTCGATCCCCCGATAGGTGGTCGAGACGGGCTCTTCGATTTTGACTTTCCAGCTCGCCAGGTCCTGCAGCGTGATCAGCCCGCCTTCCTCCCGTAATCCACGAACGAATTCCTGCGCGATGTCACCCTTATAGAAGCGGTCGTAGGCGGCCAGGATCGCGTCGCTCCGGCTCTTGCCCTGGCGCAGCGCCTGCTGCTCGGCCTCGATCAACTTCCGCAAGGTGGCCGCGAGATCCGCCTGCTTGAAGATCTCTCCCGCCTCGGGCGCCTCGCGCGCTTCCCCGGCGTGCGGCAGCATGACGGGGCTCGAGTAGCGCCACCGCTTGAGCCAGACCTTGTTCCGCTCGATCGAGTTGGCCGTCTCTGCTTCGATCGGGTAGCCGTCGGCCATCCGGATCGCCGGCTCGAGCACGTCGCGCAGGCTCAGCTTCCCGAACTCGGCGAGCATCGTCATGAGGCCGCCCGGCGTCCCGGGCGTGATGGCGGCGAGCGGCCCGTACTCGGGCGGGAAGCGCATCCCCTTCGAGCGGTAGAAGGCCGGCGTAGCCCCGGTGGGCGCGACGCCGAGGGCGTTGATCGCGATGACCTGCTTGGTCTGCGGGTTGTAGATCAGCGCCTGGGTTTCGCCGCCCCAGGAGAGCACGTCCCACATGGTCGTGACGGCGGCGAGCATGGCGCACGCCGCGTCCACGGAATTCCCGCCCTTCTGGAACATCATGGCGCCCGCCGTGGCGGCGAGTGGCTTGCCGGTGATCGCGACCCAGTGGCGCCCGTGCAGCGGAGGCTTCTGCGTGCGCTGGCCCGCGAGGGTGATGGGAGAGAAGAGAAGAACGAGCGTGAGGACACGGACGGGCATACGCGCTCCGACTGAGATCGAGTTCGGGAACATATCGTTCCAGGTTGCGTGTCGCTATCGAGGGACGCGGTGCCCGACTAGGGGCCCGCGCCCTTGCGGCGCTTTTTCGTGCCGGTAGTATAGGCAGCCTCTTCTCTCTTGGGGGGCGCGGCATGCGATGCTCTTCTCTCCTGTATAGTCTCGTGATCACGCTCGGAATCCTGGCGCCCGGTTCGCTGACGGCACAGGGCGGCTCGGTGGCCGGCATCGTGGTGAGCCGGGGCTCCGCCGCGCCGGTAAGCGATGCGCAGGTCACGGTGGCCGGGACCGCGCAGCGCGCCTTCACTGACGCCAGGGGTCGGTTCCACTTCGACGACCTCTCCGGCGCGAGGGTCGTTCTCCAGGTGCGCCGTATCGGTTTCCGCGCGGTGACCGACACGGTGGACGTCGGCGACGCGAACGTGCGGCTCGCGCTCGACGAAAAGGGGCTCGAGCTGTCGCAGGTGGTCGTGACGGGGAATCCCGCAGCCACGGAGATCGGCAGGATCGGTAACGCGGTCTCGAGGATCGACGCCGCCGACATCATGCAGAAGGCCCCGATCGACGGGGTGCAGGATTTGTTGAACGCCCGCGCCGCGGGTGTCGTCATCCAGCGCGCGACGGGTGCCGTAGGGAGCGGCTCGCGCATCCGGATCCGGGGGGCGTCGAGCTTCTCGCTTTCGAATCAGCCGCTGATGTACGTGGATGGGGTGCGGGTGGACGCCGACCCAGCCACTGGGCCCGCGAACCAAGCCTTCGGCTCGAGCTCGATCTCGCGCTACAACGACTTCAACCCCGACGACATCGAGAGCATCGAGATCCTGAAGGGACCGGCGGCCACGACACTCTACGGCACCGAGGCCTCGAGTGGGGTCGTGCAGATCATCACGAAGCAGGGCACGACAGGCCCGACGCGGTGGAATTTCATCGTGCGTCAGGGCGCGAACTTCCTGAACGACCCCGAGGGATGGTTCCCGACCAACTATCAGCGCGACGGGGCGGGGAACATCATTTCGGTGAATATGCACGATCTCCAGGCGCAGCTGGGCAGGTCGATTTTTCGGACGGGCCACGCCGCCGACTATCAGTTGAGCGCGAGCGGCGGTTCGAGCACGGCACGCTACTACGTCGCCGGCGGGACGGAGCTGCAGGGCGGGGCGGAGCCGAGTAACGATATCCGGCATACGACCGGGCGCGCCAACCTCACGATTGCGCCCAGCGACAAGATCACCCTCTCGGCCCGTGCCGGCTACGTCGCGGGGCCGACCCACCTGAGCGCCGAAGCGGGCTTCGGCGGCCGGGTCTGGACGACGGTGCTCGCCGACCCCCGCAACCTCGGTACGTCGCAGCTCGGCTTCTTCAGCGGCCTCCCGCCCGAATACGACCAGGTTTATCACTTCACACAGGACCTGGACCGGTTTACGGGCTCCGTGCAGCTGCAGCATCACCCCGTGAGGTGGTTCACGCACCGGGTCACGTTCGGCGTCGACCGCACGCGCGAAGTGAACACGTTGTACCAGCCGCGGATCGATTCGCTCGTGTCCAACCCGACGTTCGGGTCTGACGCGCTTGGCTTCATCTCCATCGAGAACCACAACGTCGATTACACGACGGTGGATTACGCAGCCACCGCGGCGTTCGATCTGTCTCCCACGCTGCACTCGAGCTCCTCGGCCGGGCTCCAGTTTTACCACACGCTGGGAGACACCGTCTATGCCGACGGCTTGTTCTTCCCGGCTCCGGGCCTGTCGGCGATCAGCGCCACGACCGGGCCGCGCTCCAACGCGAACGGGACGGAAGAGACCAAAAGCATCGGCGCGTACGCACAGGAGCAGATCGGCTGGCGCGACCGGTTGTTCTTGACAGCAGGCCTCCGCGTCGATGACCACAGCACCTTCGGTGCCAACTTCAATCGTGTGTACTATCCGAAGGTGAGCGCGAGCTGGATCATGAGTGACGAGCCGTTCTGGAATTTCCGGTTCGTGAACCAGCTGCGGCTGCGTGCCGCGTACGGCGAGTCAGGCCGGGCGCCCATCACCAACACCGCCGTGCGGAGCTACCGACCCGTCACGGGACCGAATGACGTCGACGCGGTGACGCCGGAGTTCATCGGCAACCCCGACCTCGGGCCCGAGCGGGGCAAGGAGATCGAGCTGGGGGTCGACGCCGGGCTGTGGAACGACCGCGTCGGGCTCGAGTTCACGTACTACCGCAAGAAGACGGTGGACGAGATCCTGCAGCGCGAGATCGCGCCGTCCATCGGCTTCTCGGGGCAGCAGCCTTTCAACGCCGGGGCGGTGTTGAACCAGGGCATCGAGCTGCTGGCCCGCGCGCGCCCTACGACCGACGTTCTGTGAGCGTGGACGTGACGCTCAACCTGGCAACGAACGGCAACAAGATCCTGAGCCTCATGCCGGGCGTGACGTCAGTCTCGGCAGGAACGAACCTGCAGCACCGCGTCGGTTATCCGGTCGGCTCGTGGTTCACGAAGAAGGTGGTGAGCGCTCAGTTCGACTCCGCGACCGGGAAGGCGATCAACATCCTGTGCGACGACGGCAATGGCGGGTCGATGGCGTGCGCCGGCGCCCCCCGCTCGGCGTCGTGCGACCGATGAACACGGTTGCGCCTGTACGGGCTGCTCGATTTCAAAACGGGGTACCGAAAGCTCGACGGCACCACGCGCGTCCGGTGCACGTTCTTCGGCCAGGTGTGCCGCGAAAACTTCTTCCCACTGGAGTTCGACCCGAAACGCATCGCGGGAATTCAGTCGAACCGCAGCCTCGTCGATTTCCTGATCTCCGACGCGCGCTTCATGAAGCTGCGAGAGGTCTCCGTCGTCTACACGCTCCCGGATGCCTGGGCGACCGCGCTCCGCGCGAGCCAGGCTACCGTCTCACTTGCCGGACGGAACCTCCACACGTGGACCGGTTACACCGGCCTCGACCCGGAGGCGATGTTCCTCGGCGGCAGTCGCGGGGGGAATTTCAGCCAATGGGAGCAGGCCGACTTGCCGCAGCTGACCCAATGGATCGTCACCGTCAACCTGGCTTACTGAAAGGCGGACCAATGAGACGCACAGCGATTGTCGTGCTCGTGGGGCTCGTGGCCGCCGCCGGGTGCGACTTGTTCGACAACGCGCTCCAAGTCCAGACGCCGAGCAACATCCCTGCGGGTGGCCTCGAGGTACCCGCGAACGCAGGACTGCTCGTAAACAGTGCGATCGGGGACTTCGAGTGCGCTGCCGGAGCGTACGCCGCGATGAGCGGCTTGATCACCGACGAGCTGAAGGACGCCACTCAGACCGCGGACCGCTACCCGTACGAGCTGCGGACGATGCTCCCGAGCGACCGCCGCTACGCCGTCAACGACTGCGTCGGGCTCGGCGTCTACTCCCCTCTGCAAACCGCTCGCTTCTCGGCGGCGAACGCCCTCTCCCTGCTGAATGGCTGGACCGTCGCTCAAGTGCCAGCTCGTGACAGCCTGATCGCCACGGCCTCGGCGTACGAGGGCTACAGCCTCGTCCTGCTCGGCGAAGGCTTCTGTACGATGGTCGTGTCGGGGCTCGATGCGAACCGTCAGCTCGTGTACGGGGGCGAGATCTCACGGGACAGCGTGTTCAAGCTCGCGGTGGTCGCCTTCACCGGTGCGATCGCGGGCGGCAATCGCGACATCGTCAACATGGCCCGGGTTGGGCGGGCGCGCGCTTACCTCGATCTCGCGCAACCGGCCCTCGCGAAGGCGGACGCGCAGCTCGTCCCCGCCGCGTACCTGAAGGTCGTGAGTGCCTCAGGAATCAACGCGCGTCGCAACAACCGCGTGTGGCAGGAGAGCGATACCACCTTCGACAATACGTCGATCGATTCGCTGTACGTGAGGATGAACGATCCCCGCGTGCCGATCGGCAACAAGAACCGCAGCAGCGTCACCGGCATTCCCTTGTTCTTCCAGAAAAAGTTCGCGTCAATGTCCAGTCCGATCCGGCTCGCGTCCGGGGACGAGGCCCGGCTCATCATCGCGGAAGCGAATATCAGGACGGGCAGTTTCGGCGCCGCGGACAGCATCATCAACAGCTTCCGAGCGCGCGGCGGCCAGGGTGCGATCACCAGCCCCGACTCGGCGACGGCGTCGGACTCGCTGTTCGACCAGCGGAGGCGCGAGCTGTTTCTCGAAGGGCAGCACCTGTTCGACTTGATCCGGTTCGGCAAGACGCCTAGCCCCGTGGCGGGGACCCCGTACCAGGGCGGCGGCGTCTACGGCTCGCAGCTGTGCCTGCCGCTGCCGGACGTGGAGAAGCAGAACAACCCGAACTTCCCATAGACCCGGGGTCGGCGCACTGGTAACAGTTGAGGGCCCGGCAAACCGCCGGGCCCTCTGCGTTGTCGGTAGGAGTGTCATGATGCTGCCCGCTTACTGTCACTCCTCCAGGGCGGCAAACGCCCGCACCGGAAAGCTCCCCATCCCCTTCACGCGCGGCGGAACCGCATAGAACCGGAACCCATCGTCCGGCAGCTCGCCCAGGCCGCACAGGTGCTCGACGATGGGGATCCCGGCCGCGAGCAGCATTGAATGCACCGGGCGCGCGCCGTCGGTCGCGTCGTCGATGTTGAGCGAGTCGATCCCAACCAGCGCGGCACCCGCGGCGACGAGATGCTCCGCGGCGGCCCGCGTGAGGAAGGGATGGCCCGTGCCGTACCGCTCGGTGCGCCAGTGAACGTCCCACCCGGTGTGTACAAGCACCGCCTTCCCTTGCACGTCCCGTCCCCGGAATAGGCCCGCATCGAGCGCCCGGCCGGCGCGCTCCGTCGCGCGGACCACGACGCCCCGGAGGTTGGCGATCGCTTCTAGCGGATAGTCAGAGATGTCCTTGCCGCCGTTGTACCGATGGAACGGCGCATCGATGTAGGTCCCCGTGTTGGCCAGCATCTCGACCTTCCCGATTTGGAATGTCGTTCCGGACGCGTAGCGGGCCTGGGACGCATCGCGCGACAGCCAGTCGCTGATCACGGGTACGGGGAAGCCGGGGTAGGTGACCATGCCGTGCTCGATTGCATGGCTCACATCGATCAACCGCCCGGGCGACGAAGTCACGGGACTGCGGCGGGAGGCAGGGGCGGGGGCGGGGCCGGGGGCGGCGCGCGCCGCGCGGGATCCTGCCGATAGAATTTGCGCAGCTGCGCGTACAGCGCGGGATGCTCGCGCTCGAGCTGGACGGGCTTCTCGAAGAACGTCTCGGTCGCGACCGCGAAGAACTCGGCCTCGTTGGTCGCCCCGTAGTCGTCGAGCGCCGAGGGCCGATCCCGGGCGGCGTCCCGACGCAACCGCTCGTACTCCTCCGAGTCCGTTACGCCGTCTTCCGTATCCAGCTGGTGCGCGAACTCATGCAACACGACGTTCTCCCCGTCGCTGGGATTGCGCGCCCCGCGGACCGCGTCGTCCCACGAGATCACCACCACGCCGTTGTCCCACGATTCGCCCATCAGGCGGGCGGGGGGTGGCGCGATCTCGCCCGTCCTGAGACGCCGAGCGAACTTCGGGATGAATCCGTGCGGATACACGAGCACCGTCCGGAGCGTCGGGTAGCACGGGCCGTCGAGATGAAGCAGCAAGAGGCTCGCCCCCGCGGCGATCGTGACCTTCATCTCTTCGGTGAGGACGAGTCCACCACATCCCTCGAAGTGTTTGTCAGCCAGAAATACCTGCACCAGCCGGAGCAGACGCTCCCGCTCGTCCGAGCTCAGCCCGCGAGCGAGCGCGACGTTGTTCTGCACGATCGCGTGCCAGGTGTCCGGGATCGCGCCGGTCGGCAGCCGGAGTGACTTCCCCCCCATGCGGCGCAACACGGCGGACACGCCGAAGTATCCGACGACGATGAGGCCGAAGACAAGACCTACAACTGCGAGTCCCTCCATACTAGTCCCACCAGCAGTAGAGTCGCTGCGACTCCATGAGCTCTCGCGCCAGCGCGTCGACCGTTCCCGTGCCCTGCTCCACGACGTCGGGACAGAACGCGTAGAAGCGTCGGGCCAGCGCGTCCGCGTCTCGAACCGCGCAGCGGAAATGGCCCTCCACCCAATCGAACCCGATCCCGGTCAGGACGAACGGATGATCGCTCTCGAGCGTGCGCAGCCAGGCGATGACGCTGTCGGGCCCGACGCCGTAATTCCAGCCGTTCGTCCCCATGAGTTTCAAAACCTCGTAGGCGTCGCCGCGCGGGAACAGCGCCACGCGGTCGGAGCGGTCTCCGATCCCGACGTGCTGCTCCGCGCGAAACAAATAGAATCCCTTCTCGAGGAAGCGCGACTGTCCACGAGTCGCTCCGCCCGCTCGGACGGGACGCTCACCGCGCAGCCTTTGGTGACGCGAGAATCGCCGAGAGAGTCGGTGCCGACGAGCGGCGTGGCCTTCACGCCCGCGAGCCGCTCGAGTGCCTGGACCGCGTCGGGGAAGGCTGCCGGCACCACGAAGTCGGTAGGTAGCGTCCACGACGTGCGGAGCACTCGCGAGCCCGGCTGGGTGAGGAGGAAGACCACGAAGACAATAATGGCTACGGCACCGCGGGAGTGTTGCTCGAGGTATGCGCGCTTAATCCGACACAGGCGTGTGGCACGCGCGACCGCGAACATGGCGATGACGAGCGCCAACTCGGCGGTGTCGGGATTTTCGAGCAGCGCGACACGAGTGCTGACGCGCCTCATCTGCTCGAACACCGGATCGGCACGCGCCTGCTGAGTGAGCCAAACGATGAAGGGCCCAAGCCAGTAGGGGATGAACAGGACGACCAGCCAGGGGGGCGGGCGGCAGCACACGCCCCAGCGCCTTGAGCAGTTGTCCGTCCGGCGTGCCGCCGTCAGGCGCCTCCGCCAGGACGACCGCGAACCGCCGCCTCAGCAGCGGATCGCGCATCGCGTGGGCGGCGAACTGCAGGGTCAGGGGAATGAACCATGCTGCCTGGCGTGCCCCCGCGCCTGCCCGCGCCACGGCGGCGTACTGCTCGAACAGAGCGAGGAGAAAGGCGCCCTTCGAGTGAAACTGCCGGTAGATCGCCCCCTTGGTGAAGCCGGCCGTCTGGGCGATGTCGTCGAGCGTGGCGAACTCGATGCCGCGCTCGGCGAATACGCCTAAGCCCGCCTCAAGCAGGAGCGTTCGCGTTTCAGCCTTTCGCCGCTGGCGAATGATACCCATCAGAATCTATGATACTGAGTGGTATCGATGTTTGCAATAGAAAGCGTGGGAATCGTCAGTTGAGATACCTATGGGTATCTAAAAGCTTCGCAACCGTCTCTCTCGTAAGGCGTTCCCACCTCCGGGTCGTTTCTCACTGCGACCTACCACTTGCCGCTCCAAGAATAGTGGCCGCGCCCACCTTATCACGTCTTTCAGGGAGGCAGCGGTGAGCCATCCAGTCGCCGGAACGTCCAACGGGCGTCTCCAGTTCGAGCGCGCCGACCGTGCGAGCCCGACGACCGGCACCACGTGCAAGGCCTGCGGCGAGCTGATCGCCTCATCTTACTATGTGGTCGGCGGCGAGGTCACCTGCCAGCGCTGCCGAACCCGGATCGCGGTGCAATGGAACCGTGGCTCCCCGGGCCGCCGCTTCGCGAACGCCGTCGGGCTCGGGCTCGTCGCCGCAATCGCCGGAGCCAGCCTGCACTTTGGGATCGCGGCGCTGACGGGGTACGAGTTCGGCCTCGTAGCGGTCGTGGTGGGTCTGCTGGTCGGAGGCGCGGTCCGCAAGGGATCGAGCGGGCGCGGCGGCCGCCGCTACCAACTCCTCGCCGTGTTCCTCACCTATACGGCGGTCGTCGTGACCGACTCCTCGTTGATTGCCCGTGAGCTGCTCAAAGGCGAGCGCGCGCAGGCAGACTCCGTAACAACCGAGACGGGTGTGACGACGATGCGAACGGCCGCCTCGAGCAGCGAGTCGACGTCGGTGCCGGCCCGCGCCGGCGCAACGCAGCCGCACCCCGTAGGCCCGCTGGGCGTGATGCTCGCCGTGGCGCTCATGGTCGTGCTGGCGTACGCGGCTCCCATCATGATCGGGATTACCAGTCCGTTGCACCTGCTCATCGCCGGCTTCGCCCTGTACGAGGCGTGGAAGCTGAATAAGGGAGTCTCACTGAGCATCGCCGGGCCCTATCAGGCGACGAGCCCCGTGCCGGTCTAGGAGCAGCTGCGCCGTGGCGTTGGCTTGCCCATCGTGCCACGGAGGCCGGCGATGTGAGCGCGGCTCTCGCGTCGTGGCGTCAGGCGCTCGCGCTGCTGCCGCCGGACTCGACCCAACATAACGCCGTGTCTGCCCGCATCCTCGAGCTGCGCCGTGCCCTGGATGACCCGGCGACTGCCACGAAGCACCCGTCGCCCTGGCGAAAGGGGGCTGCGGGTCTCGGCGCTCTGGGCGCGCTCCTCGCGAAGTGCAAATTCGCGGTGCTGTTCGTCCTGACGAAAGCCAAGCTGCTGCTGCTCGGCCTCACGAAGGTCGGTACGCTTTTCAGCATGCTGCTCTCGGCGGGCCTGTACTGGACGATCTGGGGTTGGAGGTTCGCGTTCGGCCTGGTTCTCTCCATCTATATCCACGAAATGGGGCACGTGCAGGCACTGCAACGCTACGGCATCAAGGCCACGGCCCCCGTGTTCATCCCCGGGATCGGCGCCGTGATCTGACTCAAGCAGTATCCGGCGGATGCGCGCGAAGACGCGCGAGTCGGGCTCGCCGGTCCACTGTGGGGACTGGGCGCCGCGCTCGTGGCCTACGTCATCTATCGGGTCACCGCCGTCGGGGTGTGGGGAGCGATCGCGCACAGCGGCGCCCTGGTGAACCTCTTTAACCTGGTCCCGGTGTGGCAGCTCGACGGGGCTCGGGGGTTCCGCGCGCTGGGCCGCCAATAGCGCTGGATCGCGGTCGCGGTCATCGTGGTGATGTGGCTCGTCACGAGCGACGGTCTGCTGGTGTTGCTCGGCGTCGCCGCCGCGGCGATCGCCGGCTTCGGTCGCGCGGCTGAAGAATCAGATCGCACCGCGCTGCTCCAGTATGTATTCCTCGTGAGCGTCTTGTCGCTGCTGAGTCGGGTCGCGTTGCCGGCCGCCGGGCCTTGAACGGCGGGGGGACCTTCTCTAAGTTTGCGATTCGGCCCGAGTCCAGCGGCCGGAACCGACGCGCAAGGCCTGGAGCCTGAATGCCGTACATCATCGCAGAGCCCTGCATCAACGTGAAGGATCGTTCGTGCGTAGATGTTTGCCCCGTGGACTGTATCTACGAGGGCGAGGATCAGCTGTACATCCACCCAGACGAGTGCATCGATTGCGGTGCCTGCGAGCCGGAGTGCCCCGTCACCGCGATCTTCCCGGAGGAAGACACGCCTCCGCAGTGGAAGTCTTACATCGCCAAGAACCGGGACGTGTTCCAGAGCGCGACTCCCCCCGGTAAGCCGCAGCGCAAAGGTTCATGATCGAAGCCCCGGGGCCTTCACCCCGGGGTTCTTGCTTCAGGCAAGCGCCCGTAGGAAGGCGTCCAACCAACGGTTCGTCGCTTCGGGCTGTTCGAGGGGTGCGAGGTGTCCGGCGGCGGGCACGACGTGACACTCGGCGCCGGGAATGAGCTGCGCCATGGCGCGCGCCGTATCGGGTGGCGCAATCTCGTCGTCGCTCCCGACCAGCACGAGCGTCGGCACCCGCACTCCCCGGAGCGTCTCGGTAGAGTCCGGTCGGTCGCGCAATACCCGCAGCGCGCCCACCAGCCCGGGCAGCGACCAGCGGCGCCCCATTTCGCGCACCTGTCCCGCCACCTCGGGCTGCGTGGCCTGCGTGGCTGGCGCGAGCAGCCGTGGGAGCAACCGCTCGATCACGGCATCCGGGCCCTCCCGCTCGGCGACCTGCGTGAGCTCCTCGCGCCCCCGCTTCGCCTCGGCCGAGTCCGCTTGAGGTTTGGTATCGGCCAGGATCATGGCTTTCACCCGCGCCGGATGCCGCCGCAACAGCTCGAAGATGACGTAGCCACCCATCGAGAGGCCGCACAGCACGGCTTCCCCCACACCGACCGCATCGAGTACCGCGACCAGATCATCGGCGTACCGCGACAGCGAGTACCCGTCACCCCCGGGGGGCACACCCGAGCCGCCCACGCCGCGCAGATCGAAGGCGATGCGCCGAGCTCGCGACAGCGTCGCCAGCTGGTGCCGCCACAGGGTGCGATCGAACGGGAAGCCATGCACGAACAACACCGGCAGGCCTTCGCCGCGCACCTCGACGGCCAGCTCCACCTCCCCCGCCGGCACGCGGACCGTCACGGTACGAGCTCCGTCTGGGGACCCGGGACCGCAAACGTGTGCCAGAAAACGACCCGTTGCACGTTGCACGTTGCACGTTGTAGGAGAAAGGCAAAGGCCTTTGCCCCATAAGTGGGATCGAGGGTGAGGCCGTGCTCCGACGCGAGACGACTTGCGGCCTCGCCCTCCGGCGTCGGGTGGCCGTAGCCCGGCCCCAACCCGTCCACAACGACCAGCGGGATGCGGGAGGCGGGAGGCGGGAGGCGAATACCGTGGCGCGCGAGTAGTCGTCGCGCACTGTTCGCCAGACGCATGGTTCGCCAGCGGTTGGCGACAAATATGGGCGCGACGCGGACGCCCACGACGCGCGTCGGCCAGCCGAGCGCCGTGACCGCGAGCGCGAGGCCCCCAGCCGTACCACCGGTGCCGAGCGGCAGGACGATCGCGTCGGGCGGCACCGCGACCTGTGAGGCGAGCTCCAACCCCGCGACCAGGTGGCCCACCACCGCGCGGGGATGCGCGCCCCCGCCGGGAATCCAGCGACGAGGACCGAGCGCCCCCGCACGACGCCACGCAGCGAGCACCGCGAGAGGCAGCGATGCCCGGGCCCGGGCGCGAACGACCAGCGCCGCATGGGCCTGGCAGGCAGCGGCGACGGCGCGGCTCGCGGGCGTGTCGGGCTGCGGGAACTGCGCGAGCACGGCGCGGCCACCCGCGGCCGGCGCGTGCACGGCGGTCGCGAGGCAATGGCTCGAGCCGGTGCCGCCAAGGGTGACGAAGACCGTGCCGGGAGGCGCGCCCGCGAGCAGGAACTCGAGCGCGCGTACTTTATTCCCGCCGTAGCGCGCGGACGACCGGTCTTCCCGCTTGAGGGTGAGGTCGGCCAGGCCGACGGCGCGGCCGAGCGCGGCGGCACGCTCCAGCGGCGTGGGCCAGTCGCCGAGGCGACAAGGCGCCAGCGTCGCGCGTATCTTTTGAACCAGTTGCGCCGGATCCGACACCCAAACCCCGATCCCGAGGACGCCCATGCGGGTTGCCACCGACTACATCCGTCATGCCGCGCGCGCCGCCCGGAAGTGCGCGGGCGATCCGCTGGGCGGCGCGCCCCAACCGCCGGACGCTGAATTCTACAAGACCCTTGCCAAGGCGCTCGAGGAGATCGCCGCCGGCCTGGACACGCTCAGCCAGCCAGAGTGAGCTACATCCGCACACCGGAAGCGCTTGCCGAAGCGATCGCCGCGCTGTCCGGCGAGCCGCTCGTCGCCGCCGATACCGAGGCCGCGAGCTTCCACCGCTACCGCGACCGAATCTTCCTGATTCAGCTGTCGAGCCCGTCCCGAACCGCGATCATCGACCCGCTGGCGGTGGAGGACCTCTCGCCCGTGGGCCGGCTGCTGGCCGACACGAAGGTCGAGAAGATCTTCCACGACGCGGACTACGACCTGCGGACTCTCGACCGTGACTACGGATTCCGCGCGCGGCGGCTGTTCGACACGCGCATCGCGGCCCAGCTGGCCGGAGAGCCGGCGATCGGCCTCGCGGCCCTGTTGGAAAAGTACGCCGGCGTGAAGCTCGCCAAGGAGCACCAGAAGGCGGACTGGTCGCGCCGCCCGCTCCCTCCGGCCATGCTCGCCTACGCCGCGGCGGACACGGCGCACCTGCCGGCGCTGCGCGAGCAGCTGCGCGCCAAGCTGACGGCACTGGGTCGTCTGGCGTGGGCGGAGGAAGAGTTCACGCACCTCGAAGAGCTGCGCTGGACGGGAGTGGGGGCAGCCGACGGAGGAGCGGACGCATTTCTGCGGGTGAAAGGAGCGAAGGCGCTGGTGCCGCGACAGCTCGCAGCGCTACGAGAGCTGTACCGCTGGCGCGAAGCCCTGGGAGCCGAGCTGGATCGCGCGACGTTCCGCATCATCGGGAACGACGCCCTGCTGGCCGTGGCCAGGGCCCTGCCCCGCGCGCCCGCCGAGCTGAGCGGGATCGCCGCGCTGCCGCCCAGCCTGGCCACACGGCACGGCGCCGCGCTGCTCGATGGCGTGCGCCGCGCCCTGGCGCTCGCGGAGAGCGAGCTGCCCCGCGTAGAGCGCCCCCCACATCAGGCGCGCGACCCGGCAGTCGAAGCGCGGCTCGAGCGTCTCAAGGCGGCCCGTAATCGTGCCGCTGCGGAGCTGGGGCTCGATCCCGGAGTGCTGTGCGGGCGCTCGACGCTCGAGGCCGTGGCCCGGGCTCAACCGCCACCAAACGATCGCGGCGGGCTCGCCCGTATCGGGGAGCTCCGGCGCTGGCAGATCGAGGCGTTCGGGGACGGGCTGCTCGCAGCCCTCGGCTAGAGCCCCATCAGGGCCCGCACCTTGGGATCCATGCGCTCGGGCGTCCAGTACGGCTCCCATACGATCTCGATGTCGACGTCCTTCACACCCTCGAGCCCGCGCAGCACGCGGTAGGCGTCGTTGGTAATCATCGGACCGGCGGGGCAGCCGGGCGACGTCAGCGTCATCTTCACCCGCACCTCACCGTCGACGATCTCAACGTCGTACACGAGACCGAGGTCGACGATGTTCATGTCGAGCTCCGGATCCTTGACCTGCCGGAGCGCGGTGCGCGCTGCCTCTGGGTTGAGCGCTACGGGTGCCGTCATCAACGACTCCTCTCCGCCGTCCTGTTTCCGAACCTACTCGGGCCCGGAGCCGCGCACCAGGCAGTGGCGCCGTCGCGCGATCCAGGCGTACACCCGCCGCGCCACGGGCGCCACACCGGGGATGCGGAACCCCCACGCCAGCCAGCGCCTCCCCGGTAGCAGCTCCAGGAGCTTCGGAACCGCGTCCGCGCCGGAGAACACCCGGCCGTCGGGGGCGGGCAGGACGAGATGCATCGCCGCCGCCAGGGCCGGGAGCGGGATCTGGAAGGCGGCCACGCGAGCCTGGTCCTGGAACGGGACCAACGCGATGCGATGTTCCCGGTCCCAGCGCCGCAGCACGTCGACCGAGCGCTGGCAGAAGCGGCACTCGCCATCGTAGATCAGGGTCGGGCGCATCCGGTCAGCGCCCATCGGACGCCCGCGCGGCCGCGTCGGCGACGCCACTGCGGACGTGCTTCAGCAGGGTAAACGGGCGGCGCGCGCGCGGCACGTACGCGCGGTTGGTGAGCAGGACCACGAACAGGTCGCGATCGGGGTCGATCCAGAGGGAAGTCCCCGTCCAGCCGGTATGGCCGAAGCTCCTCGGTCCAAACAGCGTACCCGCGCTCGACACGGTCTCCCCTGTCGGTACCGCCTGCCACCCGAGCGCCCGAGCTTCGGTTCCGGCTGGGAACGCCGTCGCCTTGGAGGTGAACAGGCGCACGGTCTCCTCGCGGAGCAGGCGGCGGCCGTCGGAATCGGTCCCGCCTCGCAGCACGAACTGGGCGAAGCGCGCGACGTCCGCCGCCGTCGAGAACACCCCGGCGTTGCCCGACACTCCTCGCAGCTTGAACGCACTCCCGTCATTCACGACGCCGGCGACGGGATGCCCGTGCCACACGCCCGTGGGCGCGATTCGGGTGCGCAGTCGTGACGGCGGCCGGAACATCGTCTGGTGAAGTCCCAACGTGACGAAGACTGCGCGCGCGACGAAGGCGTCCAGCGGCTCGCCCGCCACGCGCCGCACCACGTCACCGAGCAGGATCGCGTTCAGATCGCTGTAGATGACGCGGGTGCCGGGCGCGACGCGCGGGGTCTCGCGCAGGACGCGGGCCATGAGCGTCGCGCTGTCGGGGATGGCCTTGAGCTCAGGGTCCGGGATATCAGCGCGGAGCCCGGACGTGTGCGTGAGGAGCTGGCGCACCGTGATCGCCGCCGTCTCCGGCCGTTTGAGCTCCGTAATGTAGGTCGAGACGGGCTCATCCAGATGCACCTGCCCTCGCTCGACGAGCAGCATCAGCGAGGTCGTGGTCGCGACGACTTTGGTGAGCGAGGCCAGGTCATACATGCTGCTGTCCGGATCGACGGCCGGGCTCGACGCCGACCACGTGAGGTGTCCATAGCCTTGGGCGTACAGAATCGTGTCGCGGCGCCCGACGACCAGGGCCGCGCCGGGGTAGACTCCGCGGCGGATGCCGTCTTCGACGAGGGGATCGAAAGAGGCCCCGCTGAACGATGCTCGTTCGGGGGGGTTAACCCCGGGGCGCTGCCCCGGGGGCGCCGCCGGCGAACCGGCTCTCTGCAGGGCCAGGAGCAGCAGCCCTACGACCACACGCCCGGAATCCGTCGGCCGCACGCGAAGCAGCTACCCTCCGGGCCGATCCGCTGTTGCTTGATCACATAGCCGGAGCGCTCGATCAGCAACTCGCCGCAGTCCGGGCACCAGGTGTGCTCCCAGCGCCCGACCCGGCCCGGGAGATTGCCGGCGTAGACGAACCTGAGGCCGGCCGCCGCGCCGATCTCGCACGCCCTGAGCAGCGTCTCGGCCGGGGTGTTGTCGGGGTCGGTCATTCGGTAGTCCTTGTGGAACGCGGTGACGTGCCAGGGGATCTCCGGGCTCACCGACGCGATGTAGTCGGCGGCCCGGCGCAGCTGCGCGTCGTCATCGTTGAACCCCGGGACCACCAGGGTCACCAGCTCGAGCCAGAATCCCCGCTCGTACACCATCCGGATCGCATCGAGCACATGCTGGAGCACGCCGCCCAGCTCACGGTAGCGGCGATCGTCCATCGCCTTCAAGTCGATCTTGTAACAGTCGGTCCAGGGGCGGATGTAATCGAGCACCTCGGCGGTGGCATTGCCGTTCGAAATGAACGCGGTCTTCAAGCCGTGGCCCCGCGCCACCTTGAACACGTCGAGCGCCCATTCGGCCGTGATGAGAGGCTCGTTGTAGGACGAACCGACGAGCTTCGCTCCCTGCCGCAACGCCAGCCGAACGAGGTCGTCCGGGGTGACGTCGGTCGGGACCACACCGGCGGCGGCGTCGCGTAGCGCCTGGCTCGTGAGCCAGTTCTGGCAGTACCCGCAGTGGAAGTCGCATCCCAGCATCCCGAATGTGAGTGTGTCGGAACCTGGGAGGGCGTGAAAGAACGGTTTCTTCTCGGTGGGATCGCATTGCAGCGCCGCGACGTAACCGGCGGGGACGTAGAGGGTGCCGTCCTTGTTGAAGCGGACCTTGCAGATCCCCCGGCGCCCGGCCTTTACCAGGCAGCGGTGGCCGCAGGCGAAACAGCGTACCGCCTGATCGGGAAGCTTCTCGATCAGCTCCCCCTCACGGACCCGCCCGTCCAAGGCCTGAGCGAGCGTGGCCGCCCCACCGTCCGGGGGAAGGGCTTCGTGTGTCAGGAACGAGATGATGCTGCGGTGCGCCATGGGATCCGCCGCCTGCGGCCTTTCTTCAATATAGCGTGGGACGCCCGGCTTCAGCCGCCGACCCGAAGCGAGCCTGGCGCGAGGTCGTAGAGGAGCGCCGCGGTGCGGATGTCGCGGGGCGAGAGATCCCGGACCTTGGGCCGTGCGTACATGATGTCACCTGGATCCGGCGAGTGGTCGAGCCCGAGCAGGTGCCCGATCTCGTGCAGGGCGAGCACGCGGACGTCGTCAGGCCCGAACGGTTGCCCCTTGGCATCGAAGGTGGCGAGGGTGAGGACGCCACCGGTCAGGCGTCCTTCATCGTCCCATTGCACGTCTGTCTGCCCCGAGCGCTCTCCCTCGAACTGGATCCGCCATTGGACCCGCACTTCGGCGGAGCCGGAGTCGGCGTCCAGGTTGAATCGCACTGGCACACCGGCCTCCTGCCAGCGCTGGAACGCGCTCCGCACGGCGTCAAGGAAGCTCGGCTGGAAGTTGGCGACGGTCGTAGGGGGGAAAAACACACGCACCGGCGTCGCCACGCGGCCGTCCCAGCGGTGCAGAACCGAGTCTGAGCTCGCGACCACGATGTCGTTCAGATAGGTGCTACCGGCGCTGGCGCGAATCCGGCGGCGGATCTCGGAGCGGGCGAGGAGAACGATGTAACTCGGGCCACCGGCGCCGACCGGCGACACCGCCGCTGGCGGAGGGGCGGAGGGGGCGGGGGGGGAGGGGGCGGGTTGAGCAACCGCGCGTGCGGTGTCTGGCGCGATCGGGCTCGACCTCCGCACAAGACTCTCCGCGGGCGGGGGACCGGGTGTCGCGCTGGCCGACGCCCGCGCGGGCGGTCGGACGAAGGCGTTCCACAGGGCGGCCGACGCGAGGAAGACGACCAGCGCGGAGACGAGAATGAGGATGCGGCGCTCGAGCATGCGCGCAATATGCGGACGGACCGCGTCGCGCCGCTAGCTTTGCCTCGCGGGCGTCTCTATGATTGTGGCCTGCTTATGCTTGGCACGTAAGTGTTCGCGTTACCCGCGGCACCCATCATTCGCCGGCGTGGGTGGGTCATCGTGGCTTGGGCGGCCCTCGCGCTGCTGTTCGGGCCGCGGGCCTGTCACGTCCAGCAGGTGCTCGCGCTCCGGGGCAGTGGGAGCGAGACCACGGAATCCAGCCGGGCGACCGAGCTCCTGAAGCAGGCGTTTCCGACACCATTCGCCGACTACGTCGCGATCGTCGTTCACGGTCCGGTCCGCTGGCCCAGCGCCCCCTTCGAAGCCATGCTCGACACGCTCAAGACCACCGTCGAACGGCGCCCCTACGTGGGCGAAGTGATCTCGGCCCGCACGATCGGCGAATCGAGCTTCGTCAGTCAGGACCGCCGCACGACGTTCCTAATTGCAGCGCTCACTCCGGAGTCCACGCACGACCTGAGTGCCAGCTTCGTCCCCGACCTGCGTGCGGCGATCCGAGACGCGCTCGCACGGGTCCCCGGCTCGGACGGGTTCGAGGTGATGGTGACCGGTTTCCCCGCGTTGGACCACGACGTGCGCACCATCAGCGCCGAGGACACCGAGCGGGGGGAGCAGCGCGCCCTGCCGCTCACCCTGGCGGTGCTCATCGTCGCCTTCGGCGCGCTGGTCGCCGCCTCCCTGCCGATCCTGGTTGGCCTCCTCGCGATCACGATCGCGCTCGGCCTGGTCACCATCGCGGCGCGCTACACGCCCATGTCCGTATTCGTGCTGAACATCACGACCATGGTGGGGCTCGGTGTCGGCATCGACTACTCGCTGCTCATCGTCACCCGGTTCCGCGAGGAGCTCAACCGTGGCCTCTCGTCGGCGGACGCCGCCATCCGCACCGTCGAAACCGCGGGTTCGGCGGTCGTCACGTCGGGACTGACGGTGGTGGTGGGGTTCGCAGCGCTCGTCACCACGCCGCTCTCCGACACGCGCTCGGTCGGGGTGGGTGGGCTCCTCGTCGTCGCCTCGGCCGTCCTGCTCGCCACCACGTTCCTGCCGGCCGTCCTCGCCATCCTGGGACGAAACATCGACCGCCCCAAGTGGCTCGCCCGCCCGCTCGCCCGATTTCACACGCCGACTGGCTGGGAGCGCTGGGCGCGGTGGCTGGGCCACCGGCCGTGGCGCGCGGTCGCGGTCGGGGGGGCGGCTATCGCGCTGCTCACCTTC
>QHUD01000259.1 GCA_003221085.1 Gemmatimonadota bacterium
GGCCTTCCGACTGCCACACGGCGTCGAAGCTATGGTCGTCGTCCTGTCCCTCGGTCACGATGCCGTCGAGCTGCACGCCGAGCGGATTCGTCTGGAACAGGTACGCGCGCTTCCCGTCGCGGAAGGTGTCCAGGTACACCGCGACCCCGTCGTCAACGGAGATCTCTTCCCGCTTCGTCAGCCCGGCACGAACCTTTGTCGGATCGTCCCGGCACACGAAGACGACGTACAGGTTGGCGTCGTCGTAGCTCACGTACGCTGCTGTCGGAACATTGACCGGCACGCCGTCGCCCGGCTCGCGTTGGCGAAACTCGGTCACGCGAGCGCCGCTGACCTGTGGGTCCGGCGCGAGAAAGTCCTCGAGCTTGGGAGGCTGATCTACCCGCTGCGCGACGAGGCTCGCCCCCGGCGTCTGGGCGCGAAGCGGCTCCGACGTGAATAGCAGCGCGGCGAACAGCAGCGGTGGGCCAGCCGCCTTCCCCGGCGACCGGGATATCTCTGAGCGTGGCACGTCCACCCTCCGTGGTGACGACGCTGCTCGGAACTCGGCAGAACGAGGAGAGGGCGGGCAAGTGCCGTGCCAATTTGGGCAGCGTGCGCGCGGTCACACGACCACGGGCCGGCGACCCTGCGGCGGCGGAACGAGCCGTCAATCAGTCACGAAGCAGTCACGAAAATCGCAGTCGCGGCGACACCACGGCGCCCTCGCGAGGTGTTGCGGGCGCTCCCCGTTGGCCAGAGGCGATAGGGCCACCGCAACAATAGACCAACGTCTAGGGTCATCTTGCACGCCAGTCCTCACCCCCTGACCCCCTCTCCCGGACGGAGCGGGGGAAGGGGGGTGAGGACCATCCGCTTTCTGCGCCGCAAGCGCCAGGGCCACCCCGTTCGTCCAGCCGAACCCGTCCTGCGTGGGATACTCTCCGCCACCGGCCCGTCGCTGCAGGTCGACGACATCGTACTTCTCGGTCATCTTGCCCGTCGCGCGATAGGTGCGCCGGTTGAGCGCAAGCCACCGGTCGCGGGCGGCATCAGCCAGGTCCGCGCGGCCGTAGCGGCGCACACCCTCGATCGTCAACCATTCCAGGGGCGGCCAGCCGTTGGGGGCATCCCATTGTTGACCCGAGGCGATCAGCGTCGTGACGAATCCGCCGGGCTTCAAGAACTCCCGCTCGAGCCGCGCGGCGACCGCCCGACCTTGCTCGGGCGTCGCGAGCCCGAAATACAGCGGCGACACAGCCGCGAGTGTGGGCCGGTCGGTCACGCGCTCGCCGCTCCGCCAGCGCACGTCGTAGAAGAACCCGCTGGCCGGGTCATACGCGGCCGCGAGCAGCGCCCGACGACGGTCCTCCGCCGCCTGCGCGAACTGCCTCGCCACGTCCGCGTCGCCCGCCCGCCCCCGAAACGCCCGGAGGGCGCCGATCGTCCGCTCGGCGTGATAGAGGAGACTGTTGAGATCCACCGGGATCAGCTCGGTCGTCTCCAGCGTGCGCAAGTCTTTCGGGTCGCGCATCCAGCGGCTCGAGAAATCCAGGCCGCTCTCGGCCGTGGCCTTGACGTTTCGATAAAACGGCTCGCGGCGCGCGTCGGGGAGCGTCTGAGCGATCTCGTAGTCCGGACGGTAGGCCTCGGGCCTGGGCTCGGGCAGGTCGTCCCAGTACCGGTTGAGGAGCGGCCCGCCGTCCGAGAGCCGCACGACGCGGCGGAACGCCTGGCCCTTCCCCGGTGCGAGACGCTCCGCGCCGTTCATCCAGAACGCGTGCTCCGCCTCGAGCGCGTCGAGGTACGGAAGGGCGTGCGCGGTATCCGTCGCTTGCGCGTACAGCCCGACCATGGCCGCGAAGAACGGTGGCTGGCTGCGGCTGAGATAGTACGTCCGGTTGCCGTTCGGGATGTGCCCCACCGTCTGGATCAGGTAGGCAAAGTTGTCGAGCATGCTCTTCACGAGGTCGGTCCGACCGCTCGCGATGAGCCCGAGCATCGTAAAGTACGAGTCCCAGTAATAGACCTCGCGGAAGCGACCGCCGGGGACGACGTAGGGATTCGGGAGCGGGATAAGCGACGACTGTGCGTCGGGCGTGTCGGGCGGGCGCGTCAGGACGGACCAGAGCGCCCGAATGTGATCCTCCATTTTCTGCGAGGTGTCCGTCTGGAAGCCTTCGCCGACCGGCCGAGGCAGCTCGAACTGCTCCGTCACGAATGCCTGCAGGTTGAACTGCGGCGAGCTTCGCGCGGAAGCGTAGTGGGCGACGATCTCGGCCGGGGCGAGTCGCGGCCGGGCGTCGGCGAACGTTTTCGAGTCCGCGAACATCCCGGCGAGCTGGACATCGTGAAAAAGGGCCCCCAGATCGTGAGCCGGCTCGTACCGAGCCGGAGGTTGGGGGAGGTTGGGGGAGGTTTTGGAGGTTGTGCAGGTCGTCGCCGTACACACGGCCGCCACCACGAGGAGCAACCTCCCCCCACCTCCCCAACCTCCCCCAACCTCCCCCAACCTGCCAACCGGCCTCATCTGAACACGATCCACAACACGCCGAGCAGGATCGCGAGCAACACCGAGAGCCCGATTTCAAACCTGCGTGCGCTAGCCGGCTCGCCCACGGCCGGCTTGCCGTAGGTGTAGGTCAGGCCTTCGGTCTTCTCGGGGCTCGGCGGCGGCGTCATCAGGCTCACGACGAACAGCACGACGGTGCAGATGACGAACAGCAGCACCGCGAAGTGCAGGAAGTTGATCGTCGCGATCCAGTGCCACAGCGAGCCGGGCTTGAGCGCGCCCGACGCCTTGTTCGTCAGCTCGAGCACGAGTCGCAGGACGCCGAGCACGAGGCCGGTGACGAGCGACGCCATGGCGCCCGAGCCGTTGAGCCGCCGATAGAACAGGCCGAGCAGGAAGCACGCGGCGATCGGCGGAGCGATGTACGCCTGCACGCTCTGCAGGTAGATGTAGATCTG
>QHUD01000150.1 GCA_003221085.1 Gemmatimonadota bacterium
GACGACGGCCTTTAAGTAATCCCGATTCAGATGTGCAATGAAGTCGATCGAAATCTCCTTCGGGCACGCTGCCATGCATTCGCCGTGGTTGCTGCAGGCCCCGAACCCTTCCACGTCCATCCGCGCCACCATGCCGACCACCCTGGTGTCACGCTCGGCCTGGCCCTGCGGCAGGAGCGCCAGGTGCGACACCTTCGCGGCCACGAAGAGCATCGCCGAGGCGTTGGGGCACGCGGCCACGCAGGCGCCACATCCGATGCAGGCGGCGGCGTCCATCGCAAGGTCGGCATCGCGCTTCGGCACGAGCAGGGTGTTGGCCTCCGGCGCGCTCCCCGTCCGTGCGGTGATGAACCCGCCCGCCTGAATGATCCGGTCGAACGCACCGCGGTCCACCACCAGGTCCTTGATCACCGGGAACGCGCCAGCACGCCACGGCTCGATCCACAGCTCGGCGCGGTCCGGGAACGAGCGCATGTGCAGCTGACACGTGGTGGTGGCGCGCTGCGGCCCGTGCGGGCGGCCGTTGATCACCATGCCGCACATCCCGCAGATCCCCTCACGGCAGTCGTGGTCGAAGGCGATCGCATCGTCCTTGCGCGCCAGCAGCTGCTGGTTCAAGACATCGAGCATCTCGAGGAACGACATGTCGGGACTCACGTCCGTCATGTCGTAGCGGACAAATGCCCCCGCGCGCTCCGGCCCCGGCTGCCGCCAGACGTGCAGCGTCACGCGCATTACTTGTAGCTCCGCTGCGCGAGATGCACCGCCTCGAACACCAGCGACTCCTTGTGCAGCACCGGCTCCTTGCCCGCGCCTGCGAACTCCCAGGCCGCCACGTAGCCGAAGCGTTCGTCGTCGCGCTTGGCCTCGCCCTCCGGCGTCTGGTACTCCTCGCGGAAATGGCAGCCGCACGACTCCTCGCGGTGCAGGGCGTCGTGGCACATCAGCTGGGCGAACTCGAAGAAGTCCGCCACCCGGCCGGCGTGCTCGAGCGACTGATTCAATTCTTCGCCCCTTCCGCCCACGTAGACGTCCTTCCAGAACTCGTCGCGCAGGGCGTCGATCCGTCCCAGCGCCTCCTTGAGCCCCGCCGCGTTCCGGGACATGCCGCACTTGTCCCACATCACGCGGCCGAGCTCGCGGTGGAAGGCGTCCACGGTCTTGCGGCCGCTGGCGGCGAGCAGTCGCCGCACCCGCTCGGCCACGTCGCCCTGGACCTGGCGGAACGCCGGATGTTGGGGATCGACCTTGGCAAGCTTCGCCTGCGCGAGGTAGTCGCCAATCGTGTACGGCAGGATGAAGTAGCCGTCGGCGAGGCCCTGCATGAGCGCACTCGCGCCCAGCCGGTTCGCGCCGTGATCGGAGAAGTTCGCCTCGCCGATGGCGTACAGGCCGTCGATCGTGGTCATCAGGTTGTAGTCCACCCACAGACCGCCCATCGTGTAGTGCGGGGCAGGGTAGATGCGCATCGGCACCTGGAACGGGTCCTCCCCCGTGATGCGCTGGTACATCTCGAACAGGTTGCCGTACCGCTCGGCGATCACCCGCCGGCCGAGGCGCGCGATGGCGTCGCGGAAGTCCAGATACACGCCGTGGCCCCCCGGTCCCACGCCGCGCCCCTCGTCGCACACTTCCTTGGCGCGTCGCGAGGCGATGTCCCGTGGCGCCAGGTTGCCGTAGCTCGGGTACAGTCGCTCGAGATAGTAGTCCCGCTCCTCCTCCGGAATCTGGTGCGGCGGCCGCGTGTCACCCTGTTTCGTGGGCACCCAAATGCGGCCGTCGTTCCGGAGCGACTCGCTCATCAAGGTCAGCTTGGACTGGTGCGGTCCGGTCTGCGGGATGCACGTGGGGTGGATCTGGGTGAAGCAGGGGTTCGCGAACGTCGCGCCGCGCTTGTGCGCGCGCCAGATGGCGGTGACGTTGCAGCCCTTCGCGTTGGTCGAGAGGTAGTAAACGTTCGAGTACCCCCCGGTCGCGAGGACCACCGCGTCGCCCGCGTGCGCGCTCACCGCGCCGGTCACCAGATCCCGCACGATGATACCACGCGCCCGAGCGTCGATCACCACCAGGTCGAGCATCTCGTGGCGCGAGTGCATCTGCACGGCGCCGATGCCGATCTGCCGTGACAGCGCCTGATAGGCGCCGAGCAGCAGCTGTTGCCCGGTCTGACCGCGCGCGTAAAAGGTGCGCGACACCTGGACTCCCCCGAACGAGCGGTTCGCGAGCAAGCCGCCGTACTCGCGCGCGAACGGGACCCCCTGGGCGGTGCAGTGGTCGATGATGCGCGCGCTGACCTCCGCCAGGCGGTACACGTTGGCCTCGCGCGAGCGGAAGTCCCCGCCCTTGATCGTGTCGTAGAACAACCGGAACACCGAGTCGCCGTCGTTCTGGTAGTTCTTGGCGGCGTTGATCCCGCCCTGCGCCGCGATCGAGTGCGCCCGCCGCGGGGAATCCTGGAAGCAGAAGCAGGACACCTGATAGCCGAGCTCGGCGAGCGACGCGGCCGCTGAGGCGCCCGCCAACCCGGAGCCAACCACGAGAATGTGATGCTTCAGCTTGTTCGCCGGGTTGACGAGCTTGATCTCGGAACGGTGCCGCTCCCACTTCGCGGCGAGCGGCCCGTCGGGGATGCGGGAGCGCAGCTCCATCGTCAGCGCAGGATCCCGGCGAGCACCGCCACCGGAATCGAGATGTAGGCACCCGCAATCAGCACCGCGATGCCGGCCGCCGCGCCGCGACGCCAGCGGCCCGTGGGCGGCCGGTTGAGCCCGAGCGTCTGCAGGGCGCTCCACGTGCCGTGATACAGGTGCAGCCCCAGCACGACCATCGCGGCGATGTACGCCGCCGCCACGGGCCACACCCGCAGACTCGCCACGACGTTGTGGTAGACGTCACCCGGAATGAAGCTCGGGTTCACGCGCCCGAATGTGAAATCGAGCAGGTGATAGATCACGTAGAGGGCGATGAGCACGCCGCCCCACCGCATCGTGCGGGCCGCGTACGTCGTCTCGACCGCCTCGAGCCGCCGATAGCTCACCGGGCGAGCCCGCCAGCCGGCGCGCGTCGTCAGGATGGCCGCCCAGATGTGGGCGAGCACCGCCACGATGAGCACGACGCGAGCAATCCACAGGAACCACCCGCGGCCCACGAACGGGGCGCCGACCGTACGCAGGCCTTCGGCGTAGGCGTTGAACGCGGCGGGCCCCTCGAAAATTTTCAGGTTACCCGCCAGGTGACCGACCACGAAGAGGAACAGGATCACGCCCGTGACAGCCATGACGGCTTTCTGGCCGACGAGCGACCGGAGAACACCCGGGCGGGCCGCGACTGAAGGCAAGCTGGTCATGGAACGGTGGGATGATACCTGCTCTCCCGCGGCCCAGGCAAGGCGATGGCCTTCCCGTGCTATCTTTCGGCAGGGAGGCGACATGTTCTTGACGCTCTGCAAGGCGAAGCTCCACCGCGCGACGGTCACCCAGGCGGAGCTGCACTACGAAGGCAGCATTACCATCGACCGCGAGCTGCTCGCGGCCGCGGGCATCGTGCCGTTCGAGCGGGTCCAGGTCGTCGACATCGCAAACGGGGCGCGGTTCGAGACGTATGCGATCGAGGGGCCGGCGAGATCGCGCACCGTGTGCGTGAACGGCGCGGCCGCCCGGCTCGTGCAGGTGGGCGATCCGATCATTGTCATCAGCTACGCCCAGATGACGCCGGACGAGGCAGCCCGCCACCACCCGACGATCGTCCTGCTCAACGCCGACAACTCGATCCGCCAGACGCTGGTGGGAGACCGGACCACGCCCATCGCCGTGCTCTCGGAGTCGCTTTGACCCAGCCGGTCACCTCCACTGAGCCCCGCGCGGTCCTCCGCGGCCAGGCGCCCGTCCCCTCGCGCCCCGCGACCGGTCGACCCACCGTCGTCATCGTGGGTGCCGGATTCGGAGGCTTGCGCGCCGCCCGTGCGCTGCGCAAGACGCCTGTGGACGTGGTGCTGGTCGATCGCCACAATTACCACCTGTTCCAGCCGCTGCTCTACCAGGTCGCGACCGCTGGACTCGAGCCCGAGCAGATCGCCCGGCCCGTGCGCGCCATTCTGCGCCGCCAGGCCAATGTCGAATTCCGGATGACGGAGGTGACGGGCCTCGACCCGGCCGGGAAGCGTATCGTCAGCGCCGACGGGCCGATCGCTTACGACTACCTCATTCTCGCCGTGGGCGGTCAGACGAACTACTTCGGCCTCGAGAGCGTGCCGCGGCACGGGTTCGGTCTTAAAGACATCCCGGAAGCGATTCGCATCCGCAATCACGTGCTGCATGCCTTCGAGCGCGCCATGCTCGAAGCCGATCCCGAGCGCCGCCGGGCCGAGCTGACGTTCGTCGTCGTGGGTGGCGGGCCGACGGGCGTCGAGATGGCGGGCGCGCTCTCGGAGCTGATCCGGCTCGTCCTCGTGAAGGACTACCCGCGCCTCAACGTCAAGGACGTGCGCGTGCTGCTGCTCGAGGCCACCGACCGGCTGCTCGCCACCATGCCGGCCAGGCTGCGCGATGCCGCGGCCGAGACGCTGTGGCGCAAGCACGTGGAAGTGCGATTCGGCGCGACGGTCGCGGACTACGACGGCGGCCGGGTGCTCTTGAAGAGCGGTGAGTCGATCCCGGCGCGCACGCTCATCTGGGCGGCGGGCGTGAAAGCCGTGTCCCTCACCGGTCGGCTCGGATTGCCGACCGCCCAGCAGGGCCGGGTGCCGGTGGCCCCGACCCTCGATGTACCCGGGCATCCGGACATCTACGTGATCGGCGACGCGGCCTACCTCGAAGCGGGCGGAGCTCCGCTTCCCATGATGGCGCCGGTCGCCCTCCAGATGGCCGAGACGGCAGCGGAGAACATCCGGCGCCGCATCGCCGGGAAGCCGCCGGTGGAGTTCAACTACCGCGACCCAGGCTCGCTCGCCACGATCGGCCGGAACGCCGCCGTCGCCTACATCCGCGGAATTGGGTTCACCGGATTTCCGGCGTGGGTGGTTTGGCTGGTGGTCCACATCATCCAGCTCATCGGATTCCGGAACAAGGTGTTCGTGCTGCTGAACTGGGCGTGGGACTATTTCTTCTACGAGCGCGCCGCGCGGCTCATCACGTCGATGGAGTGATTCGGCTTGCCGCGCACCCGACGCACGACGCCGTCCCAGCCGCAGTCGAGACACCAGCGTCGTTGCAGCGCCGGCAGCAGGCGGTCGAGGAACCGGTTCCGCAGCGGCGCCATCTCGATGCCACAGTGCGGACAGAGGGGACCCCGCGGCAGCAGCAGGTAGACGACCGCTGTGACGATCGCGACCCGCATCGCCACGGTGACGAGCAGGACCACCACGACCAGCATACTGCCTCTATGATATGGTCCGGCGGTCCCCCCGGCCACCCTATACCCCCCCGGAAGCCCCCCGCACAAACGAAATAATCCGCCGCTCGAGCTCGGCGAGCTCGACGGGCTTGACGAGGACCCGCTCCCGCGGGACAGGGGTGTTCCCGGGCTCGGCGAGTTGGGAGACGTCGCCGGAGAGGAACAATACGCGCGCCGCCAGGTCGGGCCGCTCCTCCTCGAGGTGAGCGTACAGCTCGACCCCGCCCATGCGCGGCATGCGGAGGTCGGCGAGGATCACGTTCGCCGCCTGGGCCCGCAACCGGGCCAGCCCTTCCACACCATCCGCCGCCTCGTCGACCTCGGCACCGCGGCGCTTCAGGTAGCGCGCCATGGGTCGCCGCACCGCCTCTTCGTCCTCCACGATCAGCACGCGCAGCCCCGCCAGCGACCCGACCCCCGGCTGAACGCTGGCTGCCACGGGGGACGGTGAATCGGTGGAAGGAGAGGGGGCGGAGGAGGGAGCGGAGTCCGGGGCGGAAACCACGGCGACGGGAAGCGACAGAATGAAGCGCGCACCGAAACCGGGGGGCGAGGTCAGGGCGAGATCACCGCCTGCCTCGCGTGCGATCTGGCGCGAGATGTAGAGCCCGAGCCCCGTGCCACGGCGGCCCTTGGTGGTGGCGAAGGGGCGGAACAGGCGCTCCACGATCTCGGGCGCGACGCCCTTCCCGTTGTCCCCGACCGCCACCGACACGTGTCGGTCCTGGACCCATGTATCCACGGTGAGGTTGCGGGGAGGGATCACCGCGCGGAGCGCGTCGATCGCGTTGGAGAGGAGGTTGACCACGACCTGCTCGAGCTTGATGGCGTCCCCCTGCACGGGCTGCAGGTTGGCGTCGAGCCGTCCGCCCACGGTGATCTCGTCCACGCCGAACCGATACGACACGAGGTCGAGCGCCCCGCGCACCACGTCGTTGAGGTTGACGCTTGTCACCTCGCGCTCGCTCGCGCGCACGAACCGCAGCAACCCCCGCAGCAGTTTGCTGGCGCGACGCGCCTGACGCAGGATCTGGGTCATCTCACTGCGCTGCTCCCCCTCCACCGCAGGATCGGCGAGGCGGTTCTCGGCGTGCGCGGCGATCGCCATGAGGGGATTGTTCACCTCGTGCGCAACGCCGGCGAGCAGCTCGCCGGCCGCGGCGAAGCGCCCCTGCTCCTCGGCGCGATCCCGCAGCACCCGGGTCATCGCATTGAAGTGCTCGGCCAGGCGGCCAAGCTCGTCAGAGCCGCGGACTGGCACCCCAACCGTGAGGTCGCCGTCAGCGACCTGGGTGAGACCGGCCTCGAGCTCGCGTAGGGGACGCCACACACGCCTCCGCACCACGAGAATCAGCAGGGGCACCAACAGCGCGCCCAGCCCGAGCCAGAGGAACGTATCGCGTCGCACCTCCCCCGCCGCGGCCCGCAACGCGCCCTGACGCGCCATGAGATAGACCCGGGCGACCCGACTACCCTCAGCACCGCGCTCATGGGCGGTCCGCAGGAGCTGTTCGACGATCGCGAGTCGCGCGGCCGCGTCCGCCCGGCGGCCGTGCTCGAGCTGCGCCAGGTTCTCCTCCAGAACGGTGCCCGCGCGCGTGAGCACGGCGTCGATACTCGCCACCGCCGTATCGAGCTCCGGTGGGATCGGAGTGCTCGGGGACACTTGCAACGGCGCGCGCCCGAGCGCCGCGAGGTGGCGCGCCAGCGCCAGTGAATCACCGCTCGGCCGCGGTCCGAGAGCGTGGTCGCGCACGATGGCGACTGCCCCGTTGAGCGCGGTTTCGCGCTGGGCCAACTCCGCGCTCACGGTCGTGATGGCTGCGGTGGCGGCACCGAGCGCCAGCGCCGGCCGGCTGACGCGGAAGAACAAGTAGATTGGCAACGCGCCCGCGTACACGCCGGCGGCGAGGACGACGGCGAGCAGCGTCACCCGCAGGCTGAACGCCCTCCTCACCACTGGAGGAGTCAGTCGGCCGGGCGTCACGACAACGGGAGGGCGATGTGACCGGACATGAGTTTCATCCCCTCATCGGGCGCGCGCACGCGAACGTCGCGATCACGTCAAGCTAAGATACGCGGACACCCCGCAATGACTAGCGGGGGCGCGCCCCAGCGCTCACATTTGCTCCGCGCCCCATGACTGGAGGCGCGGGAGGTCGGCATGGCTAGCGATACCGGCGACCGGATGAAGATCGTGATCGGCTACGCGGTATGGGCCACGCTGTGCGCGGCCGTGGCCGGGGTGGCGATCTCCCTCATCCATACCTGGTTCTTCAGCTCGCATCCCAGCGCCGCGGAGTTCTGGCACACGCTGTTCGACGACGTGGCGACCACGCTCGGCATCGCCGCCGGCCAAGGGGCGGTCGCCCTGGTGACGGGCAGTCTGCTCACTCAGCTGGGACGCGGGTTGCACGCCACCGTGCTCCTCGGTCTGCTGGTCGGCCTGTTCGACTTCGTGATGAACTTCCTCCAGATGGCGGCGCCTCGGACCGAGCTCGGGTGGGTCCCCGATCTCATCATCCTCGCGGCGGTCACGATCGGCATCACCGTCTTCGGATCCCGTTCGGCGGCGGTGGCGCCGCCCCCGCCGTGAACGACCAGCAGCACGACGAGCTCCAGCGACTCGAGCGGCGGGTCGAGGTGCTGGAGCAGATGGTGCGGCAGCTGCTCGCGGCTGGGGCCGCGCCGGCACTCCCTCGACCCCCGCAGCCGACCCCGTACCGCACACCCGAAGCACGCCGATACTCGCCCCCGTCCCCGTCCCCGTCCCCGGTCCAGCCCCCGGTCCCGCCCCCACAGGCCCCGGCACAGGACCTCGAGCAGTGGTTCGGCCAGCGCGGGTTGCTGGTGGTGGGTGTACTCGCCCTGCTCACCGCGGCGGGATTCTTTTTGAAGTACGCGATCGATCGCGGCTGGATCGCCCCGGTGGTCCGCTCGCTGCTCGCGATCGCAGCGGGAGTCGGCCTGGCGGCCTGGGGAGAAGCGCGCATCCGCGGCGGCCTGCGACGCTACGGTGCGGCGATGATCGGTGCGGGCGGGGGGCTCGTTTACCTTGGTCTATGGGCGGCCGCCGGGCCGTATGGGTTGGTCGAGCGGCGCATCGGGGTAGTCCTCCTCGCCGGGTGCACCGTCGCGGTGACGCTGCTCGCGCTGCGGCACGAGATCGAGGGCCTCGCGATCTGGGCGTTGGCGGGCGCGTACCTGGCCCCGATCCTGCTCGCGCCGCTCCGCCCCAACCCGGAGGCCTTCCTCGGCTACCTCGAGGTGGTCGGCCTCGGCACCGGCTTGCTCGCGTACACGATGACCTGGCGCCGCACGTTCGACCTGGCGCTCGTCGGCTATTTCTTGCTCGCCGCGGGCGCCGCCGGCGTCGCACTCACCAGTGCGCTCGGGTGCTGGTTCCTCGCCGCGGGCGCCTTGCTCACCGTCCACGTCACCCGCCGCCGCGCCTGGCCCGAGGCCCGCGTCGGGATGTTGCTGCTCGCGTGGATCCTCTTGTCCGTGGCGGTCGGCGGCGTCCGCGACGGCCCCGCTCCGCAGCGCTGGCTTGCCATCGGAGCGCCGGTCGCGATCGCCGCCCTGCTGTGGTGGCAGCAGCTCGACCAGGATCAGCTCCGGGCTCCCGCGGAAGCGCTGCTCTTCGCCGGGCATCCCTTCGTGCTGCTTGCCCTGGTGTGGGCGGCCGATCCGAGACTGTACGACCGGACACCCGCAATCCTGCCCGGGCTCCTGGCGGCCCTGTACTTCGGAGTCGGGTGGGTCCGACGCGCCGCCACGCACCTGATCATGGGGTTCGCGCTGGGCGCCCTGGCGGTGGCGGTGCAGGGAAGCGCGCCCACGGTGGTGATCGGCTGGACGGCGCTCGCCCTGGCCGGGCTCGCCGTGGAGCAGCAGGGTCGCCCGGGCGGGCGGATCGCGGCGCTCGGGCTCGCCCTGCTCGCGTTCTCGTGCCTGTTCGGCGTCGCGCTCTGGCTCCGCGAGTCGGGCGCCCCGACCTTCACCGACCCCTGGGCGCTCGCCCTGTACGGCTACATCGCGGGCACGGCACTGGCGGCCAACCGCTGGGGAGTGGGGTGGATGGATCCGAATATCGGGCGCTGGGCCGCGCGCGGCCCGGAGCTGCTCTGGGTGCTGTGCGGGGCGGCGGTGTTCGTAGGCGGCTCGGTCGAGCTGCCACGCTACTTCGGGCGGCGCGCTCCGCTCGCGGGCGACCTCTCCCTCAGCGTCTTCTGGCTGGTGTACGCGGCGGTGCTGGTGCGGATCGGATTT
>QHUD01000151.1:0-22950 GCA_003221085.1 Gemmatimonadota bacterium
GATGCAGCGCGACCCCGCCGCACCGCTCACGCCGGGCGTCGCGCGGCAGGTGGCCGCGCGCGAGGGGGCTAAGGCCGTAGTGGTGGGCGAGGTCAGCATGGCCGGCCAGGGATTCGTCCTCTCGGCCCGGCTGGTGGGAGCGGCGGATGGGAGCGATCTGGTGGCCCTACGTGAGACCGCCGCCGACGACCGCGGGCTGGTAGCGGCGATCGACCGATTGTCGCGCCGCCTGCGCGAGCGGATCGGCGAGTCGCTGCGCACCATCCGGGCCGGGCCGCCGCTCGAGCGGGTGACGACCGTCTCGCTCCCGGCGCTGAGGCTCTACTCAGAAGGAGTCAGGGCGTTCGACGGCAGCGACTACGCGCACGCCGCGTCCCTGTTCGAACAGGCGATCGCGCTCGACAGCAACTTCGCGATGGCCTGGCGCAAACTGGGCGTCTCCGGGCTTCATCTTGGCTCGGGCCGCGACCAAGTCGTGGCTGCCCTCCGCCACGCTTACACACTGCGCGACCGCCTGCCGGAGGTCGAGCGGCTCCACACTGCCGCCTTCTACTCCTGGAACGTCACCGAAGACTTCGGCTCAGCCGAGGCCGCCTATCGCCAAGCCCTGGCCCTCGATCCAGATGACAATACTGCCCTCACCAATCTTGCCTTAATCGTAGCGGCGCGCGGGCAGTTTGCCGAAGCCGAGTCACTCGAGGCCAGAGCCACCCACCTCGAGCCCGCTGGCATCGGTTTCCGGGACTTGATCGACTTCGAGCTCGCCCAGGGGAAGGTGAATCCGGCGCGGCAAACGCTTGCGCAGTTCGCGAAGACTTTTCCCGAGAGCTACGATTACCACACAGCGCGTGCGTGGTTTCCGGCCGGCGTGGGAGCCTACGACAGTGCCCAACGGGGATGGGTGAAAGTCGGGCTCCGGTTCCGGGAGCCAGCGCAGCAGGCGGACGTCCACGCCAATCTGGTGGTGTTGAGCCAGATCCAGGGCCAGCTCGCGGAAGCCGAGCGGCAGTTTCACCAGTTTGCGGCCGTGGAGGAGCAGCGCGGTGATCCCGGTGGATCGGTCTTCGCGAGCAGCTTGCTCGCTTTTGGGTATGCGGTGCTGCGGCACGACTCGGCCGGTGCGCTGCGCTTGATGCAGGCTGCCCTTGCCAAGCACCCGCTCGACCAGATCCCTGTTTTCGCTCGCCCTTACGCCAGCCTGGTGACGACCTACGCTATCGCGGGACGGCCCGACGTCGCTCGCCGACTGCTCGCCGAGTACGAGGCGAGTCGCCCCGACGAAGTCCGCAACCTGTGGGGGCGATACCTGCGCGGCTATGTAGCCTTGGGGGAGCGGCGGTCGCAGGACGCCATCGGCGCCTTCCGGCAGGGGGTCGGGCGCGACCCCTGGGGGGGCCGGTGGTGCCACGCGTGCGGCGCCTGGGAACTAGGGCTGGCGTACGAGCAAGCCGGGCAACCCGATTCTGCGTTGACGGCCTACGAGCAGGTGGCGACCGACCCAGGAACGACCGAGGACGTCAACTACCTCCGGTGCACTCTCCCGGCGAGCCTGCCGCGGCTGGGGGAGCTTTACGAACGCCGCGGCGACCGCGCCAAGGCGCGCGAGTACTACGGCCGCTTCGTGGACCTCTGGAAGGATGCTGACCCTGGACTCCAGCCGATCGTGCGCGACGTTCGAGCGCGGATGGCGCGGCTCGCCCGCGAGCACTAAGGCAGACACCGATCCAACCGCCCTCAAAGGCATCAGAGACTGAGAGTCTTACCGAGCCGGCTTGCGGCAGATCGGGCACGGCCCCATCCGCGGCTCCCTGCCGAGCTCGAGCTGCACCGGTCCGAGCGTGACCGCGGTGTCCGTGAGCATTACGGTGAGAGTCATCACGTGTCCATCCGTCGAGCCAGTGAATCGCGCCGGATGGTCGGGACCGCGGGCCACAGGATAGAGGGTGATGTTGTAGCGGCCGGGCACATCGAACCGCCCCTGCGCGTCGGCCACGACCGCTTGCTTCGTGTCGCCCGCGGTGCAGCCGATGTGGACATGCGCCGTGGTGTCGAACGCCATCAGTCCGGCGTTCTCCCCGCCCCACGTGCCCTGGATGGGACCGGGGCCGTGGAAGCCCGGGCCCCCGATATCACAGTCGCGGGCGAGGATCAGGCCGAGCGCGGCGAGGACGACTTTGTTCACAGGCATACCTCCGTACCGTCTACCCCTGCAGCCAGCCCCGCGTCACAAGCAGCTCCTGCACCAGGTCGGGCGCGCTCCGGCCCGCCGCTTCCGCTGCGAAGTTGATCACGAGTCGGTGCGTGAGCACGGTGGCCGCGACCGCCCTTAGGTCGTCCTCGTCCGGCATCGGCCGGCCGTCCAGCGCCGCTCGCGCCTTGGCCCCGAGGATCAGGTACTGCGATGCCCGCGGGCCGGCCCCCCACGACACGAACTCCTTCACGAACGCGGGGGCCTCGGCGTCCCCGGGCCGGGTCATCCGCACCAGCGTCACCGCCGAGCGCACTAACGGCTTGGGCACCGGGATGCGGCGCACCAGGTGCTGCAGCGCCAACACGTCTTCGGCCGTGAGCACCGGCGCAATGTCGGTCGCGCGGTCGCCCGTGGTCGCCTCGACGATGGTCTCTTCTTCTTCCTTGGTGGGATAGGCCACGCGCAGCTCGAACATGAAGCGATCCAGCTGCGCCTCGGGGAGGGGATAGGTCCCTTCCTGCTCGATCGGGTTCTGGGTCGCGAGCACGAAGAACGGCGCCGGCAGGGGATGGGTCTGGCCCGCCGCCGTCACTTGATGCTCCTGCATCGCTTGCAGCAGCGCCGCTTCCCCGTGGCCTGGTCCTCCTCGATGATCTCTGTCCCGGTGATGTCGGTGGGCATGAGATCGGGGGTGAACTGGATGCGCGAGAACTTGAGGTCGAGCGTCTGCGCCACCGTCTGCACCATCAGCGTCTTGGCGAGCCCCGGGACGCCGAGCAGCAGCGCGTGGCCCCCCGAAAAGACGGCGGTGAGGATCCCATCCAGAACGTCTTTCTGGCCCACGATCCGGCGCCCTACCTGGGCCAGCAAATCGGCGCGGGCACGGGCGAGGCGCTCGAGCAGCTCGACATCGCCTTGAGGCCGGGATGCGGGATGGGGGATGGGAGATGGATTTGGTGTCATGCCGGCTCCAGGTTAGCACATCATACTCCCAAGCGCCACATAAGTTTGCGTGGTTCCGACTTTGCTTGCGAAATTTTTCACAAGCGGGTAGTTTTTGCGCCGTGCAAACCCCGGGGCCGCTCCGCTACGCGGGGCTCGGGATCCAGTTGGCCGCAACGGTCGTGGTGTGCGTGCTCCTCGGACAATGGCTGGACCGGAAGGCCGGCACCAACGGCATCTTTACCATCGTGGCCCCCTTGCTGGGGTTTGGCGGTGTGATGTACTCCCTGATACGACAACTCTCCCGATCCGATAAGGGTGATCGATGACGGCGGGACGGCGCTACCTGGTCGGCGTGAGCGCGGTTGCCGCGGCGGCGCTGGTCCTTAGCTTCGTCCTGCCGCCCGACGCCCGCACAGGCGTGTGGCTCGCGACGACCCTGGCCCTGATCGTACAGGCACCGCTCGGCTGGCGGGTGGTGCGGGCGATCGGGACCGAGCGGCTCCAGCTGGTCTGGGCGGTGGGGATCGCCGCGCGGTTCGCGCTCGTCGCGGCGTGCGGCCTGGTGGTGGCGCCGCGCCTCGGCCTGGCGCTCGCACCGCTGCTGTTCACGCTTGTGGGAGTGCTCATGTGCTGCGTGGTGGTCGAGGCGGTCGTCGTCCGGTCCGCCACGGAGGTGCGATGAGCCGGCTCGGGGGGCTCGTTGCCGTCCTGCTCGCGCTCGCGGGAGGCACCGCGGCGGGGCAGGGGCACGCCAGCGCGTCGCGCTCGAACGAGATCGACATCATGGCCCACCTGGGCAACTCGCACTCGATCGAGCTGCCCTCCTGGAGGGCCCCCTACTACACGGAAGTCGAGCTGCCGCGCTTCCCGCCGATCCGCGTGGGCGACCTGTCGATCGATCTCTCGCCGACCAAGCACGCGGTGTTCCTCGCGCTCGCGGCCGTGCTCGTGGCGCTCGTCTTTCTTTATACGTCCCGGGTCGTGGCGCGCGCGCAAGCGGCGGGCCGGCCGCCGCGCGGGTTCGCGGCGGCGATGGAAGCGATGGTGCTCTATATTCGCCAGGAAGTCATCCTGCCCAACGTGGGGCCCCACGGCGAAGGGTACGTCAACTATCTCCTCACCGTATTCTTCTTCCTCCTGGCGTGCAATCTGCTCGGCCTCTTGCCGTGGAGCGCGACGCCCACCTCGAACATCGCCGTCACGGGGGCGATGGCGGGCGTGTCGCTCGTGGTGATCGAGATCTCGGGGATGCGCGCGCTGGGCCTGAAGGGCTATCTCGGGACCATCTTCTTTCTGCCCGAGGGGCTGCCCACGCTGCTCAAACCCGTCATGCTCGTCATCATGACGCCGATCGAGATCATCGGGAAGCTCGCGAAGCCGTTCGCGCTCGCGGTCCGGCTGTTCGCCAACATGACCGCGGGGCACGTGGTGGTGCTGGCGCTGATCGGGCTGACGTTCTTCTTCCAGAGCTACCTGGTGGGCGTGGCCGCGTCGGTCATGGCCACCGGGATCATGCTGCTGGAGCTGTTCGTGGCCTTTCTACAAGCGTTCGTGTTCACGCTGCTCACGAGCGTGTTCATCGGGCTGATGCGCGCCGCCCACTGAGAACCATCCGACCAACGGCGCCGGTGCGGGAGAACCGGCGCACGCGGGGTGGCGCGCCTCGTCAAAAACGATCTCCCGCTCAACCTGGGAGTGTGACATGCTGCTGAACGTGCTCGCGCTGTTGCAGGAGCCCGCCGCGGCCGGCGCCGCCGGCAAAGGGTACGCGCTCATCGGCGCCGGCCTCGCCGCCGGTCTCGCCGTGCTCGGCGCCGGTGTCGGCATCGGGCGGATCGGTGGGCAGGCCGTCGAAGGCATGGCGCGCCAGCCCGAGAACAGCGCCCGCATCCAGACCGCCATGATCATCGCGGCGGCGCTGGTGGAAGGGGTCGCGCTGTTCGCCGCCGTGGTCGCGTTCGTTATGCAGGGGAAGGTCACGTTCTAGGGGGCGCCATGCGGCCAATGCTGATGCTCGCGGTGCTTGCCCAGGAGGCGGGAGGGGGAGGGGGAGGGGGGGCGGGCCCGCTCTCCGTGGACGGGGGTCTCGTCATCTGGACCCTCGTGGTGTTCGGGCTGCTGCTGTTCGTGCTGCGGCGCAGCGCCTGGCCGCTGCTGCTCGCGGCCGTGCGCGAGCGGGAGAAGAAGCTCGAGCGCATGCTGGCGGACGCGGCACGGGACCGGGAGGCGGCGGCGGCCCTGCTCGCCGAGCACAAACGCCTGATCGCGGCGGCCCGCGCCGAGGCGCAGGAGCTGATCGCGCAGGCGCGCACCGTGGCCGAAAAGGAGCGGGCCGCGCTGCTCGCCCAGGCGCGCGAGCAGTACGAGCAGCTGCTCGACCGGGCGCGTAAGGAGATCGAGAGTGAGAAGGAAAAGGCGATCCTCGAGCTGCGGCGCGAGGCGGTGGATCTCTCGATCGCCGCCGCGTCGAAGCTGATCGAGGCGAACCTCGACTCCGAAGCCAACCGCCGCCTGGTAACGGAGTGCGGCCGAAGCGCACGGCATGGCCGACGTCGAGCGCTACGGCCAGGTGATCGAGGCCGTGGCGGGGGCGGTGCAGGCGGACGAGCGCATCGCGGTAGCGCTCGAGTCGCCGCGCGTCTCCAAGGCCGCGAAGGCGGCGCTGCTGGAACGGGCGCTCGGGGACCTGGCGCCGGCGGAGTTCGTGCGGTTTCTCCAGGCGGTGGTGCGGCGCGGCCGGCAGGGGCTGCTCGGGGAAATCGCGCAGCAGTATCACGCGCTGGTGGACGCGAAACTCAACCGGGTGCATGCGGGTGTCACGCTGCTCGAAGAGCCGGACGCGCGGCTCGAGCAGCAGGTCGTCGAGCGACTGTCCCGGGCGATCGGGAAGGAAGTCCGGGCCCACTTCCGCGCCGATCGGGGGATCTTGGGCGGCGTGGTGGTGCGGGTGGGCGACCGGATCTACGACGGCTCGGTGCGACGGAAGCTGGTGATACTGCGCAGGAAGCTGTTGGTGGGGGAGTGAGGACGATGCCGGCACTGCGGACGGCTCTCCGCTTTGGTGTGGTCCTCGCTGCCGCAGTGGGCACACAGGCGAGCGCGGAGCCGGATTACAGCAACTTGACGCTGAATCTCGATAATGCGTGGCTCCTCGTCGTCGATCCAAACGGAGCGCGAACCGGCCGCGATCCAGCGAGTGGCAAGGAGGTCAACGAGATTCCCGCGGCCGCCGAGTGGGCGGATGCCATCGACAATGACGTGACGGGAGAAGCCGCCAAGTCGTTTTCCATGACCGTCCATATCGATCGGCCTGCCGCAGGAGCCTATCGTGTCGTGGTGGTCGGGCAGCGCCGCGGGGCCTCGAAGCTGGTGGTATCTGCTTGGGCGACCGATGGGAGTGAGCAGCCGAGCATCAGCGTCCCGATCGATCTCAAGAGAGGGTCGCGAAACGAGTACCAGCTCCATTTCCAGGGCGCACCGGGCAGCAGCCTCCGGCTGGACAAGATGGAGCCCTAGGACCGCGTCTCCGAATCGAGGGCCAGCGTTTCTTCGACCGCTCGCCTGAGCTCCCCCGGCGCAAACGGTTTCCTGAGAGTCCGCGCGGCTCCCAACAGCTCGGCATCCCTCCGCAGATCGATCCGACCGGTGGCATCCCCACCGGAGACGACAATAACCCGGACGCCGGGGAACTCCTTCCTAATCCGACGCAAAGTGACGATCCCGTCCTGCCCCGGCATGAAGATGTCGGTGATGACGAGCGTCACGCCGGTCTCGGCGAGCAGTTTCAGTCCGGCGTCGCCGTCACTTGCCTCCAGGACCTGATGCCCTGCTTTCTCCAGGACGCGACGCATGGTTCCCCGCGCCGCGTCGTTGTCGTCGATCACGATGAGACGGGCCATTGCACAACGTAGCCGCTCTGCGTGGGGCGGTCGAGTCCCGCGCTCGTACGTTGTGCCCTACAGCTGATACCGTAGGCCGACCGCCACGCCGAATCGTCGCGTCGCCCGCCGCTCGACGCCGCTCGGTGTGTCCGCCGCGTCGAAGACCGACCGGCTCAACACGCCGTTCATCCGCAACGACCCGGTGAGGGCACGCGCGAGCGGCCACTCCACGACCGCCGCCGCGCGGCCCCCCACCCGATTGCGCCGCTCGCCGTCGAAGTTCCAGAAGTCGATGGCCGGGCCCGCCTCGACACGCACGTCTACGCCCATGCCGAAGCGTGCCACGCGGAGCGACATCTCCGGAGCGATCTCCCAGAGCGAGCCGATCGCGTACTGCACCACTGCTACGCCCTGTCCGTCGGCTGCCAGGCCGGTCTTCGCGTGGAGGATGTCAACCGCCACACGCGCACGACCCAAGCTGCGGTCCAGGCGGAGCCCGAACGTCGTGGGCCGGTATGGCCCCACCGTGGCTCCGGAGCTGTCGCGCGATGTGCCGCCGAAGCGGGCCACGCCGAGCTCCACCGATACGCCCCATTGCACCGCGGCGGGGAGCCGGCCAGGCGTAAGCAGGAGCAGGGCGAGCGTGCCGGACATCCTCCACATGAATCCCTCCAGGGTTGGGGCTTCACTGCATGGTCAAGGTGATCCAGCCGTTCGTCACGTTGTTCTGGCCCTTCACGGTCCAGTTGTACCCCGAGTGCGAAATGCCCACGACGACGTCCTCGACCGCGTTGCCGACCAGCTCGTCGTTCGTGTTGATCAGCGATGCCAGCGCGGTCCACAACTTCTGGAAGGCGCTCGCCCGCCGGAACGTCTTCAGTGTCCACGAACTCGAGTCATTCCCCGCGGTGATGGACTTGTACGCCCCGTCGACGGCCTTGATCGCGTCGTTCAAGAGGTTCCTGTCTGCCTTGATCTCGCAGGCCGTGTCGTCGTCTTCGACCACGAACACCCGGATGTTCTGCCCCGGATGCGCGGCGTTGTAGGCGTCGAGCTGGGCCTTGCTGAACAGCAGCACGTTGCCGCTCCAATCGAGCGCGTTCTGATCGAAGTAGTAGGGCGCCGGTTGCTTCTCGCCGGCACACTGGTAGTCGGTCAGCGAATCGGTCTGGCTCTTCTGGCCGAGGATATGGACCTCAAATTCGGGCGCGCCTTTCAACCAACCCTCAAAATCGTCTACGAAGTGGGCTTGGGTCAGGTACAGGCCCGGCACCGCCGGCGGAGGTGGCGGCGGCGGGGGCCACGGAAAGAGCCCCCCGCACCCGAGGCAGCCGATCACAGTCGGGGCGTTCGGGGTGGTCGAAAAATCGGTCTCGACCGGGACCACCGCGATCACCGGCGTCGACGGCGGTCGCTCGGGGTCGAGCAGCTGCCGGGTGCCGCGCACGTCGAAGGCCACCGGCACGTCGTGGTCGCCCACCGCCGTCGCCACGAGCACGTTGGCGTCACCGGTCCAGATGCGGCGGTGCTCCGGAACGGGGACGTACATCTCGAGCGGGACTGCGCGGTCGGCTTCGCGAGCCAGGTCCGTCGTCGCGACGCCGGTGCCGCGCGCCATCGCGGCGAGCGCGCGCCCGCGCTCGGCCGCGAGGAAGCGCTGAAACGGCAGCTTGTGCTCACGGAACGGCGAGCGATCGAGCTCGGCCTTCACGTGGGCGCGGAACGCGGGGTCGCCGAGCGCGAGCGCAAAGGAGCGCGCCAGGACCTCAGGTCGGGTCGCGGCGGAGGGGACGGCGGCCAGACCCGGGGGAGCCTCGGGTGCGGTGCCCGGTGGGCGATCGGAACAGGCGAGCGCGCCCGCCAGGAGCGCGAGCGCCGCCACGCGTGATGTATAACTCCACATGATCACTCCTTGAGAGGTTGGGCCGGCGGGACGTACAGGCCCGTCGGCGGCCTCAAGGTGTGGAGTCCCTGCAGCAGAGCGGCGTCCGAATCGCGCGGTCGGGATCGGAATCGTGCGGCGTACCCTCGGCGCGATCTTTGCGGCGAATTGCGTGTCCCGATGCTCCCACTCTTCCTGCTGCTCGCCGCCTGGAGTGCCGATGGCGTTTGGCCGCCGACCGGCCTGCGCCAGGCGGCGGACTCAGGCGAACGCCGAGACTCCGTGCCCCGGGCGACGAGTCGGGCCCGGCCCTCCCCCCAGGTGCTGCCCGCGCTCTGGTCCAACGACTACGGCGGTGTGACGCTCGGGCTGCGAGCGCGTCCGATGCGCGGCCGCGACGCGGAGCGGGGCCTGTTCGTCGCATCGGCCGCGACGCGTGGCGACGCCACCAGCTCGGTCAGCCTGTACGGGCGTTGGCGCAATCCCTTCGGCGGCTCCGGGTCGCGCGTCGCTTCGAGCCTGGCGGTCTGGTCGGTCGAGGGAAGAAGCGGCGCTGCCGTCACGTTCGATCGCGCCGCGCTGCGACGGGGTGACGTCGGCGCGGACCGCCACGTCGGGGTCGCCGCCCTGTGGATGGCGACGACCAACGTGGACTACCTCGATCGCCGGCTGTGGGACGACGCGGGCTCGTTCCAAATCGGCCCGTGGATCTCGAGCGTGGCACGGCGTGGCGAGACGGTGGTGCAGGCGAGGGGCGCTGTCAGCCTCGGCTTGGTCTACCAGCACGCGACGCCCCAGGTCGCGTCGGGGCACCACTACACTTACAGGGGGTTCAGCCGGGTCACGGGTGAGGTGAGCACGCGCACGAAGTTGTCTCGCGCGACCACGTTCGGCGCGCGGGTGTTCGCGGGCGCGTTACTGGGGTCGTCCAATCCCGTGCGGCAGCTCCGCATTGCGGTCGCCGGGGCGGATCCGTACGAGACCTTCTCCAACCCATTCCTGCGCAGCCGCGGCGCCCTGCTCGTACGGCCGGACTTCCACTATCAGGCCCCCGGGGGCGGCAACCTGCGGGGGTTCCGCAACGACCTCGGAGGACGCTGGGCCCTGGGCGTGAATCTCGAGCTCACTCGAGCGGTGGTGCGCCGGAACGCGGGCTTCTTGCGCGAGGGTGCGCTCGAGGCATTCGTGGACCTGGGAGTCGTGGACACGCTCGCCCTGCCGTCCTCGCCGCCGGGCCAGTGGTACACGACGATGTACGACGGCGGCTTCGGCATCGTCACCCGGCACCAGGTGAAGGATCTGGCGTGGACGATGCGCTTCGAGGTGCCACTCGCGGTGAATCGTTGGGACGCCGCCGCCGACTTCCGGCCGAACAGCACGCGGTTCGCGTTGCGGTGGCAGGTAAGTTTCGCCCCGAGCTTCTGACGAACGTAGCGCCCAGACGTCAGGGCTTGACGGCCTGCTTCTGGGGATCGTCCGCCGGATTGACGTAGGTGAGCGCAAACGGGCCCATGGCCGTCACCTGAATGAACGTGGCGCCCTGCGCCGCGGCGAAGTGGTGTGCTTTGGCCGCCATCAGGGTTTTTTCGCCGGCCTTCATCGGTTTCGCCTTGGACGCGTCGAACTTATCACCCATGCCGACGAGCAGCGTGCCTTTCTTCACTTCGACGGTCTCATCGGTGGGATGGAAGTGCGGCGCGATCTTGTAGCCGCTCGGCATCGCCAACTGGACCGTAAAGACCGCCGCCTTGCTGGGGTCACCGCTCACCACCGCCATCCGCGCGCCCATTGGAAAGACTGCCGGGGCCGGGCCCCAGTGCGGCTTTTCCGCGGGGGCGGCCTGGGCGTGAATTCCTGGAGCCACCGAGAGCAGGAGGCACGTCGAGAGGCCGAGAGCGCGCATAAAACCTCCGAAAGGGGTGAGAGAGCGTAGGCATGATGTAGCTCACCGGCGGCGCCGTCAAGCTCGACGGCGCCGCCGGCCCTGGTTGCTCCGCCTACGGTAGAGGAACGCGCTCGAAACTGAAGAGCTCGGTGTCCCGCCCTTGCGGGTGGGATGGTCAGGCGCACGTACTCGGTCCGGCCAGCGGCGCTTGCTTCGACCACGAGGCGGGTGACGTTCTCGGCCACGGGCGTCGAAGGATGCATCGCAAACAACGGTGAGCCCGCGCTGTATGGGTGGTCGACCCGGTAGCGAGCGATCGCCTAGAAATGCAGGGCGGTGCCCAGGCTAACCGCGGAGAGCGAACCTCGCAGCTCCCGGGCCTCGAGCTGTAACAAGCGGCCGCCGACCCGCACTCGGAGGCCCACGCCGAACGATCGCTCTGATATCTCCGTGCGTTCCAAAGTTCGGAGCCGGGATCTTCCCCACCGTGCCGTCGGCGCGATGATAGTAGCCTGACCCAGAACTCCAAGTCTGCAGGGCGGCCAGCCCGCCCACCACGTAAGGCGAGACTCGCCCGCGCGGCCAGGGCGTGATCGCGCCGGTGACGCCGAAATCGAGGACCGTGGATTGGCCCACGCCCTCGGCGGTGGCACCCTGGTCGTAGAGCGCCGATGGAAACGAGTATCTCTGCGACGGCGTCCAGAAGGCTCCTATTTGCACCCGCAGGCCAACGACACGCTCCACGGGCGTGACAGCGTACTCGACGCGGAGCTGTCCCCCCTGGAACTGGCAGTGACAGGCGCTCCAGCCGAGCCCGGCGCTCAAGAATAGACGGTCCCCCGGTGTCGAGGGCTGCGGTTCTTGTGCGTGGCCGACTACGGGCAGGATCAGCGTCGCGACCAGTGCAGCAGCGAAGAGCCAGCGCATGAGGCACCACCGAGCGAGGGATGAAGAAAAACTGTCACCCGTTGGCATCGCGCCGCAAATCGAATACTGCCTGCAGGCCTTCGACTGTGTACGCGACTACAGCCTTCGCATGCGAACCGTTGAGCTCGAACCTCACGATCTGCAGGTGCGGCCGCGTCCCCACTTCATGGTCGGGGACGATTTGTAGTGGCTGACCGAACTTCGATGGCGTGACACCGGGCTCCAACAGATGGTCCGAGACGACCAGCGGCACGCGGCCAGGCAGCTCCGGATGGAGGTACGGGGCGAGCGCCGGATGCTCGACGATCAATTTGAGGACCGGCCTCGGAACGAGCGGTTGCGATTGTTGGAGCGTGACCAGAGCAACGAGGACGGAGAGAATTCTCATTCGTCACCGGTCTTGAGGTGGCGGCGTGTGATGCGGGTAGGCGCGGGAAATCAGTCCGTCCCTGTAAGACGGAGCCATTGGAGTCGCCCCAGGCAACACAATTCTATCTTACCTCACTTGACGCCCCCGTGCCGTCGCGGTATTTCAGTCACCCAGCGAACAACGCCTGCAGCGACAAGCGCAAACCCGCCGAAAGCCGGGGGCACAAAGCCACGGGTCCTCGCCTCCTCGAAGGAGCCACGACCGCCGAGCTACCGCGCCTGCCGGCTCGGTGGCTCCATTTCTATCGCGGAGGGCTCCATGCGCATCGGGATCCCGCTTCTTGCGACCGCTACTGCCGGAGCATTCTTGGCAGCATCCGCGCCGGACAAATGCGCTCCTGGGCTCTGTATAACGTCCAGTATCCTTACGGCACCTCCCTCGAATACGACTTTGTAACGATTGATACGTACGCCTCTCTCGCGGACGCAGAACGCGATATCAGTGCAATCTTTGCAAAGGCTCATCCGTCCGCTCCCCTTGCGGACATCGGCAGCCGCACGGAAGCGGCGAGAAGTCTCGTCCGCGGTGAGGTACGGTCACGTATCGACAGCGCTCCGTGAAAGGCGCGGAGGTCCCATGTCCAGCACCGTCCAGTCAGGTTCACGCTCCTCATCCTTCGCAGAGGTGGTGTATGCAAACGTTCCGCCTAACGCTCGGCACGCTCGCTCTGTATTGCGTCGCAGTTGCAGCGGCCCGCGCACAAGACCCCGTGAAAGTGGCACCAAATAACTTCACCGTGCTGTTGGAGAACGACCAGGTGCGGGTGCTCGACTTTCACGCCAAAGGCGGTGAGAAAATTCCGATGCATTCTCACCTAGCGTATCTGACGTACGACATTTCGGGTAGCGGCACAACGAAATTCACGTCTCCCGAGGGGAAGACTACGGAGTCGGAGAACAAAGCCGGTCGGACCACTTGGCACCAGCCCGCGACGCACGCCAGCGAGGCCACTGCCGAGATTCATGCTTTGCTGGTCGAGTTGAAAACGAAAGCAGCCAAGAAGCCTTAGGCCGGTTCGCTCTTCCTTCGTCTGTCGGGGCTCCGAGGGGGTTTGCGGAGCCCCACGCCGCCTGGCTCCCCATCCCGCCCTGGCCACTGTAGCTTCCCCACCTCCATGCTCCCGCTCCTTTTTCTGCTGGTGGCCCCAGACACCACCGGCTACTGGCAGCAGCACGTCACATATCAGATCACCGCGTCACTGGACGAGCCATCCGGCGTGCTCGCCGGCCGCGTGCGGATCGGCTATGTGAACCACTCGCCCGACACGCTGCGCGACTTCTACGTGCACCAGTACCTGAACGCGTTCCGCCCCGGCTCGCGCTGGGCCGCCGCCGACTCGGCCGAGCAGCGCGAGCGGTTTCAGCACCTGAAGGACCCGGACTACGCGTTCGAGCGCATCACGAGCGCGACCGTGATGGGCCAGGCGATGCGCCCCGATTACCCGTATGCCCCCGACTCGACCATCGCGCACTGGACCCTCCCGCGGTCCCTCGGCCCGGGCGATTCCCTGGCGGTTGAGATCGACTGGCAGGCACGGCCGTCCACCTTGCCACGGCGCCAGGGCCGCCAAGGTCGGCGCTTCGATTTCGCGCAGTGGTACCCCAGGGTGGTGGTGTACGACCGCTACGGCTGGGAAGACCACCCGCTCTATCCAGGGGGCGAGTTCTACGGCGAGTTCGCCACCTACGACGTCGCGCTCGACCTCGCCCAGGACCAGGTGGTCGGCGCCACCGGCGTGGCTGTGGAAGGCGATCCGGGCTGGGAAAGAGCCAAGGCCGACCCGAATCTCCGGATCGACTATCAGCGCGACTGGTACCACGCACCACCCACCACGCATCGGTGTGGTGAGGCGGCCGCCGGGCGGAAATGCGTGCGCTTCCACGCAGAGCAGGTGCATCATTTCGCCTTTTCGCTCAACCCGGCCTACGTGTACGAACAGGGCCGCTACGGCGATGCCGTGGTGCGCGTGCTGTACCAACCGGGCGACCGCGCCACCTGGGGGCAGGGGAAAGCCGTCCAGAACACCGTGCTGGCGCTCGCCTGGCTCGACTCGCTGTTTGGGAAGTACCAGTGGCCTCAGCTCACCAACGTGCATCGCATCGAGGGCGGCGGGACGGAATTCCCGATGATGATCATGGACGGCAGCGCATCCCTCGGGCTCATCGTGCATGAGACGGGCCACCAGTACGTCATGGGCCAGCTTGCCAACAACGAGTGGCGCGAGGGGTGGCTCGACGAGGGGTTCTCGGACTTCCAGGAGGGGTGGTTCTTCGAGTCGCACGGTGGCCCGGCGGCGTACGACGGGCTCGAACCGAGCGTGCTGTGGCTCGACCTCGAGCGCTGGAGCGAGCCGGTCTCGACCGTAAGCGAGCATTTCCGCGACTTCGTGATCTATCAGGAGATGGTTTACGCCAAGGCGCAGCTGTTCTACGAGCAGCTGCGCTACGTCGTGGGCGACGACGTCATGCGGCGCATCCTGCGCGTGTATTTCTCTCGCTGGAAGCTGAAGCACGTAGACGAGGACGCGCTCCGCGGCGTGGCCGAGGCAGTGTCGAAGCAGGATCTCAAATGGCTGTTCGGCGAGTGGCTGCACGCGACCCCGCTCGTCGACTATCGGCTGCGTCGTGTGGAACGGCACCGGCTTGCCGACGGGCGCTGGCGTACCGTGGTGACCATCGAGCGTCGGGGCGACGGCCGCATGCCGGTCGAGATCGGCGAGCGCGATACCATCTACGCCCGGGCCACGGGCGAGCCCGCGACCGAGCGGATCGAGTTCACGACCGCCCGAAAGCCCGGCCGCCTCGTCCTCGATCCGCGCGGCCGCACCCACGATTACGACATGCTGAACAACCGCGAGAAGCGCCCGTTCGTGGGCCGGGCGGCAGTAGCCCTGCGGCTGGACGATCCCACGCGGGAGACGGCCCGGCGGGACAGGCTGGTCAGCGCGTGGCTGCCCGTCGCCTGGTCCAACGACTTCGGTGGCGTGACGCTCGGCGTCCGGAACCGGACCAACTACCTGGGCCGCTACGAGCGCGGCCTGCAGGTCGCGTCGGTCGGGACCGCCGGGGGCGAGGGCCGTGACCGCGTCGGGTTCTACGGCCGCTGGGCCAACCCGATCCGCCACCTCGTGCCGCGGACCGAGACCAGCCTCGCCGCGTGGTACGTGGAGGGACGGGCCGGCGTCGCCCTCTCGGTCGACCGCGCGCTGCGGGAGCACCTGGGCTTCGGCGCCGACCCCCACGCGGGGTTCGACGCCCTCGCGGATCGGCCCTCGTCCGGGCGCGGCTCGGCGCTCGCGGCGGGCTCGTGTATTCGAACCCGGGGCCCGGGTACGGGTCCTCGTCCCGCTACGACGTGGAGGGCTTCGGCCGCTTCACGGGCGAGGCGAGCGTCCGCGGGCCCTTCGCGCTCGGCACGAGCCTCGGCGTGCGCCTGTTCGGCGGCGCGTACGCCGGCCACTCGCTCCCCCTGCCGCAGCGCCGGATTCCGATCGCCGGCGCCGACCCGTACGAGACGTTCACCAACCCCCTGTTGCGCAGCGCGGGTGCCCTGTTCGTCCGGCCCGACTTTCATTATCACGCACCTGGCAACGGCAACCTGCGGGGCTTCCGGAGCGACCTGGGCGGCCGCTGGGCGCTGACCGCCAACGCGGAGCTCACCCGCTCCGTGTGGCGGCGCGATCGCGGTATCTTGCGGGATGTGGCATTCACCGGTTTCGCAGATGGCGGGCTCGTGGACACCCTGGCGGTCCCCGCCACGAGCCCAGGGCGCTGGTACGCCCCGTTGTATGACGCGGGCCTGGGGCTCGTGACCCGCCACCAGATCCGGGACCTGGGCTGGACCATGCGGATCGAGCTGCCGTTGGTGGTGAGCTCCCCGAGCCACGCCGCGGACCTGAGGCCCGGCAAAGGGAAGCTCGCCTTGCGGTGGCAGCTGAGCCTCGCCCCGAGCTTCTGATGGACACGCGAGCGAGCGATCGGCGCGGGTTCTTCCGCGACGCCATGATCCGGCTGGCGCGCGAAATGGCGGAGCGTACTGAGCAGCGTGTCGCGCCGCGGCGCTACTTCCGGCCGCCGGGCGCGGCCGACGAAATCGCCTTCCTCGCGTCGTGCACCCGCTGTGGCGACTGCATGCCCGTGTGTCCGGTGCACGCGATCATCAAGGCCCCGCCCGCCGGCGGACTCGCCGCCGGCACCCCGATTATCGATCCGGCCATCCAGGCGTGTGTCGTGTGCGCGGACATGCCGTGTGCCCACGCCTGCGCTACCGGCGCTCTGGTGCCGCCGGCCGGGGGGTGGGACGAGATCCACATGGGGGTGCTCGAGCTCGACCCCGAGCGCTGCATCACCTTCCAGGGCGTGAGCTGCGGCGTGTGCGCCCGCGCCTGCCCGGTGGGGGAGCGGGCCCTGGCGATGGACGCGGGCGGGCACCCCGTGCTGCGGCCCGAAGGTTGCGTGGGGTGCGGGGTGTGTGTGACCGCATGCGTCACGTCACCGTCTTCGTTGCGGCTGAGCTTGCAGGGGCGCACATGAGACAAGTGGGGAGTGCGGAATGCGGAATGCGGAGTCGCAGGGTTGGGTCGTTCACCACGACGCTTGCCTTTATACTCCGCACTCCGCACTCCGCATTCCGCACTCGGGGGGTTCCGTGACCGCCCTCCCTTACCGCGTGGAGAAGCCGTGGGGTTATGAGCTGATCTGGGCCAGGACCGACCGCTACGTCGGCAAGATCCTGCACATCGAGCCCGGACACGTCCTGTCGCTGCAATACCACAACAAGAAGGACGAATCGATCTACGTGCTGACGGGCGAGATCATCCTGCGTCTCCAGCGGGGCGATACGCTGATTGAGCGCCCCATGACCCAGGGGGCGGCCTTCCACATCGAGCCGAAGCTGATCCACCAGTTCGAGGCGGTGGCGCCGACCGACCTGCTCGAGGCCTCGACACCCGAGATCGACGACGTCGTGCGGCTCAAAGACCGCTACGGGCGCGCCTGACATGAAAGTCATCGTCCCGCTCGCCGGAAAAGGGACACGGCTCCTGCCCCTCACCAAGCGGGTCCCGAAGCCCCTGGTGCGGGTCGCCGGCCGGCCAGTCATGGACTACGTGATGGACGCCGTGCAAGGCCTGGACGTCGACGAGCTCATCGTCATCACGGGACACCTGAAAGATGTGGTCGAGCGGTACATCGTCGAGCAGTACGACATCAAGGCGACCTTCGTCGAACAAAAGACGTTGGACGGCACGGCCGGCGCTATCAACCTCGCACGGCCCTACGTGGACGCTCCCGTGCTCATCATCTTCGTGGACACGGTGTTCGAGGCCGATCTGTCCCTCATCAACCGGGTCGACGCCGACGGGATCATCTGGGTCAAGGAAGTGGAGGACTACCAGCGGTTCGGCGTGATCGTGACGGATGCGGGAGGGTACATGACCCGCATCGTCGAGAAGCCGAGCACCCCGATTTCGCGGCTCGCGAACATCGGGCTGCAGTACGTCAGGGACTGGAAGGCGCTGTTCGACGGCATCGCGCACGTCTTGCAGCAGCCGCCAGGCAAGGGCGGCGAGTACTACCTCACCGATGCGTTCCAGTACATGGTGGACCGGGGACGCCGCCTGCTCGCGGCGCCGGTCGCCGGCTGGTACGACTGCGGCAAGGTGGACACGCTGCTCGAGACCAACCAGCATCTGCTGGAGCATGGCCGGGCGCGGATTCCTTCCGGCCCACGCCTACGCTGCACCATCGTCCCTCCCGTCTACATCGAGGACGGCGTGTCGATCCAGGACGCCACCGTCGGGCCCAATGTATCGATCGAGGCGGGGAGCGTCGTCACCGAGAGCACCATCACGAACAGCATCCTCGGCAGGAACGTGCGGGTGGTGCGCGGGACCGTGAAGGACTCGCTAGTAGGCGACGACCAGACGATCGAGGGCAAGGTCGTGCAGCAGAGTGTGATGGACGCCGGGGAGACTGCGCCGGCAAGGTAGGCAAGGGGGAGGGGCTCGGTGACCGTCGGCGAAGCGCGGGAGCTGTTCGCCTACAACGCGTGGGCCAACCGGCGGTTCTTTGCGGCCCTTGAGTCGCTTCCGGCCGAGTCGTACTTCCGCGACCTGAAGAGCAGCCACGGCGGACTGCACGGCACGCTGTGCCACATCGTGTGGGCGGAAGAGCTGTGGCTCAACCGCTGGCTCGCGAGGCCGAATTCCGCGGTGCCGCAGGTCAGGGACCTGACGACTCTGGCCGCGGCGCGAGCGCGCTGGGAAGCCATCGAAACCGAGCGCGACCGGTTCCTCGCGGGGCTCACCGAGCGGCGCCTGGACGAGAGCCTGGCAGTGAAGCCGAGTGGCGGCGGAGCGTATCTGCACACATTCCGGGAGATGTTTCGCCACGCGGTCGATCATTCGAGTTATCACCGGGGGCAGCTCGTCACGCTGCTCCGCCAGGTGAGCGCGACGCCGCCGGGGACAGGGCTGATCACGTTCTATCGCGAGCGTCGCACCTCTACCGCGTAACAAGTTGAGCTGCAAGAACTTATCAAACACTTGACGAGTATCCGGAACCAAAGTTACTTACTGACCGTTCAGTAACTAATCTCGAGACCGAATGAATTCGCCGTGAGCCACGCTGTCACCCCATCGCACCGCGAACCCAAGCCCCGCTGGAAGCGCCGTAAGGACGCCCGGCCGGGGGAGATCGTCGCCGCGGCGCTTGAGGTGTTCGGGGAGCGCGGGTTCGCCGCGACGAAGCTCGCCGATGTGGCGCGCCGTGCCGGCGTCACCAAGGGCACGGTTTACCTCTACTTCGACAGTAAGGAAGCGCTGTTCAAGGCCGTGGTACGGGAGACCATCGTGCCCGTCATCGCCCAGGGCGAGGCGCTGGCGCAGTCGTTCACCGGGAGCGCCCGGGAGCTGGTCGAGCAGCTGGTGCGGGAATACTGGCGGCTGGTCGGGGAGACGGCGGTGGCCGGCATCCCGAAGCTCATGATGGCCGAGGCGGCAACTTTTCCGGAATTGACCCGTTTCTACTACCAGGAAGTGGTGACCCGCGGGCACCGCTTGATGGCCGGCGTGATCGAGCGTGGCGTCAAGAGCGGAGAGTTCCGGCCGGTGGACGTGATGGTGGCCGCGAAGCTCGCCATGACGCCGTTGATGCACGCGGTGGTCGCGCGGCGCGCCTTCGCGTCTTGCATGCCGGAGGGGTTCGACGTCAAGAAGTACCTCGACACTCACATCGACTTGTATCTGCATGGTATCGCGAAGCAATAGCTCCCGGCTCGTCCCTGCGCTCGCGTGGCTCGTCGCAGCGTTCGCCCCGCTCGCGGCGCAGACTCCCGGTCCGACGACCCCGCTCCGCTTGTCGTTCGCGGACGCGGTGCGGCTCGCCTCCGGCGAAGTGCCAGTGGTGGCGCTCGCGACGTTGCGCACCAGTGAAGCGGACGCCCGCGTGCGGCAAGTACGCGCCGCGCTGCTGCCCTCCGCCTCGGTGGGGGGTTTTTGGCTCAACCGCACGTTCAACTCGCGCTCGATCGGCATTTCGTTTCCCGGCGTTCCGGAGCTGATTGGGCCGTTCAACAATTACGACGCGCGCGTCAGCGCGAGCCAAACGCTGTTCGACTGGTCGAGCGTGAGACGCGTGCGCGCCGCTGGGGCACAAGCCGACGGCAGCCGGGCCGAGCGCGGCGTGACGGTGGAAGGCTCGGTGCTCACGGCGGCCGTCGCCTATGTCCGCGCCGTGCGCGCGCAGGCGGTGGTCGCGGCGCGTCAGGCGGATTCGGCCATAGCCGCCGAGCTCGTGGGACTGGCGGAGGCACAGCGCGCGGCGGGCGTGAGCCCGGCGATCGACGTGACGCGCGCCCGGGCGCAGCTCGCCACGGCGCAGGGACTTCTGCTCGTGGCGCAGAACCAGCTGGACCGCGGGCGTATCGACGTGACGCGCGCGCTCGGCCTCGACCCGGCGACTCCGCTGACGTTCACGGACTCGCTCGCGCCGTCGCTCGGCGCCGCCGCCATCCCCGAGCGGCGGGACTCGGCCGTCGGCGCCGCGCTCGCCAACCGGCCCGAGCTCTTGGCCGAGCAGGCCCGCGCCGCCGCGGCGCGCCAGACCGGATCGGCGATCCGGGCCGAACGACTGCCGCGGCTCGAGCTCGCCGGCGACTATGGCGTGAACGGGCCGACCGCGCCGCGCGCGATCGCGACGCGCGATATCACGCTGCAGGTGAGCGTGCCGATTCTCGACGGATTCCGACGAGAGGCGCGCCTCGACGAGCAGGATGCCGTGGTGCGCGAGTCGCAGGTGCGCGAGGCGGACCTGCGCCGGCAGATCGCCGCCGAGGTGGACGCCGCGCTGCTCGATCTGGCTTCCGCCCAGGCGCAACAGGCGGTGGCCCGGGAGCAGCTGCGGCTCGCCGAGAGTGAGCTCAGCCAGTCGCGTGAGCGCTTCACGGCGGGGGTGGCTGGTAACATCGACGTGATCACCGCGCAGGCGGGCCTGATTCGCGCCCGCGATACTGAGATCGACGCCCGGTTCGCCGCGGCCACCGCCAGGATTTCGCTGGCGCGCGCCGCCGGCGTCGCCCGGACGCTTCACTAACCGCACAACCGATGAGTGACGACATGGCTACGACGATCGAACGCGAGACGGTGCAACGGCCCGGCAGGCCGTCTCCTGCGGCCCCGGAACCGCCCGCCGAGCCGGTCAAATCGGGCGGCCGCAAGCGCACCATCTTCATCATCATGGGCGTCGTGCTGCTCGGCCTCGTGGCGGTGGGGGTCCGGCGCTGGATCTACAGCCTCAACCACGTGTCGACCGATAACGCCCAAGTGGACGGCCACATCATCCCGATCCTCCCGAAGGTCGGCGGCTATGTCATCGACGTGCGGACCGACGAGAATCGGTCCGTGAAGGCGGGGGACACGCTCGTGGTCCTGGACGACCGCGACTACAAGGCGCGGCTGGCGCAGGCCGAAGCCGATCTCGCCGTGGCGCTGGCGGGCGTGAGCAATCGGGCGCGGGTGGGCCAGGCCGAAGCCCAGGTGGCGCAGGCGCAGGCGAACGCCGAGAAGGCGCACGCCGATCTCGAGCGGATCAAGCCCCTCGCGGAGAAGGACATTGTCCCGAAGCAGGCACTCGATGCGGCTGAGGCGACGGCGCGCGCGGCGGATGCCGCCCTGGCGGCTCCTTCGGAAGGCGTGGTGAGCAAGAAGACCGTGGAGATCGGTCAGCTGGTGCAGCCGGGCCAGCCGCTCATGAGCGAGGTGCCGCTCAGCGACGTGTGGGTGACGGCGAATCTGAAGGAGACGCAGACGGCCGACGTCACCCCGGGCGACCCCGCGGACTTCACCGTCGACGCGTACGGCGGCCGCCACTTCAGCGGTCAGGTGGAGAGCTTGTCGCCCGCCACCGGGGCGAAGTTCTCGCTCCTGCCCCCCGACAACGCGACGGGGAACTTCACCAAGGTCGTGCAGCGCATCCCTGTCCGCATCCGGCTCGCCGGTAAGAACGATCCCGTGCGGCCGTTGCGTCCGGGGATGAGCGTGAACGTCACGATCACGACCAAGTAACGCGCACCATGGCCACCGCCGCACTGCCAGCCCTCGGGGGGGCCGCCGAGGCCGACCGGTACCGGTATCGCTACATCATCGCGATCACCGTGTCGCTCGCCTCGGTGCTGGAGCTGCTGGACACGAGCATCGTGAACGTCGCGATCCCCCACATGATGGGAAATCTGGGCGCCACGCTGGACGAGATCGCCTGGGTATCCACGGGCTACATCGTCGCGAACGTCATCATCCTGCCGATCACCGGCTGGCTGTCGGCGTTCTTCGGGCGCCGGCGCTACTTCGCCGGATCGATCACGATCTTCGTCGTCTCGTCGTTCTTTTGCGGCAACGCGCACTCGCTCATCGCGCTGGTGTTCTGGCGGATCATCCAGGGACTGGGGGGCGGCGCGTTGCTCTCCACTTCACAGGCGATCCTGTACGAGGAGTTCCCCCGCGAGGAGTTCGGCACCGCGATGGCGATCTTCGGCGTGGGCGTGATGGTGGGCCCGACCCTGGGGCCGACGCTCGGCGGATACATCACCGACGCGTTCGGCTGGCCGTGGATCTTCTACATCAACATTCCCATCGGCATGCTGGCGCTGGCGCTGTCGCTCAGCTTCATCCAGAACTCGCGGTTCCAGCAGAAGGCCGAGCGGGTCGATTACATCGGGCTGCTGCTGCTCGCGGTCGGCATCGGCACGCTGCAGGTCATGCTCGAGCGCGGCGAGCGGCTCGACTGGTTCGACTCGCGCGAAGTCACCACGTACGCCGTGATCAGCGCCATCTCGCTGATTTCTTTCGTGTGGCACGAGCTCACGACGGAGCATCCGGTCGTGGACCTTCGAATCCTCAAGAGCCGCCAGCTGGCCGTGGGCGTCGTATTCGGCGGGGTGCTCGGGGTCTGTCTCTACGCGACCGTGTTCGTGCTGCCCGTCTACCTCCAGAACCTCCAGAACTTTACGGCGGAGCAGACCGGCTTCGTCATTCTCCCCGGCGCGCTCGCGAGTGCGTTCACGATGGCGACCATGGGCCGCACCGCGGGCAAGTTCGACGCGCGGCTGTCCATCCTCGCCGGCGTGTCGATCTTCGCCCTGTCGATGTGGAAGCACGCCCACTTCACGACCGACAGTGGCATGTCGGACTTCTTCTGGCCGCTGATTTTCCGGGGCGTGGGGCTGAGGCTGATCTTCGTGCCGCTCACGAACCTCGCGCTCGCCGACCTGCCGATGAGCAAGATCCCGAACGGCACCGGGCTCTTCAACCTGATG
>QHUD01000151.1:23084-37892 GCA_003221085.1 Gemmatimonadota bacterium
CAGCTGTTTCTGTTGTTCGGTGCCTGCTTCGTGCTGTCGTTGCCGCTGCTGCTGTTGATGCACAAGAGCAAGACGATGCCGGGCGGGGCGGGGGCGCATTGACGAGATCGTTACACGACGCTACGACGCTACGACGTTACGACGTTACGACGGTAAGTTCTACCAGAGAGGGGATAGTAGCGGTGACGACACGCAAGGTGAGCATTGGAGATCCGGCTCCGGACTTCACGCTGGACGATCAGACTGGTACGCCGGTGCGGTTGCGCGACCTGGTCGGCCGGAAGACCGTCGTGCTCTACTTCTACCCCAAGGACGAGACGCCGGGCTGCACGATCGAGGCGCGCGCGTTCAGGGACAGCTACGAGCAGTTCAACGCCAGGGACGCTGAGGTAGTCGGGGTGAGCTCGGATTCCGTGCGGTCACACCGGCGGTTCGCCCAGCGCCATAAGCTGCCATTCCTGCTGCTGTCGGACGCCGACGGGCTGGTGCGCCGGTTGTACGGTGTGGAGAAGACCCTGGGCCTGCTGCCGGGCCGGGTCACCTACGTGATCGACCAGACCGGCGTGGTGCGGCACGTGTATTCGTCCCAGCTGCGCGCGACCCGCCATCCGCGGGAAGCCTTGACGGTGCTTGCCGCGATGGGAGAGCATCGAGCCTAGGTCACTTCCGCCATCGCCGCCGTGACGAGGAGCGCCCGGACTATCCCGAGCGCTCCTTCGACGTTTTCATACCATTCAGTCGCGAGATGCGCATCGCCCGCCTTGCCGCCCGCGCCGAGGGCGATGGCGGGGATGCCGAGGGCGATCGGCACGTTCGCGTCGGTGGACGCGCTGGCGAGCTCGGCGTCGCGGCCCAGTGCGCGGTTGGCGGCGACGGCCGCCTGGACGAGTGGGTGGGCGCGCGGCGTCATGCCGGATGGCCGGTCGCCCAGGAGCTGGAGCTCGACGCGCAGCGGCGGCGAGCCGGCCGTGCGGCGGCGGTTTTCGTCGTCGGCGGCGCGCTCGAGCGCCGCGCGCACCGTGACGTCGAGCTGCGCCAGGGCGCGGGGATCCTCGCTGCGGAGGTCCAGGTCGAGCCACGCCTCCTGGGGGATCGAGTTGAGGCCGGTGCCGCCGCCGAGCCGCACCACGGCGCAGGTGGTGCGCGGGGCCTGCTGGATCGGGAGGTCGGCGAGCAGCGCGGCCGCGCGCCCCACCGCGTTCGCCGGGTTGGCCACGCCGAACGCCGCCCAGGAATGGCCGCCGGGACCGCGGAACGTGATGTGATAGCGCTTGGAGCCGAGCGCGCGATGGATCACGCGATCGAGCCCGGCACCGTCCAGGGCGATGAACGCTGCAGGGGTCTGGTGTATGGGCGCCGGGTTTGGAAGGGGCGCCGGATGCTGCGCCCCTACATGGTGCTTGCCGTTCAACAGGTATTTCACCCCTCGCAGATCTCCCGATCCCTCTTCGCCCACCGTCGCCGCGAACAGGATTGGCCGCGCCACCGGGACGCGCGCCGCGACCATCGCCTCCGCCACCGCGACCAGCGCGGCGAGGCCGCGCGCGTTGTCCGAGATACCCGGGCCTTCGAGCCGCTGGCCGCGGCGCTCCACCGCGACGTCCACGTCGGCGCCGAATACGGTGTCGAGATGCGCGGCCAGGACGACCGGCCCGGGTAGGGGCGCAGCATGCTGCGCCCCTACAGCGGACCTTTCCCCGTTCTTCCCGAACCAACCGTGGACGTTTCCCACGTGATCGACCGCGACGTCGGAGAGGCCGATCGCGCGGAACAGCTCCGCCAGGTGCGCGGCGCGCCGGCCTTCCGCTCCCGTGGGCGCCGGGATGGCCGAGAGCGCCGCCTGGCGGACGAGCGTCACCTCATCGGTGCGCTCGACGTGATGGCGCGCCGCGCGAATGCGCTCGTGCGCGAGCAGGCGAGAGACGGCGTGGTCCACGGCCCTTCACACTAACCCGCTTGACGGTGGGGGGCGAGTGGGTGAACACTTGCTCATGGACGAGCGCGACCTGATCTACGACTGGAACCGCGCAGGCAGGGGAGCCTTCGACTGGGCCCGGGCCCGCGTGGACCTGAACGATGAGACGCTGCGCGACGGCCTGCAGTCCCCCTCGGTGCGCGACCCCGCGCTCGAGGTCAAGAAACGGCTGCTCCATCTGATGGCGGACCTGGGCATCGTGGCTGCCGACATCGGCTTGCCCGGGGCTGGCCCGCGGGTCGTGGAGCAGGTACGGGCACTGGCCACGGAGATCCGCGACGCCAAGCTGCCCATCGCCCCGAACTGCGCTGCGCGCACCGTGATCGCGGACATCGAGCCGATCGTGCGGGTGGCCCAGGAAGTGGGAATCGCCATCGAGGCCGCGACGTTCATCGGCTCATCGCCGATCCGGCAGTACGCCGAGGACTGGACCCTCGACCGCATCGTCCAGTCCACGGTGGAAGCGGTAACCTACGCCGTGAAGCATGGCCTTCCGGTCATGTACGTCACCGAGGACACCACCCGTGCGAAGCCCGAGGCGCTCACGGCCCTGTACGGGGCCGCGATCGACTGTGGGGCGACACGCATCTGCCTGGCGGACACGGTGGGACACGCGACCCCGGACGGCGTCAAGGCACTGGTCACCTTCGTCAAGCAGGAAATCGTCAAGCAACACCGTGTGAAGATCGATTGGCACGGGCACCGCGACCGTGGCCTGGGGTTGATCAATTGCCTCGCGGCGATCGAGGCGGGCGTGGACCGGGTCCACGGCACGGCGCTCGGTGTGGGGGAGCGGGTCGGGAACGCCGAGCTGGACCTCTTGATCGTAAACCTGAAGCTCTTGGGTGCACATCACCACGACATCTCGAAGCTGCCGCAGTACTGTCGCCTGGTGGCGGACGCGGTGGGGGTGCCGATCCCGGTGAACTACCCGGTCATGGGAGAGGACGCGTTCCGCACCGGCACGGGGGTGCACGCGGCGGCCATCATCAAGGCGCAAAAGAAGGCCGGTGTCCGGGCTCTCCAACGTGAAGTACTGGCTCCAGACGCACGGCTACGACCCGGAGGACGAGGCGGCGTGCCGGGCGCTGTTCGAAGCGGCGAAACGTACCGACCGGGTGTTGTCCGACGAGGAGTGCCATCGGCTGCTCAAGCAGGCGGCATGGCGGTAGCGTCGTTCCGCGAGATCGAGCGGTCCTACTTCGATCTCCGGTGGCACCTGGATCCCGTTGGCGCGACACAGGCGGGGGTAAAGACGTACGACGACCGCTACGGCCGCTTCAGTCCGAGCGCTCTCGCCCCGCACCTCGCGGCGCTCAAGTCCATCGCCGCCGCCCTCGAAGAGACCACGGCCGCCGGGCTGGACGACGAAATCGACCGCACGGCACTCTTGAACGAGGTCCGGGTCACGTTGCGGCGCTTCGAGCGTGAGCGCCCGCAGGCGAAGAATCCCGGGTTCTGGCTCTCGCACCTCCTGGGGGGGTTGCATTTCCTGCTGGGCCGGCGGGACCGGACCCCCGAGGAGCGAGCGGTCTCGCTGACGGGCCGGCTCGAGGACGTGCCGAGGTTGCTCGACGACGCCCGGGCTGCACTGAACGAGCCGGTGCGGGTGTTCGTGGAGACGGCGCTGCGCATCAACCAGGGCGGCGTGTCGCTCGTGCGGGAGGTGGCGATCGGGCTGGGAGATCGCGTCGCCGCGGCGGCCGATGCCGCGGCGGTGGCGATGGCCGCGTTCGCGCACGACCTGGAACGTTGGCTCGAGGGCGCGTCCGACCAGTTCGCCCTGGGTGAGGACGACTTCAATTTCCATCTGCACTACGAGCACGCCTTGCGGGACACGGCGCCCGAGTTGTGGCGCTACGGGCTGCATCTGAAGGACGAGCTGGAGGCGGACCTGGGGGCGCGGGCGGCGCGCCTGGACCGCGGCAAGGGGTGGCAGGATGTCGCCGATCGGTTGCGAGCGGACCATCCGCCCGCGAGCGCGCTGGTGGATGCCTACGCGGGCGAAATGGCGCGGGCGCGGGACTTCGTGGCCGCGCATGGCCTGGCGCCGATCCCCGATGCGCCGCTCGACGTGGTCCCGACCCCGGCGTTCATGCGCCCAGTGATCCCGTTCGCGGCCTACGACCCACCCGGCGCCTACTCGCAGGACCGCACCGGCTGGTTCTACGTCACCCTCCCGGATCCCGCGCTGCCCCCAAGCGCGCAAGAGCGCATCCTGCGCGACCACTGCCGCTACGAGGTCGGGGTCACGGCGCTGCACGAAGGCTATCCGGCTCACCACCTTCAGTTGGTCCACGCGCAGCAGCAACCCTCGGACACGCGAAAGAACGTCTGGACGCCGCTCACCGTCGAAGGCTGGGCGTTGTACTGCGAGGACATGATGGGGGAAGAGGGGTTTTACCGCTCCGAAGAGGAGCAGTTCTTCCAGCGCGTGCATCTGCTCTGGCGCGCGGTGCGAGTCCTGCTCGACGTCGGACTGCATACGCGCGGCATGACGTTCGAGCAGGCCGTGGAGTACATGACGACGCACCTGCGGGTGGACCGCGCCAATGCGGAAGCGGAGGTGCGGCGCTACTGCGCTGAGCCCGCGTACCCGCTGTGTTATGCGGTGGGGCGGCGGGAGATTCTCGAGCTGCGGAACGACTTCCGCGCCGCGCAGGGCAAAGCCTTCACCCTGCGCCGCTTCCACGACGCCTTGCTGCGCTACGGCGGCCTCCCCGTCACGCTGATCCGCTGGGGCCTCGGCCTCAATGAACAGTAGGGAGTCGGGGCTCGGGGCTGGGGACTCGACGGAGCGAACGAAGCGAGCCCCGAGCCCCGACTCGCGAGCCCCCAGTCGGCTCCCGCGGCAGGTGAAGCTGTTCGGCTGGGTCTCGCTGCTCAACGATTTCGCGAGCGAAATGATCTACCCGTTGCTCCCGGCGTTCGTCACGGGGGTGGTGGGCGGCGGGCCGCAGGCGCTGGGCGCGCTCGACGGGGCGGCCGAGTTCGCGGCGGCGTTCGTGAAGCTCGGGGCGGGGCGGCTGGCCGACCGGCCGCGCTTGCGCGGGCCGATGATCGTGCTCGGCTATTTCATTGCGGTGGTCGTGCGGCCCGTCATCGCCGTCACGGGCGCGGCGTGGCAGGTCATCGGGCTGCGCGTGGTGGACCGGTTGGGGAAGGGGCTCCGCACGCCGCCGCGCGACGCGCTCATCGCCGACGTCACACCGCAGGAGCTGCGGGGGCGCGCCTTCGGCCTGCAGCGCGGCATGGATCACGCCGGCGCCGTGCTGGGGCCGATCCTCGCCTGGTGGCTGCTCGCGTCGGGGAGCGCGAATGTGCGGGCGGTGATCGGGTGGAGCATCGTGCCGGGGGTCGTGGTGCTGGTGCTGGCGGTTTGGGCGGTGAGAGACGGAGCAGGGCGGGGGAGGCTGGGGGAGGTTGGGAAGGTTGGAGGAGGTGGTGACCGGGCGGGACAACCTCCTCTAGCCTCCTCAACCTCCCCTAGCCTCCCCCGGCCTTCACGGAGCTCTCCCCTTCTCGCAATCTCCGCCTTCTATCTCCTCCGCATGCCCGACACGCTGATCATCCTGCGCTCGCAGGAGCTGGGCGTCCCAGTCGCGATGGTGCCGCTCTTGTGGGCGGCGGTGCACGTGGTGCGGTCGTCCTCGAGTTTTCTGGGCGGGGCCGCGACCGACCGGCTGGGGCCCGGGCAGACGATGTGGGTGGGGTGGCTCGTGTATGCGATAACGGCCGTGGGGATGGCGCGCGCGGGCACGGCAGCGGCGGCGTGGGGGCTGTTTCTCGCGCTGGGCCTCGTGTCGGGATTAACGGAGAGTCCCGAGCGGGCGCTGGTAGCGCGGCTCGCGGGCACGCATCCTGGGGGGGGTGTTCCAGCGGTACGGGGCGGGCGCCGCGTTTCTGGCGAGCACAGCGGGCATGATAGTCCTCGTGCTGATCTGGCCTGCGCTGGCCGCGCGGCGCGCGATGACGTAGCGTCATGAAGGAGGAAACGAACATGAAAACCGATGCCTTGCTTGCCGCCCTGTGCGCCGTTGCGATTTCGGCCACCGCACAGGAGCGTCAGGTCATCCAGCCGCCCGGCACCGCCGTCGGCCTGCCGTTCTCCCCGGCCGTGCGCGTCGGGAACATGCTGTATCTCTCCGGCCAGATCGGGAATCGTCCCGGTACCCGCGAGCTCGCCGATACCGGGATCGTCGGTCAGACGCGTCAGGTGCTCGAGAACGTCAAAGCGCTGCTTGCCACGGCGGGGAGCTCACTAGAGCGCGTGGTGAAGTGCACGGTGTTCCTCACGGACATCAAGGACTACGCGGCGATGAATACTGTCTACGCGACGTATTTTCTGAAGGATCCCCCCGCGCGCTCCACAGTGGCCGGTAGCGGGCTCGCGCTGGGCGCGCGGGTGGAGATCGAGTGTATCGCGACGGTGGGTTAGACCGGGGCCGCCCTCGTCACCGCCCGCTCACCGTGCGGGTCGACATCCAGATGTCCAGGCTCGGAAGACCGTTGGGGGCTGACACACTACCCGGGCGATTGGAGGTCCAGACCAACGTTTGGCCGTCGAAGGACAGACTCGGCTGCTGGTCGAAGGCGACGGAATTGAGCGGTGCCCCCGGATTCTCTGGCGTGGACCACGGGTCGTTCGCGTTGCGACGCGTGGACACCCAGAGATCGGCGAGACCCAGTCCCCCCGCTGGGGCACCTCGATGGAACCAGATTTCCTTCCCGTCGGTCCGGACCGTCGGGGCTGCGTCGTTGGCCGTCGGGTGGTTGAGTTCCGAGAGGAACACTGCGGGCCCAGCCGTCTCACCGTTCCGCGTGATGGGCGCAGCGTACAGGTCTTGTCCCTGCGTGCCCCCGGTCCTCGCGTGAAATACAGCTCTGCACCTCCCGGTTCGGCGCTCTGTTGGTAGTGCGGCGCGTTCTCGTCGCCCGTGGTGTTCACGTCAGACCCCAGGATCTCGGGCGGTCCCCAGGCAAAGTCGTCGTGCGTGTCGGTTCGGCGTGACACGTAGATGTCGTTTCCCCCGACTCCGGGCCGGTTGCTGAAGAAGAACAGTAGGTGCCCGTCGATGGACAACGCGGGTCCGTTCTCGATGAAGGTAGTGTTGATGACGGGCCCCAGATTCACCGGCGGTTCCCAATCGCATTCTCGGCAAGCGCGGTGCGAGACCCAGATGTCGGGGTCACCCGTCCGGTCCGATTGGAAGTAGAGGCTGAGTTCGTCTGGGGAGAAGGTGGCTTGCGCCTCCGCTGCTCCCGTGTTGATCGCCGCGAGATTCACCGGCTCCGACCACTCCGAGCCGGCGAAGGACATAGCCTCCAGCTTGATCCCGACCGAAGCGGACTCCGATTCGCACGCCACCAGGAGCGTGAAAGAGACGAGAGACACGAGCTTTGCGATGGATACGCGTTTCATGGGACCTCCTCGCTAATTCCCGTTGACCGTGCGGGTCGACATCCAGATGTCGAACCCACCGAGACCACCCCGACCCACACCCGCAATGAACAGCAGCGTGCGACCGTCGTGCGACAGGTCCGGCTGGAACTCGGCGAACTGGGTGTTCACCGGTGGTCCCAGGTTCACAGGCGCCGACCAGGGGTCGTGGACGTTGCGTCGGGTGGATACCCATATGTCGAACGCGTTGGGCCCGCCGGGAGTGAGAGGGCGACCTGAGTTGAACAGGATCTCCTTCCCATCGGCGCGCACCGTGACGAACCCGTCGGGGCGCCCGGGATAGCTCAGCTCCGACACCAGCACGGCCGGTCCGAGGGTCTCACCCTCCCGTGTCACCGCCGCGTAATAGATGTCGGTCGTCGCGCCGTTGTCCGACCCGCGGTAGAAGTACAGATTCGCGGATCCGTCTTCCGCGCTCTGCGAGTAGAACGGTCCTGCCTCGTGTAGCGTCGTGTTCACATCAGGACCGGGCAGCGCAGGTGGCCCCCAGCCGAGGTCGTCGTTGGGATCGGCGCGGCGCGACAGGTAGATGTCGTGGAGGACGCCCGTCGTAGCGCGGTCGCTCGAAAAGAAGAGCAGATGCCCGTCAGGCGATAGCGCGGGACCAGCCTCGTTGCGGGCGGTGTTGATCGTCGCGCCCAGGTTCACGGCCGTTTCCCACGCGCCGTCGGTGGACGAGCGGTGAGCGACCCACAGGTCAAAGTTGTCCATGCATCCGGTGGTCGAGACGAGGTTTCCGAATCCGCCCGGTCGGTCCGAGAGGAAGTACAGGCTGAGCTCGTCCTTCGACATGGTCGGGGTCTGGTCCTGACACCGCGAATTGACGGGGGCGTCGAGGTGCACCGGCTCTGACCACTCGGAGTTGGCGAACGACATGGCCTGGAGCCCGAACACCGGCTCGTCCGGCTGGGCGGTGCAGCCGACGAGCAGGGTGAGCGGTGTCAGCAAGATGAGCCTGCAAATGGTCGCGTTTCTCATGAAACCTCCTTCACGATTCATGGTCACACACCCATGGCCAGATGCACGATCACGACCGACGTGCAGTGCTGCCCCTCGCTCGTCGCGGTGATCGTCGTCGTGCCCCTGCTTCGTGCGGTCACCAGCTCCCTAGCCGACACCGTTCCCACTGTCGGATCGCTATGCGTCCACGTCACGTCCCGTCCCTGCAGCACGCGGCCGGAGGCATCCCAGGTCGTTGCCGTTAACTGCACGCTCGCGCCGATCACTATTTCCGTGGTGACCGGCGCGATCGTCACGGCGGCGACCGGTGGGGGCGGTGCGGTCGACGCGCATGCGAGGAGGAGCAGGGCCGAGATCAGGAGTGGAATCAGTCTGCGGGTGGACGGGGCGGTCATAGAGCCTCCTGCGCGATAGCGTCGTGCCGCTTCGAACAGGGAACCGCACCACCAAAGACGAAAACCGGTCGAGCGGGTTCCCCCTCAGCCGGTTTCGCGATTTGCTCCCCTCGAGGCATTCGCGAGCCGCACGACAGCGGCGCCTCGGGGTTCATGGCATCTGAGTACGTTTCAATCTGCGCCAGGGGCGGAGCCTGTCAAGCACGCTCCTATGCCCGCGCAAGTCGTTGCCCGCCATGACGATCCCAAAGCGGTACTGGGTCGCGAAGGGGCGAGGCTCGCGAGCACGCCGAAATGAAGCACGCCGGCTCATGGCAGGCGCGGCGCGACGTTCTTCACCATCGTGCCCCCCTTCATCACGAACACCACTCGCCGCAGCGTCGTGATGTCTTCCGCCGGGTTGCCGTCGATCCCGATCAAGTCGGCCTCGAGCCCGGGGGCGATCGCGCCGATCGTGTCCGCCAGCGCGAGCGACCGGGCCGCGAGGGACGTCGCGGACACGATCGCATCCATGGGCCGCTGCCCGCCGACCTGCACGCGATAGATCAGCTCGTCCCAGTTCTTCCCGAACGCGCCGGCCACCGCGTCGGTGCCGAATACGACGCGGAGCGCGGGGCGGCGCAGCGCCTGCTTGAAGACGGCGAGCACGAGGGGAACGGCCCGCTGCATATGCGCGAATCCCTCCTCGGTGTAGTTCTCGATGCCGAGAAAGCGCGCCTTGTTGTCGAAATAATTCTGGAAGACGAGGTACAGGTTCGGATCGAAGAACGTCCCCCGTTCCGCCATGAGATCGAGGGTCGTCTCGTCGAGCAGCACCCCGTGCTCGATGGTGGTGCAGCCGGCAAGCACGGCGCGCCGTGCGGCCTCCGCCGCGTGCGCGTGCACTACGGCGCGCCGCCCGTGCCGCTTCGCCTCGTCACAGGCGGCCCGGAGCTCGTCCTCGGAGAGCGTCGGGCCGCCGCCTTCTCGGATGCTCTTCGACCCGAGGATCTTGATGACGTCTGCCCCCGCCGCCACGCGCTGCCGCACGGTGCGCCGCAGCCCGTCGGTATCGCCATCCGCAGGGGTGATCCAGTCGAGCGAGGTGATCACGCGCGGACCGGGGATCGTGCCGCGCGCGATGGCGTCGCGCAGATCGCGATCGAGTGTCGACCCGATGCTCTGCACGGTCGTGATGCCCGCGATGAGCGCCCGGTACGCGTTCTCCGCGGCATAGAGCACCGTCTGCTCCAGCGGCTCCGCGCCGCCGGGGTCGTTGTGCGCCCGGCCGTTCGCGTCGAAATGGGGCGTGAGATGGACGTGCGTGTCGATGCCGCCGGGCATGACGGTGAGCTTGGAGAGGTCGTAGGTCGCCGTCGTGAGGGAGGGATCGAGGCGCACGATCCGCGACCCGGCGATCACGATCGTCGTGTTGCGCAGGACGCCACCGCGGCCGTCGAGGACCGTCCCCGCGCGGATGGTGATCGCGGGGGACTGTGCGAAACAGATGGAGGGGAGGGCGAGAGCGACGGCGAATGCGTGTCGGGCCATGCGGGACGCAGTCACGCCGAGCTCAGACGTGCTGTCCACGGGTCGGGGCAGCGATGATGGCCTGGAACCGCGGATGGCCACGCAGCGGGTCGAGGTCTGGGTCGCGCTCGAGCCATTCACCACCCGGAAGACCGAGCTTGGCACCGCGCTCGAGGGAGTCGAGCGCCTCCTCGATCTTGCCCAGATCCGCAAAGACGCAGGCGACGTTGTAGGCGACGGCGGGATCTTCCGGCTCCATGGCGAGGGCCTGTTTGGCCCACACCTCGGCACGAGCAACGTCGCGCAGGCGCGCCAACATGCCAGCGCCCAGGTAGAGCGCTCGGACGTCGTAAGGGTAGAGTTCAAGGTGGTGTTCGATTTTCTCGGCGGCACGACGGGCTGCAGCCTCGGCGGCGGCCGGGCGGCCGAGTCTCTCGTACGCCATCACTACCATCGCGGCCGCCTGGTAGTCCTCCGGACGCGCGACGACCGCACGCTCGAACATGTCGGCTGCGCTGGTATAGTTGCCGCTGGCGAACGACGCACGCCCGTGATAGTAATACGCCTGGAAGAGCTTGGGGTCGAGGAGGATGGCGGCCTGGAACTCCTGCTCGGCGTCCGCGTAGCGGCCGTGCACGGAGAGCGCCAGCCCCCGCGCAGCGTGCGCTTCGGCCGCCTCGGGATCGAGCTCCAGTGCCTTCCGGCTCGCCTCGTCGGCCCCCCGCGCATTCTCCTCGGTTGCGTCGAGGTGGTGGAGCAACGACCAGCAGTCGGCGATCGCCGCGTAGGCGCGGGCATAGCCAGGGTCGATCGCCACAGCCCGCTCGAACATCTGCCGGGCAGCGTGGAACCCCTTCCGCCGGAACTGGTGGAAGAACTGACGACCCCGCAGGAAGTAATCGTACGCCTCGAGGCTCCGAGTGGGCGGCTTGTCCCGCACGCGTCGCTCGGGCTCGGTGAGGACCACCTGGAGCGCCCGGGCGATGCTGCTGGCGATCTCGTCCTGGATGGCGAACACGTCCTCCAGGTCGCGGTCGTAGCGCTCCGACCAGACGTGGTAGCCGTCCTCGACGTTGATGAGCTGCGCCGTGACTCGGAGCTTGCGGCCCGCCCGACGCACGCTCCCCTCCAACACCGAGCCGACGTTCAACTGGCGGCCGATGGTCCGGACGTCCGCGCTCTTGCCCTTAAACGCGAACGACGAGGTCCGTGCGGCGACGCGGAGGGCCTTCACCCCGCTCACCGCCGCGATGATCTCTTCAGTCATCCCATCACTGAAGTAGTCGTCGTCCGGGGCCTGGCTCAGGTTGGCGAACGGGAGCACAGCGAGCGAGCGCTCCGGCGCTGGGGCGCTTGGGGCCTCAAGCACCCGCGCGAACTCCCCCGCCGAGCCGAACCGGTCAGCCGGCACCTTGGCGAGAGCGCGCGTGATGGCGCGCTCCACGCTCTCCGGAACTCCCTGGCGCACGGCCCGCAGCGATGGGATGGCGCCCCCGACGTGCTGCGCCATGACGGCTTGCGCCGAAGGGCCGATGAAGGGGGTTTCCCCCGCCAGCATCTCGTACACCACGCACGCCAGCGAGTACAGGTCGCTTCGGCTGTCCAGCCCCCGGTCGGCCGTGGCCTGTTCGGGACTCATATAGGCCGGCGTCCCCACGGCCAGTCCGGTGGCAGTGAGCTCGTCCCCCGATGCCTCGCTCAGCGCACGCGCGATACCGAAATCGGATACTAGGGCGTGACCGTGCGAGAGGAAGATGTTCTCGGGCTTGATATCGCGGTGGACCACGCCGCGTCCATGCGCATAGTCCAGGGCGTCAGCCACCTCGCGGGTGATCTCTAGCGCCTCGGCGAGGGCCAGCGGTCGCTGCTCCTCCAGCCGCTCGCGCAAGGTCCGCCCGTCGACGTGGGGCATGACGTAGTACAGCAGACCGTGCGCCTCGCCGGAATCATGAAGGGGAAGAATGTGCGGATGGGCGAGCCCGGCTGCGATCTCGATCTCGCGGAGAAACCGCGCGCTGCCCAGCGATGCGGCGAGTTGCGGGTCGAGGACCTTGAGGGCGACCCTGCGGTGGTGCTTCAGGTCGTCCGCGAGGTAGACCCAGGCCGAGCCGCCGCGACCGAGCTGCCGCTCGATCGTGTAGCGGTCGGCCAGAGCCGCCTGGAGACGCTCCCGAAGGTCGCTCACTCGAGAGACGTCGTCCGCGCGCTTCTCAGCAACAGCGGACTCCTTTGCCCTTCGACTCGAAGAACTGTGCGACGTACTCCCGCTCGCCGACCTGCGGCGCATGACCTGCCTTCCGGCAATGCTCGAGATACGCCTGGTAATCCGGCGCGCCCACAATCGTCCGGGCGACACGGGCCGCACGGGTGAGCCACGTTTCCCGTTTCCCGTTTCCCGTCTCCCGCTCAGTCCCCCGTCGCATATGCCGTCTCCACGTATGGCGCCTCGTGTACCACCGCCATCTTACGACGCGACAGCACCAGCCACCATTCCCGGAGCGACGTCACGATCAAGATGGTCACGACCGTCATGAACAACAGCGCCACGAACGTGTTCAGCCGGTCATTGAAGATCAGCCGCGCCGCATCGGGGTTTGTCGAACCGGCGAGCGCCGCGGCGTGCGCCAGGAACCCGAGCCGGGGGTCGGCCGAAAAGACCTTCTGCCAGCCGGCCGTCATGGTGACGGTCACGAGCCAGGCGAGCGGCACGGCCGTCACCCACGCGAACCGGGCCCGGCCCATCTTGATCAAGATCGTCGTGCCCACGCACAACGCCACGGCGGCGAGCAGCTGGTTCGAGATTCCGAACAAGGGCCACAACGAGTTGATGCCGCCGAGCGGGTCCACCACTCCCTGATACAGAAAGTATCCCCAACCCGCCACGACCGCGGCGCTCGACACGATCACGCTCGGGTACCACGACGTCTCGGCGAACCGGGGCCACACGTGGCCCGCGATCTCCTGCAGCATGAACCGGCCCACGCCTGTCCCCGTGTCGATGGTCGTGAGGATGAACAGGGCCTCGAACATGATCGCGAAGTGATACCACAGGGCGTCGAGGGTCTTGCCGCCCCCCCCGCCCCCCCCGCCCCCCAGCGCACCGGTAGCGCCCGCGAAGATCTGGGCCATCCCGACCGCCAGCGAGGGCGCTCCCCCCGAGCGGGCCAGGAGGGTGGTCTCGCCCATCCGCGCCGCCAGCTCGCGCATCACGTCGGGCGTCACCACGAACCCGGCCTGCCCCAGCACCTGCGACGCCTGGGCCAGCCCGGCGGGCGTCGTGTTCATCGCGAAGTACACCCCGGGATCAAGCGTGCAGGCGGCGATCATCGCCATCACGCCCACAAAGGATTCCATCAGCATGCCGCCGTAGCCGATGAGCCGGGCGTCGGATTCGCGCGCGATCATTTTGGGCGTGGTGCCGGAGGCGACGAGCGAGTGGAATCCCGAGATCGCCCCGCACGCGATCGTGATGAACGCGAATGGAAACAGCTTCCCCGCGAACACCGGGCCTTCCCCGAGGGACGCGAACGGCGTGAGCGCCGGCATGCGAAGCGGCGGGAGAATAACGAGGATCGCGAGCGCGAGCACCAGGATCGTGGTGATCTTCAGGAAGGTCGAGAGGTAGTCCCGCGGGCACAAGAGCATCCACACGGGCAAGACCGACGCGATGAAGCCGTAGCCCATCATCATCCACGTGAGCGTCGTGGCGCCGTGGGTGAACAGCGGGGCGAGATGCGGCTGGCCCGCCACCCAACCTCCCGCGACCAGCGCGCCAACGAGCAGGACGGCTCCGACCGCCGATGCCTCGCCCACCTTTCCCGGCCGCCACCGCTTCATCCACCACCCCATCAGCAGCGCGACGGGAATCGTGCACGCGATGGTGAACAACCCCCAGGGCGAAGCCTTGAGGGCGTTCACCACGATCAACGCCAGCACGGCGAGCAGGATGATCATGATGAACAGCACGGCCACCATCGCCGTCGCCCCCGCCGCCGGGTTTACTTCCTCTTTCGCGATCTGTCCCAGGGACTTGCCGTCCCGCCGCAGTGAGCAGACCAGAATGACGAAGTCCTGCACCGCGCCTCCCAGCACCACCCCGATCACGAGCCACAGCGTCCCGGGCAGAAAACCGAATTGGGCGGCCAGGACCGGGCCTACGAGGGGACCAGCCCCCGCGATGGCTGCGAAGTGGTGACCGTATAGCACCCACTTGTTGGTCGGCACGTAATCGCGGCCGTTGTTGAAGCGCTCGGCCGGCGTGGCGCGCCGGTCGTCGAGACCGAAGACGCGGGTGGCGAGGAACTTGCTATAGAAGCGGTACCCGACGGCGTAGGTGCAGACGGCGGCGGTGAGCAGCCAGGCAGCGCTCACCGCCTCGCCCCGCGACAGCGCGAGCACCCCGAACGCGGCGGCACCGAGGGCGGACGTCGCGCCCCACAGGAGCACCGAGCCGAGCCGTTTCATGGCGCCTAAGTTACGCCGCGCCTTGCCGATGTTCAATTTCGAAC
>QHUD01000260.1 GCA_003221085.1 Gemmatimonadota bacterium
CGCCAAGAACCGGGTGACGTTCGGGAAACCGATCGGCGGGTTCCAGCTGCAGCAGGCGCGGCTCGCCGAGATGCTCACCGAGATCACCAAGGCGCAGCTCCTCTGCCTGCAGCTCGGGCGACTCAAGGACCAGGGGAAGGTCACCCCACAGCAGGTCTCGCTCGCCAAGCGCAATAACGTGAGCATCGCGACCGACGTCGCGCGCGAAACGCGTCGCCTGCTCGGCGCGAACGGAATCCTGGCGGAGTATCAGGCGATGCGACACCTCGCGAACCTCGAGTCGGTCTACACGTATGAGGGGACGCACGATATCCACACGCTCATTTTGGGCCAGGAAATCACGGGGCTGAGTGCGTTCAATTAAGTGCGGAGTGCGGAGTGTGGAGTGCGGAATCGAAGCGCGCCCATCCACTCCGCGTTCCGCATTCCGCACTCCGCACTTGCTGGCTGGCGCTGTGACGCTGGTTCTGCTTCCGCTGTCGGCTGGCGCCCAACAGCCCGACGCCACTCCCCAAGACACCGCTACCCTCGCGCCCGTCGTCGTGACCGGCGTCCGGCTCCCGACCGTACGCGAGCTGGCGCGGGGACTCGCCGGGCGGACCGCCTCGCTCGACGCCCGGGACCTGGACGCACGCGGCGTGCGCTCGCTGGCGGACGCGCTGGAGCAGCTGCCGGGCGTGACGACGTCGGACGAGCTCGGAGCCACCGCGCAGATGGATGTCTCGCTTCGCGGGTTTCAGGTCTCGCCGGTGATCGGTGTGCCGCAGGGCGTAACGGTCTACGTGGACGGCGTGCGCGCCAACGAGCCCGACGCTCACGAGGTGAACTTCGACCTGTTGCCGCTCGAGGACGTGGAACGGGTGGAAGTGGTGTACGGCCCGTCGGTGCTGCTCGGCCGGAACGCGCTCGGCGCCGCGGTGAACCTCGTGACCCGTCGCGGCGCGAGCCCGGCGGCGCGCGAGATCGAAGCGTCGGCGGGGACCTGGGACCGCTACGAGCTGAAGGCGCGCGCCGCAGGCCGGCACGGGGTGTGGGACTACTACGTGGGCGCGCGCTACGAACGGGAGGGAGGCTGGCGCGAGGACACCCGCAGCCGGATCGGCACGCTGTTCGCGAAGCTCGGACTGCTGAACGGCACGTGGGACGCCACGCTCAGCTACTCGGGCGCGGACAACCGGATCTTCCAGGCCGGCAGCCTCCCCGAGAGCGTCGCGGTGGCGAATCCGCGCCGCAACTTCACTGAGGGCGACTACTTCGCTCCCCAGGCACACCTCGTCATTCTCAACGCCCAGCGCCTGGTCGGCCGCACCCAGCTCGCGATCAACGCGTTCGGACGCTCGCTCTCGAGCGAGCAGTTCAACGCGAACTTCGTGGGGGAAGACTCGCGCCAGCGGAACGCCACGCGCATCGGCGGCGGGGCGGTGCAGCTCTCGGGGAGGCTGCCGCTAGGGGCGAGAGAGCTGCGCTGGCTGGCCGGCGCGGACGCGGACTACGAGCACGTCGCCGTGCACATCTTCGCCGTGCCCGGCGGCGGTTCCCCCGATTCGCTCACGGAGTCGGTGCGCACCAATCAGGTGAACGCGGGCGCTTTCGCCGGGGTGAACTTGGAGGTCTTGCCGCGGCTCACCGCGACGGTCGCGGCTCGCTACGACTGGATCCGCGTGCCGTTCGAGGACCTGCTCGACGCGACGCAGAGCGGCCTGCACATCTTCCGGCGGCTCTCTCCGCGCGCCGGGCTCACCTGGAGCGGCGGGCGCGGGCACGAAGGGTTCACCTCCGTGAGCCGCGGGTTCCGCGCGCCCGCGATCGTGGAGCTGGCGTGCGCCGACCCCCAGGCCGCGTGCCCCCTGCCGTTCGCCCTCGGACCCGACCCCGCGCTCAAGCCCGTGGTGGCCACGACGTACGAGCTGGGATGGCACTTTCGGCCGCCTCACGGCCGCGTCGATGCGAGCGCCGACGTGTACCGCACCGACGTGCGTGACGACATCTTCTTCATCGCCTCGACTGTCACCGGTGGCTACTTCCAAAACATCGGAGCCACGCGCCGCAGCGGCGTGGAGCTCGCCCTCCAGTGGAGTGGCGCCACCGGCCTGCGGGCGTACGCCAACTACGGGTACACGCGGGCCACCTTCGAGACGACCGCGACCCTCGCCACCACCCGGGATACGGCCGGTGAGACGGTGACGCCGGGCGACAGACTCCCCATGGTGCCGGACCACCGCGTGAATGTCGGGCTCGCGGTGCCAATCCTTCATCCCCATGGAGCGGCGACCGGAGTGGCGCTCCTGGCCGGGCTGGACGCGCGCTACGTCGGGCGACAGTGGCTGCGCGGCGACGAGGAAAACGTGACGCGCCGGCTGTCCGACTACACCGTCGCCGATCTATCGCTCACGCTCGCCTGGGGCGACTTCGAGCTGCGCGGCGCGGTGCGGAACTTGTTCGACCGGCGCGTTTTCACCTTCGGAACCTTCGCCGAGAATGCCACGGCCCCGGGCTCGCCGGTGCAGCGCTGGCTCACGCCTGCATTGCCGAGGCATGTCCAGGTGAGCGTTAGCAGAGACCTCTAGAGGCGTCAGTTGCACGATCCTCCCCGCCAGGTTTGCTTTCTGCTCCCATGAAGATCGCCGTGTGCATCAAACGCGTCCCCGATTCCGAGACGCGCGTCAAGATCGCCTCCGACGGGAAATCGCTCGACGAAGCGGGCGTCAAGTTCATTCTCAATCCCTACGATGAGTTCGCCGTCGAAGCGGGGCTGCGGCTAAAGGAGCAGGCCGGGACCGGCGAGGTCGCCGTGATCGCGCTCGGTCCCGCGGCGGCACAGGAGACGATCCGCACGGCGCTCGCGATGGGCGCCGATCGCGGCGTGCTGCTCCAGATCCAGACCCTTCACCCCGACGGGCTGGAAACGGCCAAGGCGCTCGCGGCGGAGCTGAAGGACGCTGGGTTCGACGTGATC
>QHUD01000232.1 GCA_003221085.1 Gemmatimonadota bacterium
GTTTTCACCCATCTCTCGAAGGCGGCATCCGAATCGACGAGCACCCGAAGCCCCATGTTCGCGTGCGACACGCCGCAGAACTCGGCGCATTGACCGGAGTACTCGCCCACCGAGTCGGCACGAAACGCGACGCGGGTGACGTGCCCCGGGGTCGCGTCTCGCTTACCGGCTAGCGCGGGGACCCAGAACGAGTGGATCACGTCGGCCGAGGTGATCGATACTTGCACCGGCTTGCCAACCGGTACGTGCATCTCGTTCGCGGTTACGATCCCGAGATTCGGATACTTGTACTCCCACCACCATTGGTGTCCGATCACCTCGACCTTGACTGCGTCGGGGGGCGCGTCGCCCGCCACCGCGAGGATGGTGCGCATGGTGGGTACCGCGACGAGCACGAGGATCACCGCGGGTGCGAGCGTCCAGCCGATCTCAAGCGCAGTGTTCCCGCGCGCCGGCTTCGGGGCCGGACGTCCCTCCCGGTGGCGGAACCGGATCAGGGTGATGAGGAGCAGCGTCTCGACGAGTACGAACACAATCACGGCCCACCAGAAAATGCCGGTGAACAAGTGATCGATCGCGCGACCGAAGTCGGACCGTGGCCGCAGGGTCGACTGCGGAAAGGGACCGGCACACCCGGCGACTGCTAGCGCGGCAGTGGTCAGCCAGAGACGCCGGCGCGTCATGGCGTCGAAGGCCCGAGCGTCACTCTTCCCCCTCGGCCGTCCCATCGCGGAACTCCTGGGCCAGTGGATGCCGTCGCCAGAGGATCAGGAGTGTAAGGGCCGCCCCCACCGCGTTCCCGCCAAGGATCCGGGCCCAAGCGAGTCCGCCGAGGCTCCCTTGCGACAGGATCGCCGTGAGCATCACGAACGCGAACTCGAGCAAGAAAAACGCGAACGCCGCGCCGACCATCAGGCTGGCTTCACGCGCCGCCGCATGTACGACGCTTACGGCGACGACCCCGTATGTCAGACAGAGAACGAAGTGCAGCGTGGTGAAGCGCGCTACGCCGCCGAGCAAAGAAAACGTGTGGAACGGCTCACCCACGACGGCGTCCACCAGCGCGATCCACACCCAAATGCTGGTGCCCACAACGGTGCCAAGGATGATGCCCTCGCGGAGCGAGCTGTGAGGTCGAGGCGACATACCCGGCACCTCCTTCGTCGAACCAGTTGGTGCGGAGCGTTACTCGGTGTTCTGAAGGGCAATCCATGGACCAGCGAGCGGAGGGGGGCCTTGCTGATGCCAACTGCCTATCGGTGAGCGGGATAGCTGCAAGCAGGCGGCCTATCAGGCGCGCCGCCGGACTCCGAATCTGCGAGATCTCGCAGAGACCGCGAACGCTCGCGGCGACGTCACAGGACCTCGCTGAAACCGAAGGTCAGCGCCGAGGTCCCGTCGCTACTCCGCGCGTAGTCTCCCCGGAAGTAGGCTTCGACCTTTCGCGTGATCAGAAGTCGGAGGCCGACACCGCCGGACGTGCGCAGCGGGGAGTCTCGGAGCGCGTCCACTGAAGGTGCGACCGCGCCTGCTGCGGCGAACGCCACGCCGCCGAGTCGCCAGAATAGCCCTTGTCGCCACTCGAGCTGCCCGCGAGCCAGCACGCGATCACGCCAGCGGTTGTCCTCGTAGGCCCGCAGACCGTCGCCACCTAACCCGGGCAGGAGCTGGAACGGCACCGTGCCCCAGGCTCCCTGCAGGACGCCCTGCATTGCGAGAACGGAGCTCGGCGTCACGGCGACGTAGCGCCTTGCGTCCAGCGTACCGACCCAAAAGCTGGTGCTGCTGCCGAACGCGCGGAGGTTGGCCGTCAGCTGAGCCAGCGCGAGCGCCCCACCGCGAGGGTAGTAGGTGCTGGTTCGGCTGTCGTGGGTGAGGCCCACCGAGAGGCCGACCTGCGTATACCCCGTGCTGCCGGGGAGCGTATCGGGAGGGAGCAAGCCGCCTGGTGCTCGTGCCACGACCCGTTGCCGCGCGATCGTCAGTCCGAGCTGCACGTACTCGGCGGGTCGCAACACCTGTTGCATCGTCAGTTCGCCGGACCATGCGTGGCCGTCGACGAGCTCGAGCGCGGTGGGCGCGGTCCGCGGGCCGATCCCGTAGAACGGGGCGGGGGATTTCTCGTACTGCACGAGGTACTTGACGCCACGTCGGTTGGCTGGCAACCAGACTTCACCACCGGACGCCACGGCAACCTGGTGCTTTTGCGTGCCGATGACCGTGACGAACAGCAAGCTCGGGCGCGTGATGCTGTCGAGCGCGAAGCGATGCAGCAGCGCCAGGATGCCCTGTACCTTGACTCCGGTGACCTCGGTCCTGGAGACCACTGGCACCGGGTACCAGCTGTTGCGCGGCAGCCCGGTCGGGTGCGAATCCGCCACCTGCTGGCCGGTCGCTGCGCCCGCCAGCGCATCCAGGAGGCAGCAGGCTAGGGCCGCCCGCCAGACCGGACGGCCGGCGGGGCGATGGATGCGCACTGACGCCGGACTTTCTCGGCGTTAGGGCTGCACGACAACTTGGGCTCGCATACCCAGGGCGAGGTGTGGCAAGCAGTAGTACTTGTAGGTACCGGCTTTGAGCCCGGCGAACGAGATGGTGTAGGTGGCGTTGGGCGCCGCGAACAAGGGACCGGTGAGCGGGCCCATTGTCGCGCCCATCTTGCCTTGTAGGACGGTCTGCGTCCCAGCCGGGATGCTGTCCGGCCAGAAGACGACGTTATGCGCCCCGCTGACGTTCGTCCACGTAACGATGTCGCCGGCGTGGATCGTGATGCTGGCCGGCACGAAGCGGTTGCCCTTCGCGTCCCCGATCATCTGGACGTTCACCGTCTGGGCCCGATGCGCGGGGCGTGCTCCCATAAGCTCCGCCCGAGTGCCAGCGGCTAGCACGAGAATTACCCCGGCCATGCCGAGGGCCCCGTCCTTCCATCCATGCGTCATGAGTTG
>QHUD01000233.1 GCA_003221085.1 Gemmatimonadota bacterium
CGCTCCGGTTCGCCGGGGCGGGCTTTTGCGTTCCACACTCCGCATTATCTTGCCCCGACCCTCACCCCCCGACCATGAATTGGCTCACCTCGCCCGAAACCTGGATCGCCCTCCTCACGCTGACGGTGCTCGAGATCGTCCTCGGCATCGACAACATCATCTTCATCTCCATCCTGGCCGGGAAACTGCCGGCCGGCGCCCAGCGGCGTGCCCGCACCGTCGGCCTCGCCCTCGCTATGGTGACGCGCATCCTCCTGCTGCTCTCCCTGACGAGCATCATGCGGCTCACGCGGCCCCTGTTCAGCACGTTCGGCCACCCGTTCTCCGGACGCGATCTCATCCTGCTCCTGGGCGGCCTGTTCCTCCTGTGGAAAAGCACCCGCGAGATTCACGAGAAGCTCGAGGGCGAGGAAGGCCGCGAGAACGTGCACGCCGGTGCCACGTTCGGGAGCGTCATCGTCCAGATCGCCCTGCTCGACATCGTGTTCTCGCTCGATTCGGTGATCACCGCCGTGGGCATGGCCCGCCAGGTGGGTGTGATGATCGCCGCCATCGTCCTCGCGGTGCTCGTCATGCTCGTGGCCGCCGGCCCGATCAGCGACTTCGTCCACCGTCATCCGACGCTCAAAATGCTCGCGTTGTCCTTCCTGCTGCTCATCGGCGTCACCCTCATCGCCGACGGCCTCGGACAACACATCCCGAAGGGCTACGTGTACTTCGCGATGGGGTTCTCGGTGTTCGTCGAGTCGCTCAACCTGCGCCTCGCGCGCCCGGCGCCGCCCGTGCACCTGAAGGATCAGATCACCCCGTGACGCGCTGCGGGGTCGTGGCGCTGGCCGGGAAACCCAACGTGGGGAAGTCCACCCTCTTGAACGCCCTCGTCGGCGAGCATCTCGCTATCGTCTCTCCCAAGCCGCAGTCCACCCGCCTGCCGGTGGTCGGCCTCGTCACTCGGGACGACACGCAGTTCATCTTCACCGACTCTCCTGGGCTGCTCGAGCCCGAATACAAGCTGCACGAGACAATGCGCGCCGCGGCGCTACGCGCCATCGTGGACGCCGAAGTCATCGCGTACCTGCATCCGCTGGCGGACTTTCCGGCGCCTCCGCTTACCCAAGTGGCGAAGCTCGACCGGGCGCCCCGGGCGCCGATCGTCACGGTGTATACGAAGGCGGATCTCGCGCCGTCTTCCCCCAACCTCCCCCAACCTCCACAACCTCCCCCAACCTCCACCGTCGCCGTCTCCGCGCTCACCGGCGCGGGTCTCGACGCCCTGCTCGACGTGTTGCGCGCCCGGCTTCCGGAAAGCCCGTTTCACTACGATCCCGACGCGATGGCGACGCAGCCGATGCGCTTCTTCGCCGCCGAGTTCGTGCGCGAGGCGGCGTTCGAGCTGCTGCATGAGGAGCTGCCGTACAGCGTGGCCGTCGAGATCGACGAGTTCCGGGAGGGTCAGGAGCCGGTGTATATTCGAGCCGTGGTCTACGTCGAGCGCACCAGCCAGAAGGGCATCGTGATCGGGGACGGGGGGCGCACGATCAAGGCGATCGGGCAGGCCGCCCGTGCCAAGATCGAAGCTCTGCTCGGGGCGCGCGTATTCCTCGAGCTGCACGCCAAGGTACTGCCCAAGTGGCGGCGCCAGCTCTCGTCTCTCAAACGACTGGGATACGGATGAGTCTCGCGCCCGACCTCCTCGACATCCTCGTGTGCCCCAAGTGCAAAGGCCCGCTGGAGCACCGCACGGCGCCCGCCGAGGCATTGGTGTGTCATGCCTGCCGCCTGATCTACGCCGTCGAAGACGACATCCCCATCCTGTTGATCGACGAGGCCAAGCACTTCTAGCCGCTTGCCGATGCCGATTGTTTGACAACCTGCGGACACGCGGCCTAAGTTTAGGCGCGCTCGACCCTTACGCGAGGAGGCAGGTGCGCGGCACGCGCCCGACGATACTCTTCTTCTCGCCGGCTGGTCGCTCGGTACCTGACTTTCTGACGCGCTGGGTCAACGGCAAGGGACTGACGATCGTGCCGGTGCCGGACCCCGCCGACGTGGAGCAGCGAGTGCTCCGGTCGCTGCCGCAGCTCGTCGTCATCGACGCGGACGGCGGTCCGCAGGGTCTCGGGCTCTGCAAGCGCCTCAAGTCCGATTCCTACTCGGCCATCGTCCCGCTTGCCGTCCTCACGAGCCGGCACACGACCGACCGCGTGCAGGAATGGTTCACCGCGGGCGCGGACGAGGTGATCAGCCCGCTCTTCGAGCAGACGGAGCAGGCGAGCCGACTCGACGGGCTCATGACCCGCACGGCCCGCGACGTCGCCGTCAACCCGTCCACCCGCCTGCCGGGCACGACGGAGATCGAGCGCGACATCCGGCGGCGGATGGAAAACGGCGAGCTGTTCGCCGTATGTTACGCCGACCTGGATCATTTCAAGGAGTACAACGATCGCTACAGCTACAACGACGGCGATCGGGTCATATACATCCTGTCGCGCATCCTGCACGACGTCGTGAAAGGACTGCTCGGCAACCGCGGGTTCATCGGGCACATCGGCGGGGACGACTTCATCTTCAACATCCCGTTCGATGCGATCCCCGACGTGTGCGGCGAGGTACTCGAGGTGTTCGACACGCTGATTCCGTACCAGTACAACGAGCAGGACCGGCGCGCCGGGTACTACTTCGGGAAGGACCGGCGCGGGCAACTGCACCGCGTGCCCCTGATGACCCTGTCGATCGGGATCGTGACCAACCAGCACCGCCGGTTCGCCCATCCGGCGCAGGTGAGCGAGCTCGCGACCGAGATGAAGAGCTACGCGAAGACCCAGCCGGGCTCGGTGTTCGTAGTCGACCGCCGGCATGATCCGGAGCTCGATGAGGACGAGGGGCGAGGCGCGAGATGAACGTCACCTGCCCGTCGTGCGAGACGGTGTATCGCGTGGATCCGTCCAAAGTCCCGGCGGGCGGCGTGCGCGCCCGCTGTGCGGTGTGCAGCAACGTGTTTGCGGTGAATGCCTCGTCCGGAGCGGCGCAGCGGGCGCCCGTCGCGGAAACGGTGCCCCCCGTCGCACCAGCTCAGCGGGCACCTGCGGCTCCAGGGCGCCCCGTGTCCGCTCCCCAACCCCCGGCGCCTCCGCCAGCGCCCGCCCCGCCCGCTCCGGCTCCGGCACCGCCGCGGGCGCCCGCCATGCCCCGGTTCTCGGGCCCTATTGCGGCGCCGACCTCAGCGCCGGCGCCACCGGCCGCGCCGGCGCGCCCCGCACCTCCGCCCGCGCCGCGTGCCGTTCCGGCTCCCGCGCCTCCGCCGACCGCGCCGGCCATGCGACCGGCCGTGCCCGCCCCGCGGGCGGACCCGCCACCGGCACCGCGCGCTCCCGCGGCGCCGGCCGCGGCCCCCGCGCCGGCTGCACCCGCGGCCGCGGCGCCCGGGCAGCGCAGCAGCCCGCTTCGCCCCGTGAACCCGTTCATGGTCCAGGATCCGAAGCAGAAGGCCCGCCGGCTCGCGCGGGCGCTCGTGTCGGATCTCGTGGTGTATCATCCGGAGAAGCGCCAGCAGGGACTGCGCGACGGCACCCTGCCGCGGCTCTTCAAGGACGAGATCGAGAAGAGCTGGCAGGAATACGTGGAGCAGGTGGGCGCTGAGCTCGCGAAGTCCACGCCGTTTTGGGCCGAGGCCTTGAACGAGATTCTGGCTGGGGGAAACAAAGTCTTCTAGGCTGGTGTGGCGGGGTCTAACCTATTAGCTTTCCAAGCAGTTAGAGCCGCCCTCCGCCCGTCGGCGGGCGGCTCATTTCCTGCTAGCCTGAAACGAGCGCACTGTGGCCCTATCCGACCGTCTCGCCGAGTTCGATCAGCGTCTCACCGAGCTGCGGAGCTTTCTTTGACATAGCAGGAAAGACCAAGCGCCTGGCGGAGCTGGAGCACGCCCTGGCCGAGGGCAGCGTCTGGACCGACCCGGAGAGGTCGCGCCAAGCGGTGCAGGAGATCAAGGAGCTGAAGCGCTGGGTCGATCCGTACCACGCGGTGCGGCAGCGGATTGACGACGCGCGCGCGTTGCTCGAGCTCTCGCAGGGGGAGTCGGACGAGGAGCACGCGCGGCTCGTCGCCGAGATGCTCAAGGGCAAGTCCCTCGAGCAGGAAGCGGAGGGCATCGCGGCGCAGCTCGAGGCGCTCGAGCTGCAGAACATGCTGCGCGGTTCCGACGACACCCGCGACGCGCTGCTCACCATCCATTCCGGCGCGGGCGGCACGGAATCCCAGGACTGGGCCGAAATGCTCATGCGGATGTATACGCGCTGGGCGGAGCGCCACGGCTTCAAGGTCGAGATGCTCGACATGCTCCAGGGCGAGGAGGCCGGCATCAAGTCGGCGGAGATCCAGATCAGCGGGCAATACGCATACGGGCTCTTGAAAGCCGAAAAGGGCGTGCATCGCCTGGTGCGCATTTCGCCGTTCGACGCGCAGTCCCGCCGCCACACCTCGTTCGCGTCGGTGTTCGTCTATCCCGTGGTAGATGAGGACATCGAAATCGACATTAAAGAAGACGACCTGCGCATCGACGTGTACCGCGCTTCGGGGAAGGGCGGGCAGCACGTCAACAAGACGTCCTCGGCGGTGCGCATCACGCACCTCCCGACCAACATCGTCGTGCAATGCCAGAACGAGCGCAGCCAATTCAAGAACAAGGCGACGGCCATGAAGATGCTCAAGGCGCGGCTGTACGAGCGCGCCGTCGCGGAGCGCGAGGCCAAGAAGGCGGAAGTGGACAAGCAGAAGGGTGACATCGCCTTTGGGAGTCAGATTCGCTCCTATGTGTTCCAGCCCTACACCATGGTGAATGACCACCGCACCGAGCTGAAGGTGGCGGACGTCCACAAGGTGATGGATGGGGATCTGGACCCGTTCATCGAGGCGTATCTCAAGCGCTTCGGGAGCAAGGCGGCGTGACCAGCTTCGTTGAGGCGGCGCGGCGGGAGAAGCTCGCCGAGCTCGTGAAGCGCGGCGTCGTGCCGTTCGCCTACCGGTTCGACCGCACGGGCCCCGTCCAGGCGGCGCTCGAGGGATTCCGTGACGACGACCCGACCGTCCATCGGCTCGCGGGGCGGCTGATCCTGCTGCGTTCCATGGGCAAGACCACGTTCGGGCATCTGGAAGATCGCTCGGGGAAGATTCAGGTCTACTTCAAGGTCGACGCCGTCGGTCCCGAGCAGTACGAGGTGGTGAAGCTGCTCGACTTGGGCGACGTCATCGGCGTGGAGGGCCCGCTGTTCCGCACCAAGACCGGCGAGATCACCGTGCGGGTCGAGCGCTTCACCCTGCTCACGAAGTCGCTGCGCCCGCTGCCGCTCGGCAAGGAGGACGCAGAGGGCAAGCGGCACGGCGAGCTGTCGGATCCCGAGCTGCGCGCCCGCCAGCGCTACGCCGACCTCGCGGTGCACGCCG
>QHUD01000152.1 GCA_003221085.1 Gemmatimonadota bacterium
CGCACCCGCCAGCTCGGGATCGAACTCCGTGCCGGCCCGATCCTCGATGTAGGACAAGGTCTTCGATTGCGGCCACGCTTCGCGGTACGGCCGGTGGGTACGGAGGGCGTCATACACGTCGCACACGTGCACGAGCTTGCTTCCCTCGTGGCAGTCGCGCCGGAACTGCAGCGCGGGATAACCGTCGCCGTTCAGCATGATGTGGTGCTCGTATGCGACCACCGCAGCGAGATCCAAGTCTTCCTCGGCGCGCAGGATGATGCGGGCGCCCTCGGCAGGATGCCGGTTCATCAGCGCCCGCTCGGTGTCCGAAAAACGGCCGGGCTTGGTGAGGACATCGAGCGGGATCTTCACCTTGCCGATATCGTGCAGGAGTCCGGCCACGCCGAACGCCCGGATGTCCCGCGCCGAGAGCCCGAGTGATTCGGCGAGGGCCATCGTCAGCACCGCGACGTTCATCGAATGGGTGGTGGTGTACTGATCGAACTCCTTGAGCTGCAGCAACGGGATTACGATCTGCCGCCCGCCGTGCATCGCGATCGACAGGGAGCGCACGACCGCCTCCGCCTCGGTGAGCGGCAGCATCCCCCGCGTCTGCACTTCCTGCTGGACCCAGCGCAGCGCATCGGCCTCTTCGCTCAGGGAATACCTGATCGTGGCGGTCGGGACTGTGGCAGCGGCCTGTTCATCCCCGCCGCGCACGCCCACCGCACCGAACCGGATGGCGGAACGGCGCATCTGGCGCGCCTCGGTCGTGTCGATCGCCGAGAGCGTGAGGCGGGCGAGCACTTCGTCCAGGAACTGCTCGAATTCCTCCCGGCTCACGGCATCGGAAAACTCCAGGCGCTGGATCCCCGCGAGCGCCAGCCGCCGCCCCCAGTCCCACGCCTTGAGCTCGCGCAGGGGCAGCCTCCCGAACACGACCTCATCTCCGAGGAACGTGAACAGCGGCCGCGTCTCGGTCGCCTGCAGGTCGCTCAGCTCCCGATACGCGTCGTCGATGGCGCGCTCGCGCGCCGGATGGCCCGGCTGATACAAGGTCATCGCCGCCAGCGCGTGGGCGAACGCGTTGAGAAACCCCGCGGGGCTGCTCACGGGTGGCTCGCCTGCGGGTCCGCGGCGTTGCGGATCTCGCCGTCGGGCGACGACGCGGCCATGAGGAGGCGGGCGTGCGCCCGCTCGTCCTGCCGCCACCCGGTCGCCAGCGCCGCCAGCGCCACGAGGAGATCGGGAGACTTGGGGGGCAGCCGCTCGCGGCCGAATAGGGTTCGACCGCCATCCGAGATCTGCAGCAGCGTCTGGAGTGCGGCCGGCGCCCGCGTGTACCCCAGGCAACGCACGGCGAGCACGCGCAGGTCGCCGGCCAGCGCGCGATCCGTGGCACGCTGCACCAGCAACGGCACGGCGGCGTCGGGGCAGGTTTGGAGCGCCACCGCCAGGCTCAGCGCGAGTCGCAGGGTGCGGGCGTCTTGATCCCGCAGGCCGGCGACGAGCGCCTCGTCGCGCCCGTCGGGGCGCGTCACTTGCAGCTTGACCGCCTGCCAGCGTACTCGCGCATCGGAGTGGCTCATATAGGAGGCGGCCGAGAACCTCGCCGGCGAGGGCCCCAGGTCTCCGAGCAGCGCGAGCAGGTTGCGGGTCACGTACCAGCGGCTGTCGTCGAGTCGCGCAATCACGAAGGGCGCGATGTCGGCGCCCATTTTCGCCAGCTGCGCGAGCAACCCGCGTCGCGCTCCGCGCGACTCCGCCGCCGCGAGGGCATCGAGCAGCGGCGGGGCCGCCGCGGTGCCCACGAGCGGCACGAGCCGCTCGAGCAGCTTGAAGTCGATCGGTTCGCGGGTGACGATCTGCTGAACCGCGGCCGCCGTCGCGATCTGCGCGCGGACTGTCGCCGCGGCCGCCGTGTCGCCCGCCCCCCCTTCCAGCGCGTCCAGCAGTTTCGTCAGGCGGCCCTCCGCCACTACGCGGGCGACGGCGGCCGGGAGACGCGGCCCCATGGTCCCGATCTCCAGAGCCATCGCGACGAGACGATCGGGCTCGGTCGCATGGTGATCGGAGCGCGGCGTCCCGGCCGGTGCCGTCCGCGCCATGCGTTGCAGCGCCTCGCCATACGCTCCGGGATTCGGATCGGGGAGCGTCCACCCCGCCAGCAGCTGCTGGACCTGCTCGCGCAGCGCCGCGTCGGCCTGTGGCCGCACCGGAGCCGCGCCCGCTTCCGCGTGCACCGCGAGCTTGGAGAGCAGGCGCACGAGCGAGTGCGAGATGGTCGCGTGCGACGACTCCGCGGCCGCCTTGACGATGTCGAGTACCGCATCCACCGCCATGCCTTCGGTCGCGTCGGAAACGAACTGGCGCCGCTGCGCGAAGTCGCCCCCCATCGCCACCAGCCGCTGCAGCGTTTCGGGCTTGAGCGTGCGAATGAGACGCGACGTGCGCCGCCGCAGCGCCGCCGCCTCCCTGCTGCCCGCGGTCTTGAGCTCGGCGGCGATCTGCAGCAGGTAGCCGACGATGACTTGATCGTACGCGGCGGCCCCGGCCTTGGAGTGCTCGTCGATGGCCCGCGCGATCACCGCCGGCTCCGTGGGGGTGGGTCGGGTGTCTTCGGGGGCCGTCGCCAGGGCCGCCCGAGCCAGGCCCACCCACAACTGGGCCGCTCGCGCATCCCCCTCTCCTGCGGCGGGGCCGGTCTCGTCCGTGAGCTCCAGGCGCTCGTACGTGAGGGCATGGAGCTGCACGTGCGGCCACGCCGCCAGCCGCTCCCGGTCGCCGAGACCCAGCGGCTGCCCGGTCCGTTCCGCTTCGATCGCGAGCGTCCGGAGCGCATCGGCCACTTCTCCCTCCCCCACGCCGCGGCGGAACGTGATGGCGCCCAGGTGGTGACGATGCAGCCGACCCGCGAGCTCCCGCAGCACGGGATGCTTCGGGTCGGTCGCCACACCCTCGATCACGAGCTGATTGCGGGCCACGCCCAGGGAGACAGTCGCCCGATCCTCGAGCAGCAGCGCGGCGCGGCGGGTCACTCCCCCCGCCGCCGGCGCAAGGGACGGGTGTCCTTCGGGGTACATGGCGTGCTTGTGCAGGGCGATAGAGAGCTCGATCAGGAAATCGGCGAGATCGCGCGACAGCGTCGCACGCTCGCCGGACGGGGCGGGCATGCGGGCAAAGATACTAGGACCATGGCAGCAAGACGCACAGACGCGCCGACGCAACAGGGGAGAACAGCACGGAGGAAGCAAGGACCCCCTGCTCCCTCCGAGCTGTTCACCCCTGTGCGTCTATGCGCCTGTGCGTTTGGCGATCAGTACATGTCCACCCAGCCGCGCTGGATGGCCTGCTTGGGGTAGGCGTTCGCCGACAGTGAGGCCAGCATGGCGCAAGAGGAGTATTGCAGTGACGTGTTCCCGCTGAGCGAGACGTCGTCGTTGACCGAGACGCTCGCCGCCATCACGGCGCCGGTGATCTTGTTGCCGGTGCCCGACATCTTGAGCCCCCCTCGCGCGATGACGACTCCGGTGAAGGCGAAGTTGCCGGCCACGGTAAAGTCCCCGTCGACCAGCAGGACTCCCTGACCGCGCCCCGTGGTGACCTTCAAATCACCCAGGACGTGAATGGTCGGGAAGTACGTCTCGCACGCCCCAGCCGGAGTGGCGCGGTTCGGGTCTCCCCAGTTGGCCGGGATCAAGCTGGCCTGGCACACGCTGCCGGCAGCGATGGGCAGAACGCCCGTGAGCTGCGTGCCCCCCGGATAGGTCAGGTTCGCCGCCGCGGCGAGTGACTGGTAGTTCGTATTCCCGTAGTTGAAGTACGTATTCGAGTCGCCCGCAGCGGGGGTCGTGAGCACGGGCGGGTTCCCGTTGACCGTGACGCTCCCGTTGACCGTGGCCGTGGTTGTGGGGGATATCGCCGCCCCGGCCATGTTCGCGCCCGGGGGGCCGCACGCGGCCCAGCCGGCGGGGGCGGCGTCGTTGCCGTTCACGCTGACGTTTCCATTGATGGTAGTATTGCCTTGCGTCGTGATCGCGCCCAGGATGTTCATCTGCGGCAGGTCGAGCCGGAACAAGGTACCGAAGCGGCGCCGCGCCGAGGCCTGGCTCCCCATCGCCCCCGCGTACCCTTCCGAGACCGCCCAGAAGAACGGCCCGCCGAGTCGCGTGATGATCACCGTCGCCGTGCCTCCGCCGGGCGCGGTAAACGTCCGCTTGAGCGTGTCGCCGGTCTGCATCCGGCTGTTGTCCGCCAGATTCCAGACGACCGGGACGCGGTTCAACCCCAGCTCCGCGGCCGCGGCGGCGCGCGTCGAGCGCACCGTGTTGCTGCCGATGCGGTAGTCCTGCGTGGTCACGAACAAGACGCCCCCCATGAGCACACCGATGACCACGATGGCCCCGAGGGACATCATCAGCGCCATACCGTTCTCTGACTGCAGTGTCCTACGCATGCCGGCCTCGTTCCTTATCTGGTGTATCAGGTGCCTGCACATCGGGTCTTTCGTGACGGCTACTTGCGGTTGCGCAAACCGACCTCGATGCGCAGCGAGTCGTGGAACACAGTGCCACCGGCCCCGCTCAGGTTGATGAGCCCCGTCGACTGCCCCCGCACGATCAGGCTGATGCGCGCGACCTGGACGGGGTTCGCAGTCACGGCGCCGGTGGAGTCGTAGTAGACGAACTGCAGCCCGCTGGTGGCGTTGTTCGCGTACGGCTGGAACGGGCCGGCGATGGGCTGACTGGCGTTGCACACCGGCACGCGCCCGGCGATGCAGTCGAAGAACCCGAGGTACCACTGGGTGTCCGTCTCTTGGTAGATGCGGTAGCGCACCCGGCGGAAGAAGCGAATCGCCGCGCCGACGGCGATGGTGTTCGCGGCCGCGGGTGAGACGGTGAGCTGGTAGCTCGGATTGGCGGCCGTGACGTCCCCCGCCTGCGTCAGCCGGGTGGTAGTCGGGCAACCGGTCGCGACGTTGGTGGTTACTAGCGTGACGGCAGTGATCTGGTAGCGCGACCAGGCGTCGTCCGCCACCGCCAGGGTCGGACCGTTGTTGTAGACGACGAGTGAGTCACCCACCGCAGGCGGTCTGGACCAGTTGGTCATGGTCGCCCCCGTGGCGAGGACGCGGGGTACGGTCGAGAGCTGCCCACCGGCGTTGACGCACACCACCGAGCTGCCGAACACCGAGCGGAACTCCAACGCCGAGTCGGACATGGAGTAGATGTCCCCGCCGATGCTCGAGATCCCCCGCAGGTCCGAAGGCAGCATCGCGGCCGCCTGGCGGATCTGCTGCCGCGTCTGGATCAGGTCGGTTGTGCTGTTGTAAAAGCGCTGCTGGCGCAGCAGCAACGAGACGATGGCGCCCCCCACCAGGCTCATCAGCACCATGGCGATGATGAGCTCGATGAGCGTGAACCCGGCCCGGCGAGCCGGGGCTGCGTGCACGGTCAGCATGGCAGGAAGCTCCGGAAGGTCTCGGTGCGGGCCTGATGGCTGCTCAGGAACGTGACGGCGACCGTCACGTCATCGGCCCGTGCCAGCCGGTCGAGCGTCCACGACTCCGCGATGCCCCGGGTGGTGGTCGAGCCGGCGGCCCGCGCCGCACACGCCGTAGCCCGGATCCGCTCGAAGCGCGATTCGGCCACGCCGGCCGCGATGGTGCGGGACTGCGTGCTCGTGAGGCTCGTCAGGATCACGGACGCCGTTCCCGCCAGGGCGAGCAGGCCGACGCTGAAGATCACGACGGCAACCAGCAGCTCGATGATGGTGAAGCCACGCTGCGAAGTCATGGACAGCTCCGTGTCGTGATCTTGCCGAGGCCCGTCACGCACACGGTATCGGTGCGGCCCGCGAGAGCCACGATGAATTTGGGCGCCTGCGTTACGCCCACCGCGAACCCGCGGGGGTCGAATTGGACGGTGTCCTTCGGGCTCGCGCCGAGGTGCGCACCGTAGCGCTGCCAGAAGTCGACTTGCGTGCCCAGTTGCACGGCCGTGCCGGAAGAGTCCACGAGAATCTTCAGGACGTCACCGCTGCGGACCAGCCACGCCGCGCGGCTCTGTTGGACCGCGACCCCGCGTGTCCGATACAGATAGGCCGTGAGGTCGCGGCTGGCGGAGCGGCGCGAGGCGGCGAGCCACGAGCCGCGCACGGCCCTCGTCACCATGGTGAGGAGCAGCCCCATGACGACGAGCACGATGATCATTTCCATGATGGTGAAGCCGGCGACGCGACAGCGGTGCGATTGCGAGCGGCTGAGCACGAACTCCTCCTGACGTCTCATATGTGACGCACCTCAACCGGCGCGAGGTCGTGTTCGACGCGGTGCCGATCCGACGAGCTTCAGTACAGGTCGCGTGCCGTCGACGTAACCGCTTGCCGGGAAACGACCTGGCAGTATTCACGCCAGCCACGAGCCTGGCACAACGCCGATACGCGCGGCACCCCGCCCGACTGGCACTATATAACGTGTGGCTGTTATAAGATGCATAACTAGCATAGCCGGTAACCCGCGGGGCGGCGGGGGAACGTCGAGCGAATCGGCAGAATCCCCAGAACCGCCAATTGGCGCGGGTACGACAAGAACGCCCCGGGAAGGCTTCCCCAGGGCGCTCTGTGCGTCTACGCGTCTACCCGTCTACGCGTCTGTGCGTCTAGTTCTTAGTACATGCCTCCCATGCCACCACCACCCGGCATCGGCGGCGCCTTCTCCTTCTCCTTCTTCTCCACCACGACGCACTCGGTCGTGAGCATCAGTGCCGCGATGGACGCCGCGTTCTGCAGCGCGGTGCGGGTGACCTTGGTGGGGTCGATGACGCCAGCCGCCACCAGGTCCTCGAACTCGTCGGTCTGGGCGTTGTAGCCGAAGTTCTTGTCCTTCGACTCCTTCACCTTCCCGACCACGATCGAGGCCTCAGCGCCCGCGTTCTGCACGATCATCCGCATCGGCTCCTCGAGCGAGCGGCGGACGATGTCGACGCCGATCTTCTCGTCGTCATCGGTGCCCTTCACTTTGTCGAGCACCTTCTGGCACCACAGCAGCGCCACGCCGCCTCCGGGCACGATGCCTTCCTCGACCGCGGCGCGTGTCGCGTGCAGCGCATCCTCCACGCGCGCCTTCTTCTCCTTCATCTCGGTCTCAGTGGCCGCCCCGACGTTGATCACGGCGACGCCGCCCGCCAGCTTCGCGAGCCGCTCCTGCAGCTTCTCCTTGTCGTAGTCCGACGTGGACTTCTCGATCGCCGCCTTGATTTCCTTGATGCGGCCCTGGATCGCGTCGGACTTGCCCTTCCCGCCGACGATCGTCGTGTTGTCCTTGTCGATCACGATCCGCTTCGCCTGGCCGAGATCGCCGATCGTCGCGTTTTCGAGCTTCAGGCCCATCTCTTCGGAAATCACCTGTGGCGCACCGGTCAGCACGGCGATGTCGATCAGCATCTCCTTGCGGCGGTCGCCGAAGCCCGGCGCCTTGACGCCACACACCTTCAACGTGCCGCGCAACTTGTTGACGACCAGCGTGGCCAGCGCCTCACCCTCCACGTCCTCCGCGATGATGAGCAGCGGCCGGCCGGCCTGCGCCACCTTCTCGAGGATGGGAAGCAGGTCCTTCATCGACGAGATCTTCTTGTCGTGGATCAGGATGTAGGCGTCCTCGAGGACGGCCTCCATCTTCTCCGGATCGGTGATGAAGTAGGGGGAGAGGTAGCCGCGGTCGAACTGCATGCCCTCGACCGTCTCGAGCGTGGTCTCGAGGCCCTTCGCCTCCTCAACCGTGATCACGCCGTCCTTGCCGACCTTCTCCATCGCCTGCGCGATCAGGTCACCGATCTCTTTGTCGTTGTTCGCCGAGATGGCGCCGACTTGCGCAATCTCCTTCCGGCCCGCGGTCGGGACGGAAATCTTCTTGAGCTCCTCGACCACCGACTCCACGGCCCGGTCGATGCCGCGCTTCAGGGACATCGGGTTCGAGCCGGCGGTGACCGACTTGAGACCTTCGCGGAAGATCGCCTGAGCGAGCACAGTCGCCGTCGTCGTCCCGTCACCCGCGAGATCCGAGGTTTTGGTCGCCACTTCCTTCACCATCTGGGCGCCCATGTTCTCGATAGGATCCTCGAGCTCGATCTCCTTGGCGACGGTGACGCCGTCCTTGGTGACCGTGGGGTTGCCGAACTTCTTGTCGATGACGACGTTCCGGCCCTTCGGGCCGAGGGTGACCTTCACCGCCTCGGCCAACTGGTCCACGCCGCGCTTCAAGCGGGCGCGGGCCTCAACGTTGAACTCCAGCTGCTTTGCAGGCATGTCTGTTTCCTCCTAGAAACCTCTAGCCAAGCTTGGCGATGACGTCCGCTTCCTTGATGAGGATGATCTCTTCACCCTCGAGCTCTACCTGAGTGCCGCTGTACTTCCCGTACACCACCCGGTCCCCAACCTTCAGCTCCATCGGGACCAGCGCATCCTTCTCCCGTCGTCCGGGACCCACTGCGATCACCTCACCCTGGATCGGCTTTTCCTTGGCCGTGTCGGGGATGTAGAGACCGCCCTTCATGGTCTCCGTCTCCTCCATCGGCCGAATCGCCACGCGATCCGCGAGCGGGAAGATCTTCAGCTTGGTCTTCGCAGCCGTTGCGGTTGCCATGAGGCTCAGTCCTCCACTTCGGTACCTGGTTCTAAGTGCTTGTGGAACAATGTTGTTAGCACTCTCGTCTATTGAGTGCTAAGCAACCGCGAGGAATCTCTCCTCGCGGCCGCGGCATGTCAAGGGGGTGAGGCGGCGAGCGAATCCACGATCGCCCGGGCCTGGTCCGGCGTCGTGGCCCCAAGGGAATCGAGGGGCGCCGACACTGCGGCCACGATCGTCCCCGTGCGCGTGTCGGCCAGGCGCACGTGCAGCCACGTGACTCCCAGCGTGTCCACTTCCCGGAACGTGAAAGTGAGCAGGTACGCGGTGGGTCCGCTGCCACCCCGTAGGTGGCGGCGCACTTTGAACCCGCGATGCTCGAGCCCCGCGGCAATGCCCTGCCCCAGCGAATCGCGGTCAGTGATGAGGATTTCGTACCCGCGCAGCGCGGACGGCTGCTCGTAGCGGGTGGGAGGGGCGCAGGAGACAACGACATACGACGCTACGATGCAGCGTTGTGCGAGACGCAGGGCGGCCACGGACCCGCGTACACCGTAGCGACGTCGCGTCGTACCACGTCTCATGGGATGATTCTCCGCGCCCCCACCCACCGATCCAGCCAGTACCCACCCTCCGGATCCTGTGGATCCAGGCGCGACAGCTTCACGCCGCGCGTCGAGCTGTGGATGAACTTGAGCTCACCCACGTACATCCCAATGTGAGTCACCCCCGCACCGGGCCGGGCGGAGAACAGGAGGATATCGCCCGGGCGGAGGGCGTCGATGAGGGGCGTAACCTCGGCCCCCGCGCGCGCCTGATCGCGGCTCATGCGCGGCAGCCGAATGCCATGCTGGCCATACGCGTACTGAATCAGGCCCGAGCAATCGAATCCGTTCTCGGCGGTGCCGCCCCAGGTGTACGGCGTGCCGAGCGATTCGAGCGCCGTCTGCACCACATCCGCGGCGTTGCCGGAGATCGTGATCGGCGGCTGCGGCGGCGGCAGGTCCGGCGGAGCGCCGTTCTCACCCCTCCCTCGCCCCCCAGCCCTCCGCCCCAGCCCGAACGAGACTCCAAGCGTTGCGCTCACGCCCTTCCGGGCGTCGTTGCGCGGATTCCAGAACCCGCGAGGCCCACGATCCTCC
>QHUD01000234.1 GCA_003221085.1 Gemmatimonadota bacterium
CCCAGCGGTCTTGCCGAGCTGAACGGACGTGGCCGTGGCGTCGAGCACATCGTCGTAGATCTGGAACGCGAGCCCTACGTCTGCCCCGTAGCCGCGCAAGGCTTCGCACGCGCCGGGCGGCGCCCCCGCCGCGAGCCCCCCGATCACGCACGCGGCCGCGATCAGGGCGCCCGTCTTGCGCCGGTGCACGTCCTCGAGATGCGCCGCGGGCAGGCGGCGGCCCTCCGCCTCGAGATCCAGGGCCTGTCCCCCGATCATGCCCCCCGCTCCGGCGGCGCGGAACAGCTCGAGGGCGATCGCGCGGCGCCGCGGCGGCTCGAGGGCGAGCGCCCCCATCCCCGCGTCGAGCACGCGGGCGCCGAGCGCCACCATGTGATAGCCGGCCACGGTGGCGGTCCCGACGTCGAAGGCGCGGTGCGTCGTCGGCCGACCACGACGCAAGTCGTCGTTGTCCATGCAGGGGAGGTCGTCGTGGACCAGGGAATACGCGTGTACGACCTCGACGGCGGCGGCGAGCTCGGCCACGCCCGTCTCTCCCCCGCCCCCCGCGGCTTCGGCCGAGGCGAACAGCAGGGTAGGACGCAGCCGTTTGCCGGTCGACAGCAGGCTGTAGCGGATCGCCGCCGGGAGCGGAGGGCGCCACCAGGCGTCGGCCCGCGCGCCCCACGCTTCGAGGGCCGCATCCACACGGGCGCGGGCGTCCTGGAGGTAGACCTCGAGGGCGCGGTTAGCCGTCGAAGTCCTCGACTTTGAGATTGCCGGCCTTGTCCGACAGCACCTGCTTCACCTGCGCCTCGGCAGCGGTGAGCCGCTCGCGCGCCTCCCGCAACCGCTCGATGCCCTCTTCGAACAGCTTCAGCGCTTCGTCGAGGTCGAGCTCCTGCGCTTCCAGCCGGCGCACGATCTCCTCGAGGCGGTCGAGCTGTTGCGCGAAGCTCAGGGGTGCGGAGGGGGTGCGCGCCATCACGACTCTCCGGCGCGCGCCGCGATGTCACCGTCGGTGACGCGCAGCCGGAACCTGAGTCCCGACGGAAACTGCACGACGCGTTTCAGCACCCGGCCCTGCTCATCGCGAGCGAGCGCGTAGCCGCGCTCGAGGATCTTCAGGGGTGACAAGGCATCGAGACGACCCGCCAGCCCCGCAAGCTCGTGACGGTGGCGCTCGAGTCGCCGCTCCAGTGTGCCGGTCAGGCGGTCGAAGGTGCGGTCGAGGCGCTCCGCCACGCGGCCCGAACGCCCCGCGAGGCCGCGAGCCAGCCGCGCGCCCAGGTGCGCGAGCTCGACCAGGACGTCCCCCTGGTCGGGGGTGGCCGCCTCGGCGGCGGCGGACGGCGTGGGGGCACGCAGGTCGGCGACCAAGTCGCAGAGCGTCACGTCGGTCTCGTGACCGACGGCAGAGATCACTGGTACCGGGAGCGCGGCCACCGCGCGCGCCACGCGCTCGTGGTTGAAGGTCCAGAGATCCTCGCGGGACCCACCGCCCCGGCCGATGATGGCGAGGTCCAACCCTTCGATCCGGCACAGCAGGGCGAGCGCGGCGCAGATCTCGCCCTCCGCGCCCTCGCCCTGCACCCGCGTGGGCACGACGAGCAGCTCGGCCACGGGCCAGCGGCGAGCCGTCACCGCGATGATGTCCTGCAACGCCGCGCTGTCGGGGCTCGTGACGACGCCGATGCGGAGCGGGTACGGCGGCAGCGGCCGTTTGCGCGCGGGATCGAGCAGCCCGTCCTTGGCGAGCGCCGCCTTCGCCTTCTCGAAGGCCAGCTGCCACAGCCCACCCGCCTCCGTGGAGAGCAGATCGACCACCGTGAGCCGGAACTCCCCCTTCTCTTCCCACACGGTGGGCCGGGCGAACAAAAACACCTGCATCCCGTCCTGCGGCGGCGCGGGAAGGCGGCGGTTCTCCTTCTGGAACATGACGCAGCGAATCTGCGCGCTGCGGTCGCGCAGCGCGAAGTACCAGTGACCGCTCTGCCAGGCTTTGAAGCCGGAGATCTCCCCGCGTACCCACAGGGGCTGGAGCCCGGCTTCCACCACCGCCCGGACCCGGCGCGTCACCTGGGTGACCGTCCACGCGCCCTCCGGCGAAACGGCCGCGAAGAGGTCTAGGCTGTGGCCCACTGCCTCGCCGCCTGCACGGTGTTGTACAGCAACATGGTGATGGTCATCGGCCCGACTCCTCCCGGCACGGGAGTGATCGCCCCGGCCACCTGCTGCGCTTCCGCGAAGTTCACGTCGCCCACCAGGCGGTAGCCCTTCTTCGTGGAGGGATCGTCCACACGGTTCACGCCCACGTCGATCACGACCGCACCGGGCTTGATCATGTCCCCGGTCACGAACTCGGGTTTGCCGATCGCCACGATCAGGATGTCGGCGAGCCGCGTGACCGACCTTATGTCGCGCGTGCGGGAGTGACACACCGTGACGGTCGCGTTGCCTCCCGGGCCGTCCTGGAGTAGGAGCGCTGCCATGGGCCGGCCGACGATGTTGGAACGACCCACGATCACCGCGTGTTGACCCTTGGTGTCGATCCCGCTCTTGACGAGCAGCTGCTGGACGCCGTACGGCGTCGCCGGGCGAAACCCGGTCGGGTCGCCGATCGAGACCTTTCCCACGTTCTCCGGATGAAAGCCGTCCACATCCTTCGCTGGTGCGACACGGTGCAGCACGCGCTGGGCGTCGATGTGTTTCGGCAGCGGCAGTTGGACGAGGATGCCGTGAATCTGTTTGTCTCCA
>QHUD01000153.1 GCA_003221085.1 Gemmatimonadota bacterium
CCTCCGCCGACGTGCGACGTCTTGCCGGTGTCCTCCTCGAGGTGGGCCCGCTCGATCCCGACTCGCCGGGCCGTTCCGTCGGGGCCGGGGACCGCCAGCCACCCGTTGCCGCAGATCGGTTCGTCGTACTGGCTGATCTGGAAGTTCTTCGGCATGTCGGGATAGAAGTAGTTCTTCCGGTGAAAGATCGACTCCTCGGGCACGTCGCAGTGGAGGGCTTCGCCGACCCGGAGAGCGAACTCCACGGCCCGTTCGTTCAACACCGGCAACGACCCCGGCAGGCCCAGGCACACCGGGCAGACGTAGGTGTTGGGTTCGGCCCCGAAGTCGTTGCGGCAGCTGCAGAACAGCTTCGTCTTGGTGGCCAGCTCGCAGTGGACCTCGAGCCCGATCACCGTCTCCCACCCATTCACCGTCATGCGGCCTCCCCGAGGGTCGGACGGGCGGTGAAGGCGAACCCGGCCTCCAGGGAACGGGCCGCCCGCAGCAGGACGGCCTCGCCGAGCGCCGGCGCCAGCACCTGCACGCCGATCGGCAGGCCGGCGGCGTCGAGCCCGGCCGGCACCGAGATGGCGGTCGCGCCGGTCAGGTTGGTGGGGATGGTGCACACGTCGGACAGGTACATGGCCAGCGGATCCGACGTCTTGGCCCCCAGCTCGAAGGCGGTGGTCGGCGACGTCGGCGCCAGCAGCACGTCGAAGCGCTCGTAGGCCCGGCTGAAATCTCTGATGATCAGGGTGCGGACCCGCTGCGCCTGCCCGTAGTAGGCGTCGTAGTACCCGGCCGACAGCGCATACGTCCCCAACATGATGCGGCGCTTCACCTCGGCGCCGAAGCCCGCCTCCCGCGTCAGGGCGTTCATGGTCGCCACCTCGGCGGCCGGCGCCCGCAGCCCGTAGCGCACGCCGTCATAGCGGGCCAGGTTCGACGACGCCTCGGCCGGGGCGATGATGTAGTAGGCCGACAGCCCGTACTCCACGCTCGGCACCGACACGGTGTCGACCTCGGCGCCGGCCTTCTCGAACAGGTTGCGGGCCGAGTCGACGGCGGCGCGCACCGCGGGCTGGATCCCCTCCACGTCGGTCAGCTCCTCGACGACGCCGACCCGCAGGCCCGCCACGCCCTCCTCCAGCCGGGCCAGCACCGGCTCGGGCTCGGACGGGATCGACGTCGAGTCGCAGGGGTCGTGGCCCCACATCGCCTCCAGCAGCAGGGCGGTGTCGGCCACGGTGGTGGCGAACGGCCCGGCCTGGTCGAGGCTCGAGGCGTAGGCCACGATGCCGTAGCGCGACACCCGCCCGTAGGTCGGCTTGATGCCCACGACGCCGCAGAGCGACGCGGGCTGGCGCACCGAGCCGCCGGTTTCCGAGCCGAGCGCCGCGGGCACGGCGCCTGACGCGACCAGCGCCGCCGAGCCACCCGATGAGCCGCCCGGTACCCGCGTCTTGTCGAAGGGGTGGAACGAGCGGCCGTACGCCGAGTGCTCCGTGGACGAGCCCATGCCGAACTCGTCGCAATTCGTTTTTCCGGCGATCAGGGCACCCGCCGCCTTCAGCTTCGCTACAGCGGTCGCCTCGTACGGCGAGCGGTATCCCTCGAGGATCTTCGAGCCGCAGCTCGTCGTGTATTCGAGCGTGCAGATGTTGTCCTTCACCGCCACTGGCATGCCGTACAACACCCCCGAGGGATGCGCCGTCGACGCCTGGACGGCCAGCGACTTGCGGAGCTCCTTGATCGGGGTGAGACAGGCGTTCAACCGTTTGAGCTTGACGATGCGGTCGGCCGCCGCCTTGGCGCTCGCCAGCGCGTCGCTGGGATCGCTCACGGGCGCGTCATCCCTCCTCCTGCTCGAACTGCCCCAGCTTGGGCACCAGGAAGAAGCCGTCCCGGAAGGCCGGCGCCAGCTCGGCGGGCCCGAACGCGAGGGGCGCAGGCTTCACCTCATCCGCACGGAACCGCACGGCGTCCGGTCCCGGCACGAACGGCTTCACGGCCTCGCTCGCGGGCACGGAGTTGATTTGGGCGACGTACTCGAGAATCCGCGACATCTGCTCGGCCAGCAGCGGTAGCGCGTCCTCGCTCACCTCGAGCTCCGCCAGCCGCGCGATCCTCCGGACTTCGTCATGCGTGACGCTCATGCGCTCTCCCACTCGCGCTCGAGCCCGGCGTAGGCCACGAGCAGCTGCTTGGTCCCGATCTCCTGATCGTCGAACTCCACGGTTACCTTGAGCTCGCGCCCCGAGCCCGACACGGCCCGCACCACGCCGCCCCCGAACTTGCGGTGCCGCACCCGCTCACCGGTCGCGTAGTGCGGCGCGTCTTGAGACGCCTCGACCTCCCAATCCAGTTCCGCCGGCGTCGCGCGCGGCGGCCGACCGCCACGCGCTCCCACCCCGCGTCCCCCACGTGCACTCCGGTCCCACGACGGCGTCGTACTACGCTCTTCGAGCGCTCCTGCGGGCAACGCCTCGAGAAAGCGGGACGGCTCGGACAGCTCGAGGCGCCCGTTACGATATCGCGTACGCGCCCATGAGAGATACAATTTTTCGCGCGCACGCGTGAGTCCCACGTAGCACAGCCGTCGCTCCTCCTCGAGCCCCCCGGGCTCGCCGGCCGATCGCGCGAGTGGGAACAGACCGTCCTCGAGGCCCGCGAGCGCCACGACCGGCCACTCGAGGCCCTTCGCCATGTGCACCGTCATCAGCGTAACCCCCGTGGGGTCCCCCGTCCCCTGGTCGGCCGATGTCACGAGCGCCGCCTGGGTGAGGTACCGCTCGATGAGCGTCGCTCCCCCCTGCCCTTCCCCGGCCTCACCCCCGGCTTCATCATCGTCCGCTCCTGCCGTTTCCGCCCATCCCGCCGCCCCGGCGATCAGCTCCTGCACGTTCTCGATCCGCTCGACGCCTTCCGCTCCTTCGTCGGCGAGATACTGGGCGTAGCCTGTCGCCGCCAGCGCCTGCTCGAGCGCCGTGGCCGGATCGGCTCCGGCATGCCGCGCCCGCAGCTCGTCGATCAACCCAGCCACTCCGGTGAACGCCGCCCGCACGTTGGGCCTCAGGTTGGGGATGCGCTCGGCAGCCCGGGCGGCGTCGAGGAGGGGCTTCCTCCATTGCGTCGCCAGGCGCACGAGCTCGGCGAACGAGGCGTCCCCGATCCCCCGGCGGGGCACGTTCACGATGCGGGCGAAGGCCTCGTCGTCCGCGGGATTGGCGATGAGCCGCAGATACGCGAGGACGTCCTTCACTTCGCGACGCTCGTAAAAGCTCAGGGCGCCGACCAGCCGGTAGGGGATCCCTCGGAACCGGAATGCCTCTTCGAGCGGCCGCGATTGCGCGTTGGTGCGGTACAGGACCGCCATCCCCTCGTACGCCACGTCTCCGTCGGCCGCCCGACGGCTGAGCTCGCCGGCGAGCCACTCCGCCTCGTCCCGCTCGTCCGCGGCGGTGAGCAGCGTGACGGGCTCCCCGCCCTGCGTGACCGTGAACAGGGTCTTGCCTAGCCGGCGGGTGTTTTCCGCGATGATGCCGTTCGCCGCGTCGAGGATCACCTGGGTGGACCGATAGTTCTGCTCCAGCTTGACGAGGGTCGCACCGGGAAAGTCCTGCTGGAACGAGAGCATGTGCCGCACGTCCGCTCCGCGCCAGCCGTAAATCGCCTGGTCGTCGTCGCCCACCACGCACAGGTTGCGGTGCTCGCTGGCGAGCAGCTTCACCAGCCGGTATTGGGCGGCGTTGGTGTCCTGGAATTCATCCACCAGGACGTGGTCGAAACGCCGCTGCCAGTACGCCAGGCGCTCCGGATGCTCGGCGAACAGCGTGAGCGGCAACAGCAGGAGGTCGTCGAAGTCCATGGCGTTGGCCTGGCGGAGCGCGGGGCCGAGCCCCGCGTAGATCTCCGCCGCGACGCGCTCGAGCGGGCTCTCGGCGCTCGCGCCCAGCTCTTCCGGGAGCAGCATCCGGTTCTTTGCGCCCGAGATGATGGCATGGATCGCGCGCGGGGGATTGGCCTTGGGCGAGTGACCGCGCTGCTCCAGCAGGCGCTTAATGAAGGACGCGGAGTCGTCCTGGTCGTAGATGGTGAAGTTCGGCCCGAACCCCAGCAAGGCCGCCTCGCGCCGCAACAGCCGGGCCGACAGCGCGTGGAACGTCCCGATCCAGAGGCCGCGCGGATCGGCACCGAGCAGCGCGGCGACACGCGCGCGCATCTCCCCCGCCGCCTTGTTCGTGAACGTCACGGCGAAGATGCGCGACGGCGCCACGCCCCGCTCACGAATGAGGTGCGCGATCCGGGCCGTGAGGACGCGGGTCTTGCCCGAGCCCGCGCCGGCGAGCACCAGCAGCGGACCGCCGGGATGACGCACGGCGGCGTCCTGCTGCGGATTCAGCGCGAGCGTCACGTCGCGCTCACGAGCGGGAATTCGAGCACGAACTCGGCGCCGTCCCCCGTCGGACCCGGCCGGTACACCAACCGGCCCCCGTGCTGCTGCTCGACGATGCGACGCGCCAGGGCCAATCCGATGCCCCATCCCCCCGGCTTGGTCGACACGCCTGGCTCAAACAGCTGGGCCCGGACTTCGGTCGGCACACCGGGACCGTCGTCGCGTACGCTCAAGCGGGCGGTGCGGGCGGACGCGTCCACCGCGACGTCGATCCGCCCGCCGCGTCCCGAGAGCGCGTCGATGGCGTTCTTGATCACAGCTTCGAGCGCCCACTCCAGCAGCACCGGATCGCCGAGCGCGGTGGGACCCGGCCCCGTGGCGCGCAGCGCCAGCGTCACCGGGCTCGCGAGCGTGGGAAGCCGGGGACGGAAGTAGCTCACCACCCGCTCGGCCAGGGCGCCCAGCCCCACCGGCTCGCGGCGAGCCGGGCGCCCGATTCGCTCGAACCGTTTGGCCACCCGCTCGAGGCGCTCCGCATCAGCCTGAAGATGCTCGGTCAGCTCGGCCCCGCTGGTACCCGGATTTTCCCGCAGGTAGGCAATCCATCCCGTGAGACTCATGAGCGGCGTGCCGAGCTGGTGGGCCGATTCCCGCGCCATGGCGACCCACAGGCGGTCGCGCGCCGCGGCGACCTGCGAGCGGTACGCCCATCCCGCGAGCAGCGCCAGGCACAGGAGCACCGCGCCTTCCAGCGCAGCGATACTCGCCAACCGTCGCGCCGCGGTTCCGGTGCCGTAGTGGATCGTGCCCACCCCGGGCTGGACCAGTGGGGCGTTCTCGATGTCGAGCGCCGCGATCCACGCCCGCAGCCGGGCCGTGTCGGTGCCGACGTCCGGAGGCGCGTTGTCGAGCGCGGTGATGTGGCCGGACGTATCCATCACGACGAGGGCAATACCGAGCGAGCGGACCTGGCGGGCGAGGTCGAGCAGGGCGTCGGTCGCGGCATCGGGGCGCGGATCGTTCAGTCCGGCGAACACCCGGCCGAGCAGCGTGCTGGTCTGCCGGGCGTCGTCGCGCAGGTGACGCGCCACCACCCACGCGTACCAGATGGTGATCCCGCCAAGCAGCAGCGCCAGCCCCGCCACCGCGGGAGGACCCGCACGGCGGAGCGCGGCGTTACGTGCCACCGGCGGAGGGCGGCACGAGGCGCTCCAGTCCGAGGTACGGGACGAGCGCCGCCGGAACCGTCACGGCGCCGTCGGCCTGCTGGCGGGTTTCGAGCAGCGCCGCGATGGTGCGCGGCAGCGCCACCCCCGACGCGTTGAGGGTGTGCGCAAACTCCGGCTTCGCGCCGGCCGACGCGCGGTACCGGATGTTGGCCCGTCGCGCCTGGAAGTCGGTGAAGCTGCTCGAGCTCGACACCTCGAGCCACTGCCCGACGCCTGGCGCCCAGACCTCGAGGTCGTATGTCTTGGCGCTGGCGAACCCCACGTCCCCCGCCGCGAGCAGCACCACGCGGTAGGGCAGCTCGAGGCGCCGCAGCACCGCCTCGGCGTGCCCGGTCATCCGCTCGTGCTCGGCCGGCGAATCGCCGGCCCGCGAGAAGCGGACCAGCTCGACCTTGTCGAACTGATGCACCCGCAACAGACCACGGGTGTCCCGGCCGGCGGCCCCCGCTTCGCGTCGGAAGCAAGGGGTGTAGGCGGTGTACGCCAGCGGCAGCTTCCCGCCGTCCAGGATCTCGTCGCGATGCAGGTTCGTGACGGGCACCTCGGCGGTAGGGACGAGGAAGAGATCGTCGGGCGCCGTCTTGTACGCATCCTCCTCGAACTTTGGGACCTGACCCGTCCCCTGCATCGTTTCGCGCTTCACGAGGAACGGCGGCTCCACCTCGACGTAGCCGTGCTGCAGGGTATGCAGGTCGAGCATGAAGTTGATCAGGGCGCGCACCAGCTTCGAGCCGGCTCCCACGAAGACCGGGAACCCCGACCCCGCGACCTTCGCGCCCCGCGCGAGATCGAGGATCCCCAATGCTTCCCCAATCTCCCAATGCGGTTTGCCACCCGCCGGGGCCGGCTCACCCCACGCGCGGACGACCGTGTTGTGCGACGCGTCGCCGTCGGGGAGGTCGGGAAGTGGCAGGTTGGGGACAAACAGTGTCGTCCGCTCGAGCGTCGCCTCCGCGCTCCGGAGCTCCGCTTCGAGGACGTCGATCCGCTCGCCCAACGCCCGGCGCGACTCGCGGACGTCCGGCGGGAGCGCCCCCTTCTCCTTCATGAGGCGCGCGTCCGTCTTGGCGACCTCGTTGCGCTCCGCCTTGAGCTGGTCGAGCTGGCCCGTGAGCGCGCGGCGGCGGATATCCAGCGCTTCGAGCTCGTCGAGCAGTCGTGTGACGGTTGGATCGCCGCGCCGGGCGAGCGCAGCGCGCACCTGCTGAGGCGAGGTGCGCAGGAGCTTGAGATCGATCACGGCGCTACTGCTTCGGGAGTCCGGGCTCGAGGCTGCGATAGCCGCAATTCTGGTCGACCAGAGTCTCAAAGTCCAAGCGGTGCGCCGCCGTGTCCACGGCGAGCACCCGGAGCTTGGCGTAGAACGACACCGTCGTGCCGTAGGTGCACTGAATCGGTCGCGAGCGGACGAGCACCACCGTCCCGGTATCGAGCGCGATGGGCTTGTCGAAGATGTAGCCATCGGTCGGGGCGAGTGTGATCGCGCCGAACGCCAGCGCGGATCGCTGCAACCCGGAGAACGCGCCCAGTTTGATCGCTCCCGTGGGGAACAGCGCGGGCTCCCCGACCGAGTCGAAGTCGAAGGCGAAGTCGAGCGCCGTCGTCTGGTCCACCCGGACGGCGCGTTTGCTGTCGAGCGTATAGGCCGACGGGAGGCGGACGTCCGTCCCGCGCAGGGCGAACAGCGACACCGTGTCCACCACATTGGTGAAGTACGCAGCGGGGAGGTTCGTCGTGTCGCCGCACGCAACGAGCAAGACGAGCCCAGTCAACGCGACGTGACGCGCAACGATTCGGCCGTGGGGAAGCATTCGGTGCCGGGAAGATACCGCGCCGCGTCCAAGTGGGTCAACCCACGGTGGCTGCTTGACTTCGCCAGTTTCCGTTCCTAGCTTGGCCGCCGTATGGCGACAATCCGGGATGTGGTCGAGGCGCTCGCCTGCCGCGGCGGAGTGGACGCCGTCGTGGTGGTGGGACGTGACGGGTTGCCGATCGACGCCCGTGCGACCGACGGCGTCGACGCCGAAAACGTGGCGGCCCTGCTGCCCTCGGTCATCAACGGATTGGGGCAGTTAGGCCAGGCCGGGGGGCGAGGGGAATTCGGAACCGGTGTGCTCGAGTTCGGGTCCGGCCTCGCCGTGGTCTCCGTTCTCAACGCCGACGCTCTGCTCGTCGTCCTGGTCCGGCCGTCCACCAACGTGGGCGCCCTGCTCTACGACCTGCGCCGCCATCGTTCGGCGATCGCCGGCCTTCTCTGACCCGGAGTCGCCCGCTTGTCGCCCGTCCGGCGGCACCTCCTCGTCGTTGACGACGAGCCGCATATCGGGTTGCTGCTGCGCCCGCACCTGGAACGCCTCGGCTACGTGGTGAGCCTCGCCCGCACCCTGGGTGAAGCGCGCCGCGCGCTCGCGGGCGGCGTGCAGCCCCTCGACGCCATGCTGCTCGATCTCCATCTGCCCGACGGCTCCGGGCTCGATCTGCTGCGCGAGCTCCGCGCCGCCACGGCCACTCGGGCGTTCCCCGTCATCGTCCTCACCGCCGAAGGTGAAGAGCGCGTCCTCAGCGAGGCGGAAAGCCTGGGCGCCGGGTTGCTCACCAAGCCGTTCAGCCCGAGCAAGCTGACGGCGCGCATCGCCGCGCTGTTGGGCGACGCTCCCCCGCCTTCGGTTCCCCAGGACCCGCGATGAGCATCTGGGCCGCCATCCTGGCCGGGGGGGCGGGGACCCGGTTCTGGCCGCTCTCGACGCCGGAGCGGCCCAAGCAGTTGTTGCCGCTGGCGGGCGACCGCCCGCTGCTCGTCCAGGCTGTGGAGCGGCTCGACGGGCTCGTGCCGCCCGAGCGGATCTTGATCCTCACGGGGCCCTTTCTGGTGGACCAGGTGGCGCGCGTGGTGCCGCAGATTCCGCGGGCGCAAGTGTTCGCCGAGCCACGGGCGGCGTCGACGGCGCCGGCGCTCACCTGGGCCGCGCACTGGATCTCGCAACGGGACCCCGGGGCCCAGATGCTGTCCCTGCACGCCGACTGGGCGGTGAGCGACGAGCGCGCCTTCCGCGCGGCCGGGCGGCAGGCGCTCGGCGTCGCGGCCGAGTACGATGTGCTCGTCACGGTGGGCGTGAAGCCCACACGCAACGAGACCGGCTATGGGTACATCGTCCCCGGGAAGCCGCTGGGCGGCGCGCGCACCGTGCGGCGCTTTCTCGAGAAACCCTCCCCCGCCCGCGCGGCGCTGTTGCGCCGCCAGGGCGCGCTCTGGAACACGGGGCTGTTTGCGTGGGGCGTGGCACGCTTCCTGGGCGAAGCTGGGGCGTACGCGCGCGAGCTCAAGCCCGGCTGGCCGGCCCTCACCGCAGGCGATGTCGCCGGCTTTTTCGCCGCCGTCCGGCCCGTGGCCGTGGACGTGGCCGTGCTGGAGCGCACCAAGCGGCTCGCGGTCGTGGCCGGGAGCTTCGCATGGGACGACATCGGTTCCTGGGACGCCTTGCTGCGGATCCGCCAGCCCGACGCGCATGGCAACGTGGTCGTCGGGAAGGCCACTGTGGCGGACGACGTGCGTCGGTCGGTGATCTGGTCGGAGAACGAGCACGTCGCCGTCGTGGGTCTGGAAGACATGGTGGTCGTGCGGGCGAACGGCCACACGCTCGTGATGCCCACGGGCCGCGCCGAGCGCCTGAAGGAACTCGTGCAGCGGCTGTGACCCCCCCCCACGCCCTCTACCTGCTCGATCCGGCTCCCGCTCCCGCCTGGGCGCCGTTCGTCGGCGCGCGCCCGTTGTGTGAACTGCGGGCCGGCGCGCACCTGATCCGCGAGCGCTGGGAAACGTTCATCGGGGCGGAGACCGCCGCGATCTTCGCCCTGCCCCACCTGACGGGATTTGCGGAAGCCGGCGTGCCGCGCGTGGCCGCCCGCGGACCGGTTCCCGGGCCGGCGGTGATCGGCTCATCGACGTTCGCGCCGCGCGGGCTCGCGCCCTCGCTCCCGAACGGTGCCTTCCGCCTCACGAGCGGTGGCGTCACGGTGGGATGGGGAGTCGGACCGGGAGCAACGTGGGACGGCCCGCAACCGCACGCCGCGGCGATCGAGGTGCCG
>QHUD01000154.1:0-20219 GCA_003221085.1 Gemmatimonadota bacterium
GCCTCCCTCGGAGCCTCGCACGTCACCGGCGACACCCTCGCCATGCGGCTCACCCAGGAACAGTCCACTCGGTATTACCAGCGGCCGGATGCCCCGTACCTGAGGCGGCGCTACGATCCGCGCCGCACTTCGCTCTCCGGGGTCGGCGCGGACTTCTCCATCAACAAGGAGGGTGGCAACTCCAATTGGGGGTTCGCGCTGAGCACCACGACGCCCGGTTTCGAGGTCAACGACCTCGGCTTCCAACGCCGTACCGATCGCACCGCGGGAGACCTGTTCGTGGGCCATCGCTGGACGAAGCCCGGCCGCGTCTTCCGACAGGCAAGCATCGGCTTGGACCCACTCGCCTTCGCCTGGAACTTCGGAGGGGACCGCATCCAGTTCGCCCGCGACATCGACGTGTTCGGCCAGCTCCTGAATTACTGGAGCGCCAACGTATTCGTGTATCAGCAGCAGCGCGGGATAGATGACCGGCTCACACGTGGCGGGCCCGCCGCCGTGGCGCCCGCGCAGTGGCAGGCGGGCGCGACCATCACGTCGGACACTCGGCAACCCGTCAACGGTACCCTGAATACTCAGTACTTCCGTGACGCCGGCGGCACCTGGTCCTTCACAGTGAGCCCGGTGATCAACCTGCGGCCCAGCGCGGCGATGTCGGTCCAGATCGGGCCGAGTTATGTCAGAGGCGTCACCGCCGCCCAGTTCGTCACGTCGCAGGACGACGCGGCTGCCACGGCGACCTACGGCGTCCGGTACGTCTTCGGGGAGCTCAGCCAGCGCCAGCTCGACCTGACAACCCGCCTGAACCTCACATTCACGCCCACACTCAGCTTCCAGTTGTACGCGCAGCCGTTCACCTTCGCGGGACGCTACACGAACTTCAAGGAGCTCAAGACGCCACGTACGTTCACCTTCAACGTGTACGGGCGTGACAACGGCTCGACCATTACCTACGACCCCGGCACGACCGTGTACACCGTGCACCCGGCGCCCGCGGTCGCGCCGAGCGACAGCTTCCAGTTCTCGAACCCCGACAGCCGCGTCCGCTCGTTCCGCTCAAATGCAGTGTTGCGATGGGAGTACCGCCCCGGGTCCACGGTGTTTTTCGTCTGGAGCCAGTCGCGGTTCGCCAATCTCCTCGACCCCATGCTCGACCTCGGACACTATCTCGGCCACGAGATGTTTCTCGATCCACCGACCAACGTGCTCTTGGTGAAGTTCAACTACTGGCTGAGCCTTTAGCCCCCTTCCCTCTACCCCCTTCCCTTGTTGTCTTTCCCCCATGCCATTCTGGACTCTGCGCCGCAAGGTCGTCGCGGCGGGGACGCTCATGGTCGCGCTCACCTTCGGCTGGGCGGCCGTCGTCGTCGCCGTAGCGCTCGCCGGCGCGCACGACGAGGCGCGCTCGGCCGACGCGATCGCCGTGCTCGGCGCCGCCCAGTACAACGGTCGACCGTCGCCGGTATTCCGCGCGCGGCTCGACCATGCGGCGGCGCTGTACCAGCGCGGCCTCGCGCCCGTGGTGCTCGTGACCGGCGGCGTGGGATCGGGCGACACGTTGAGTGAATCGGACGTCGGACGGCGCTATCTCGTGAAGGCCGGGCTCCCCGACGGCGCGGTCGTCGGGCTGCCGGCCGGGGGGAGCACGTCGTCCTCGCTTGACGGCGTCGCCCACTGGTTTTCCGGGAAGGAGAGTCGCCGCGTCCTACTCGTGTCCGACGGCTTTCACATGCTGCGCCTCCGGATCATCGCCACCCGGCTGGGCCTCCTGCCCTTCACGTCGCCTGCCACCAACTCCCCCATCCGGTCGAATCCGCGTCGCAACGTCACCTACTTCCTCGCCGAGGGGTTCAAAGTCCCCCTCACCTGGCTCTTCAACCGCTGAGGGTGCCTATGCAGCTCGAAAGCCGCCCGGTCTACACCGGCCGGGTCGTGCGCCTCGACGTCGACACGGTGCGGTTCCCCGACGGCTCCACGGGGGAGCTGGAGATCATTCGCCATCCGGGCGCCGCCGCGATCGTGCCGTGTGCCTCCGATCCACACACCGATCGCGATCCCACGATCCTCCTGATCCGGCAGTTCCGCTATGCCACGGGCGGCCTGCTGTGGGAGATCCCGGCCGGTACCCTCGACCCGGGCGAAGACCCGGAGGCGTGCGCCCGGCGCGAGCTGCTCGAAGAGACTGGAGTCACAGCCGGGCGCCTGCAGCGGCTGACCTCGATCTGGACCACACCCGGCTTCACGGATGAGGTGATCCACATCTACCTGGCGAGCGGGCTGACAGCAGGGGCACCGTCGCGCGAGCGCGACGAGTTCATCGAGGTCGTGCCACAGCCCCTGTCGCAGGTCCTGGCCCGCATTCGGGACGGCGAAGTGCGAGACGCAAAGACCATTGTGGCTATCCTTTATATGGCCGGGTTCGTCCTCAAGATGTAGCAACCTGCTGTCCCCCGACGAGGACGGACGTGTCGAGCCGACTCGACGCTGGGCTGGTGAAGCTGTGGCCGGATCGATGGTTACGTGGGTGATGCGACGGGTACGGTTCGTGCCGTATCTTTTGTAGGAGTGGGAGTGCAGGCTCGAACTGGGAGCGCTCCATGCCAGCAACCCTCAAGCGGAATGGCCAGGTAGTCGTGACGCCGCGCGCCCTCGAGCGCCAGGCGCTGCACGAGTTGGACGATGGCCGGCTGGTGCTTGAGCACCTCTCGGGCGACCACCAAGCCTTCGGCACCCTGGTGGACCGCTACCAGACCCGGCTGCTCAACTTCATCAATCGGACGATCGGAGACCGAGAGCGGGCGGAAGACCTCGTGCAGGAAGTCTTCATCCGTGTATTCCGGCACCTCCACCGGTTCGACCAGACAAAGAAGTTCTCGACCTGGATCTACACCATCGCGTCGAATCTCGCGAAGAATGAGCTCCGCCGGCCGCTGCAGTTCGAAGACACCACCGCCCGGCCGGATGACCTGTACCGCAAACGCTTCCTTAAGGAAGCCGTGGACCAGTGCGTGGACCAGCTGCCCACCCACCACCGGGCGGTCTTCGTGCTGCGTGAGCTGGAAGGCAAGAGCTACGCCGAGATCGCCGATATCACGGGCTGCAACCTGGGCACGGTGAAGAGCCGCCTCAATCGGGCCCGGAACAGCTTCGCCCAGCTGATCGGGCCGCTGCTGGAGTAGGCAACCCCCCCCCAGCCTGCCGGTCTCGCCGGCTCCCCCCTCTCGGAGCCGGCGTGGGAACACAGTTCCGTCCTGACGGTAATAGATTCTCGTCATGAGGTGCGCCGAATTCCTCGAACGGTATACGGATTTTCGTGACGGCCTGATTACCGCGCCGCGCGAGCTGCGCCGTTTCGAGCGTCACCTCGCGCGCTGTCCCGGTTGCCGACGGTACGACGGCGCGGTACGGCGTGGCGTGCTCGCCTTGCGGGCCGCGGAGACGATCGAGCCCTCGCGCGACTTCCGGCGCCGGCTCGACGCCCGGCTCGAGCGCGAGCGCGGGGCTACCCGGGACGTACCGGCGAGCGCGCGCGTTGCCGCGGCGTTGTTCGTCGCGGCCGCACTCGCGCTGCTAGCGCTCGAAGGCGTCCGGCGGCCCGACGTCGCGCGCGCGCCGGTGCTCCCGCCCGTTCCCTTCCCGAATCCGGTCGTCCAGACCGGTGTGCCGTTCGTTTCCTTCCAGGACCCGCGCGCGAGCGTGTTCGCGCAGCCCCAGGCCCCCCCCGACGGCTCCGTACTGGTCGAGCCCGCATCTGCGGGGCGGTAGGCTTTCTCTCGACTCGAGGTCACGGTAACTTCCGCCCCGTATGGGGGCGCTCACCTTTGACGCGCTGCTTCGGAGCCTGAAGCAGCGCGCGCCGGATCCCGTCTATTATCTCCATGGCGAGGAGGACGTGCTGAAGGACGAGGCGGTGCGCGCCCTCCTCGAGCGCGCGGTCGACCCGGCCGCCCGCGATTTCAACGTCGACCAGCGGGCAGCCGCGGAGCTCGACCCTGAGGCCTTCAATGCCCTGGTGAACACGCCCCCCATGCTCACCGCCACCCGGGCCGTCGTCCTCCGGGGAATGGAGCAGCTTCGCAAGACCGCCAAGGTGCGCCAGGAGCTGCTCCGCTATGTCGATTCTCCCAATCCCACCACGGTGTTGGTGCTGGTGCACGGCACCGCCGAGCCGCCCGACGCCGAGCTCGTGCGGCGGGCGACCGCCGTGGAGGTCACGGCGCTGCCCCCGGAGCGGGTCGAGCGCTGGATGACCCACCGCGCGAAGCAGCTGGGGTTTACGCTCACGCCCGAGGCCGGGGAACTGCTCCTCGCCAGCGTAGGAGCCGACCTCAGCGGCCTCGCCCGCGAGCTCGAGAAGCTCGCGCCACTGTGCGCAGGGCGGCCGGCCACGCGCGATGAGGTGGCCGCGCTTGTCGGCGTGCGCCGCGGTGATACAGTGCAGGATTTCGTGGATGCAGCCCTCGAGCGGCGCGCACCAGCCGCCGCCGCGCTCGTCGAGCCGGTGCTCGAACAGGCAGGCATGAGCGGAGTCCGCATGCTCAGCGCGCTCGGCACCTCCCTCGTCGGCACGGCGCTCGCGCGGGCGGAGCTCGACCGCGACGCGCGGCGCGGCGGCGGCGCGCGAGGCGACCGCCTGGAGGGTGTGTTGCTGTCGCATCTCCGGGCGGCACGACCGTACGGCCTAGGGAGCTGGCAGCAGACGGCTCGCCGCTGGGCCAAATGGGCGGAGCTCTGGACCGCCGGGGAGCTGCGCCACGCGCTGCGGCTGACTGCCGACGCCGATCGCGCCCTCAAGTCGACCACGCTGACGGATGAAGCCGGCATCCTGGAGCAGCTGGTGCTGTCGTGGGGCGTGCGGGCGAAGGAGGCGGCATGAGGGTCGGACGGGTACTCGTCGTGGCTGCCGCGCTCTTGACCGCCGGTGTTCCCGTCCGGCTGTCGGCCCAGAGGGACACCGTCCGCCTGGCCGCCCTGCGGGTCGCGCAGACCCGCCCGGACTCGGCGCGGGCCATGGTTCGCCGACTGCTCGCCGGCCTGTCGCCGCAGGATTCCGTGTATCCCGGCGTGCTCTTTGTCGCGGGCCGTATCGCAGCCGACGCGGCGACCGCCGCGACCAACCTACAGCGCGTTGTGGTCGAGTACGGCCGGTCCGTCTGGGCCGACTCGGCGCTCGTGCTCCTCACCCAGCTCTACTTTGCCCAAGGCGACCACGCGGCCACCGTCCAAGCGGCGGAGCGGTTGCGACTCGATTATCCTGATTCCCCGTTGCGGGCCCGGGCGGGTTTTTGGGGCGCCCGCGCCTACTTTGACCTCAAGGATGACGCGCACGGCTGCACGTTGATCCGCGAGGCGTTGGACGGCGCGGGCAGCGACGTGGAATTCAAGAATCAGGTGAACTTCTACGCCTCGCGCTGCGCCTCCGCCCCCGCAGTCGACACCCAAGCGAAGCCTCCAGTCGCCGCCGCGACGTACGCCGTTCAGGTGCTGGCCGTAAAGAGCGCGGCGCAAGTGGACGAGATGCTCACCCGCCTGAAAGTGATGGGCTTCGACGCCCGCGTGGTGCGGGACACCAGCGGCCTCTTCAAGGTGCGGGTGGGGCGGTACGGAACGCACGACGAAGCCACGCAAACCCAACGACGTCTCAAGACCCGCCTCGGAGGCCAGCCGTTTGTGGTGGAGGAGCCATGACGCCGCGAGTCGAGGCGGACACTCCGCTGATGCAGCAGTATCGCGAGATCAAGGCCCGACATCCCGATACGATTCTGTTTTTCCGGATGGGGGACTTTTACGAGATGTTCGAGGACGACGCACGGCTCGCCGCTCGGGAACTGGGCCTCACGCTCACGTCGCGGAACAACGGCGGCGCCGCGGAGGTGCCCCTCGCCGGCGTGCCCGTCAAGGCGGCGACCGAGTACCTGCGGCGGCTGATCGGCCTGGGTCACCGCGTGGCGATCTGCGAGCAGGTAGAGGACCCCAAGCTCGCCAAGGGTCTGGTGCGGCGCGCCGTCGTGGAGACCGTCACCCCGGGCAGCGTTCTCGCCGACGACTGGCTCGAGCGCAGCCGGAACAATTTCCTCCTGGCGGTCGACGCTCGGAGCGCGCCGGTCGGTATAGCAGCACTCGATCTCACGACCGGCGAGCTGCTACTCGAGACCGCGGCACTGGAGGACCTCGCGGCGGTGCTCACACGGTACGAGCCCCGGGAAGTCGTACTTCCCAGCGGCACGCCCTCTGCCTTCGTGGTTCCGGGCACCGTGCGCACGGAGCGCGAGGCATGGGAGTTCGATCCCGAGCTCTCGCGCGAGGACCTGGCACGCACCTTCCGAGTGGCTACCCTCGACGGGCTTGGCGTCGAGCCGGGCGACCGCCCCGCGCTGGGCGCGGTGGGGGCGTTGCTCCGCTACGCGCGGGAGTTGAAGCCCGGGGGACTGCCGCACCTCGCGCGCCCCCGCTTGGTGCGGCGCGGCGACGTGCTCCCGCTCGACGAGATGACCCGGCGCAACCTCGAGCTCGTGGAGCCGCTCCGGGCCGGCGCCTCCGGCGCTCCCGGCGCAGCCGGGACCACTTTGCTGGACGTTCTCGACCGCACCATGACGCCGATGGGTGCCCGCCTGCTGCGCAGCTGGCTGCTCGCGCCGCTCGTGGACCCGGCGGACATTACCGCGCGCCTGGACGCGGTGGAGGTCCTGGTCGGCGACGCGCGCGGGCGGGACCGCCTGCGCGAAGCGCTCGATGGCGTACGCGACGTCGAGCGTCTGGCGGGTCGCGCCGCGCTGGGGCGCGCCGTGCCACGCGAGCTGGGCGCGTTGCGCGATTCGATTCTCCGCCTGCCCGACGTGCGCGCGGCCCTGGACGGCCTGGAGGCGCGCGGGCAGGCCTCGCTGCTCGAGGAGGCCGCGGACCGCTTCGATCTGCTCCAAGACCTGGGCGACGAGCTCGCCCGGGCGCTCGTCGAGCGTCCGCCGGCTCAAGCGTCCGACGGGGACGCCATCCGGGCCGGGTACGATCACGAGCTCGACGAGCTCAAGAACGCTCGCGACGGGGGGAAACAGTACATCGCGGGGCTCCAGGCACGGGAGCGCGAGCGCACCGGCATCTCCTCGCTCAAGGTCGGGTTCAACAAGGTCTTCGGGTATTACCTCGAGATCACCAACCCCCACCGGGACCGTGTGCCGGCGGACTACGAGCGGCGCCAGACGCTGTCCGGCGCCGAGCGGTTCGTCACTCCCGAGCTCAAGGCGTACGAGGCCAAGGTGCTGGGCGCCGAGGAGCGAATCGCGGCGCGCGAGGCCGAGCTGGTAGACACGCTGCGGGTCCGGGTGGCGCAGGCGATCGCCCGGGTGCAGACGACGGCCAGTGTGCTCGCCCGGCTCGACGTGTGGGGCGCGCTCGCCGACCTCGCCCACCGGGAGGGCTACGTACGGCCCGAGGTCGACGACGGCTTTACCATCGTGCTGGAAGGAAGCCGCCATCCGGTGGTCGAGCGCATGATGGCGCGCGAGGCATTCATCCCGAATGACGTGCTGCTCGACGAAGCCGGTCGCGTCATCCTGCTCACCGGGCCGAACATGGCAGGGAAGTCGACGCTCCTGAGGCAAGTCGGATTGTGCGTCCTGCTCGCCCAGATGGGGGCATTCGTCCCCGCGCGGCGGGCGGTCGTAGGCGCGGTGGACCGGCTGTTCACGCGGGTAGGGGCGTCGGACAATCTGGTGCGCGGCCAGTCGACGTTCATGGTGGAGATGAGCGAGACCAGCGCCATCTTGCATGGCGCGACGGCGCGAAGCCTGGTGCTGCTCGATGAGATTGGGCGGGGGACATCCACCTACGACGGCGTCGCGATCGCCTGGGCGGTGACGGAGTTCCTCCACAACACGATCGGTTGCAAGACGATCTTCGCGACCCATTATCACGAGCTCACCCAGCTCACCGAAGAGCTTGCCCACGCGCGCAACTTCAACGTGGCCGTGCGCGAGGCCGGGGACGAGATCGTGTTCCTGCACCGGCTCGAGCCGGGCGGCGCCGACCGCTCCTACGGCATCCACGTGGGCCGGCTCGCGGGGCTGCCCCCCGCGGTCGTGAGTCGGGCGTGGCAGGTCCTCGGGCTGCTCGAAGCGGGTCACCACGTGGCGCACCAGGCGCCGCCGGCACCTCCCGATGCGGCCCAGCTCGGCCTGTTCAGCCCGTCGGGAAGCCCGCATCCGCTGCTCGAGGAACTCGATCGGCTGGACGTCAACGCGCTGTCGCCGCTCGAGGCGTTGAATCGGCTCGCGGCCTGGAAGAAGCAGCTCGCGGAGGGACCATGAGAGTCTGGACCATGGTGTGCGCCGGCCTCGCGATCTTCGGGGCCGCCGGATGTCACCGCACCCCGCCGGCCGAGCAGTCGGGAACGGGGTCCCCCGGGTCTCCCCCCGATCAGGAGCCCCCCGTGGCCTTGAACGCTGATTCGCCGATCCAGTACCCACCCCGGCTGTACGACCAGAAGGTCGAAGGCGACGTGGTGCTGCGCCTGTTCGTCGATTCCACCGGGCGGCTCACGTCGGAATCGACCCGCGTGGCCGAATCGAGCGGCTACCCCGCGCTCGACTCGGCTGCGCTCACCGGTGCGCGCAAGCTGCGGTTCGCTCCCGCCCGGCGGCACGGCCTGTCCATCGCTACCGCCTTCCTGCAACCCGTCGAGTTTCGCCACCCGCAGGCGGGTGGTGCCGTCTCACGGGGGGGGCCAGACACCACGCGTCCCCGCCCGACTCCGGCTCCCCCGCCGGTGACGACGCCGGCGACTCCTGTCCGCCCGGCGCGGCGCGACACGACGCCGGCCAAGCGGGACACGTTCCCGCGGCTCGTCGACTCGACCCGTGCCGTCCCGGACAGCGCGGCCAAGCGGGATACGAATGCCGTCCCACACTAAGCCGTACGGCAACATCCTCGAGACGATCGGCTGGACCCCGCTGGTCCGGCTGAACCGCGTCACGCAGGGGATCCGGACGCCGGTGTACGCCAAGGCGGAGTACTTCAATCCTGGCGGCTCCGTGAAGGACCGGATCGGGCTGGCGATGATCGAGGCCGCCGAGCGCGAGGGGCGGCTCAAGCCCGGGGGGCTGATCGTGGAGGCGACGTCGGGTAACACGGGGGTGGGGCTCGCGCTCGCCGCGGCGGTGAAGGGCTACCGCTGCATCTTCACCATGCCGGACAAGATGTCGCAGGAGAAGGCGCGACTGCTGCGCGCGCTGGGCGCCGAGGTCATCATCACGCCGACCGCCGTCCCCCCCGACCACCCCGAGAATTACATCATGAAAGGGCGGGCGATTGCCGCGGCGCATCCCAACGCCATCTTCGCCGACCAGCACTACAACCCGGTCAATCCCGAAGTGCACTACCGCACGACGGGGCCCGAGCTGTGGGACCAAACGGCGGGAAAGATCACCCACTTCGTCTGCGCGCCGGGGACGGGCGGCACCGTCAGCGGGGCCGGCCGGTTCCTGAAGGAGAAAAACCCCCGGGTCCGCGTGATCGCCGGCGACCCGGCCGGCTCGATCTACACCGAGTACGCGCGCACTCGGCAGAAGACCGAGGGCCATCCCTATAAGGTCGAGGGGATCGGCGGGGACAAGCTGCCGACGTCGCTCCATTGGGATGTGATCGACGAGTGGATCACAGTGTCCGACAAGGACGCCATCCTCATGGCGCGCCGCCTGGCGAAGGAAGAGGGCCTGTTCGCGGGAGGGTCGACCGGCGTCAATGTGGTGGCGGCGCTCGACGTGGCGCGCCGGGTGAACGACCCGCAGGCGCTGGTGGTGACCGTCCTGGCCGACACCGGGGAGCGGTACCTCTCGAAGGTCTTCAACGACGAGTGGCTGCGGGAGAATCAGATTCTCGACGCCGAGCGGGTGTCGGTCGGACACGTCCTCGAGGCGCGGAACTCGGGCGCGCCGCCGCTGATCTCCGTCGCTCGCACGGCGACGGTGCGCCAGGCGTTGAACCTGATGAGTACGTACAACGTGTCGCAGCTGCCGGTGCTGGATGGCGGCGACGGGGTGGGGGCGGTCTCGGAGCAGATGCTCATGGGGCGGGCGCTCGAGCAGCCGGCGACGCTGGACCAGCCGGTCGAGGACGTGATGGATGCGCCGTTCCCGGTGGTAGATGCCGATCTTCCCGTTGAGCGGCTGACGACCCTGCTGTCGCGCGAGACGCCGGCGGCGTTGGTGCGACGCGACGGCAAGATCGCAGGGATCGTCACCCGCTACGACGTGCTCCACCAGCTCGCCGGGATCCACTGATGCAGATCGCGGTGATCACCGGCGGCGCGACGCCGGAGCGCACGGTGGCGTTCGCCGGCGCCGCCCAGATCGTGGAGGCGTTACGGAGTCGCGGGCACGCGGTCCGCGTGGTCGACACGGTGACCGGGCTCCTCTCCCCGACCGACGAGCAGCGGCTGCTCACGCCTGCCGTGGGCCGGGAGCCGCCCGCCGTGGCCGAGCTCGACGACCGCGAGCGGGCGATGCTCTCGAACGGACTGGCCGAGCGCAAGGAGGTCACCGGCGCGGATGTGCTGTTCCTCTGCCTGCACGGGGGACGCGGCGAGGGTGGGATCCTGCAGGCGGTGCTCGACGTCATCGGCGTGCCGTATACCGGCAGCGGGGCGCTGGCGAGCGCGCTCGCCATGGACAAGGAACCGTCGAGGATGGGCTCCTCCGTGGGGATGACGCTGCTGCGCAACGCCGAGGGGCTGGACGCGGCGGTTCGGGTCGCGAGAGCGTACGATGCCGACGTCATGGCGGAGCAGTTCATCGCCGGGCGGGAGCTCACGGTGGGTGTGCTGGGCGACGTGCCGCTGCCCGTGGGCGAGATCATTCCGAAGCACGAGCTGTTCGACTACGAATGCAAGTACACGCCGGGGATGTCGGAGGAGATTTTCCCGGCGACGGTCGACACGAAACTGGCGCGGCAGCTGCAGGAGCTGGCGCTCACGGCGCACCGGGCCCTCAAGCTCGGGGGGTATTCGCGCGTCGACTTCCGATTGAGCCCCGAGGGCGACATCTTTTGCCTGGAGGCCAACACGCTCCCCGGCATGACACGCACCAGCCTCCTGCCCCAGGCCGCCCGGGCCGCCGGGATCGAGTTTCCGGAGCTGTGCGAGCGCATCTGCCGGCTCGCGGGGAACTCGGGGAGCGGGCGCGGGGGATAACTACACGATGGACCCGCAGCGGATGTTCGGTATGACGCCGTGGGTGCGGCGGCTGGTCGTCGCCAACCTCGTCGTCTTCCTGCTCCAGGTGACGCTGTTCGTCAGCCCGGCCTTCCTCGCCACGTTCGGGTTCGTGCCGCTCACCGCCCTCGCGCGGCCGTGGACGTTCGTCACCTACATGTTTCTCCACGGCAACTTCCTCCACCTCGCGTTCAATCTGCTGGCCCTGTTTGTGTTCGGACCGCAGGTCGAGGAGCGGATGGGCGGTGGCGCGTTTCTGCGCTACTACCTGTTGTGCGGGTTGGGAGGCGCCGCGCTGTCGTTCGTGCTCATGCAGTTCCGGCCTGTCACCCTGGTCGTGGGTGCGTCCGCCGCGGTGTACGGCGTGCTGCTCGCGTTCGCCTGGGCCTGGCCTGACCAGCCCATCAACGTGTTCCTCTTGCCCACGCCGATTCCCGCGAAGTGGCTCGTCACGTTCTATGTCGCGGTCACGCTCGTCCTCGCGCTCCTCCCCACGAGCGACGGTGTGGCGCACCTCGCTCACCTCGGCGGGTTCGCCACCGGGTTCCTCTACCTGAAGATCGGCGACTGGCGGCTGGGACGCGCCGAGCGCAACCTGCGGCGTCGGACGGAGCCCAGCGTGCTCGTCCATCCGGGGCGCGCCGCGCGGGCGAGCGACGCGCCCAAGCCACCGCGCCGGGTCGAGCGCGATCCCGCGCAGGCGGAAATCGACCGCGTGCTCGACAAGATCTCGGCACGCGGCATCGACAGTCTCACCCCCGCCGAGCGGCGCTTCCTCGCCGAGATGAGCCGCAAGATGCGCGACCACACCTCGTAGAATTGTCAAGCGGTCGCGTCCCGTCCCCAGTTGCCCCGGGACGATTACGCGCTTGTCTCCGGGGCGGCCGGTTCCCAAATTGGGGCCGGCCGCCTCATGCTCGTCAATCTCGTGCCGGAGTTCCTCGCGATCCTCGCCGCGCGCGATCCCACCGCGGCCTATCACGAATATCTCGAGCGCCACAAGCCGGTGCTGCAGAGCTACTGGCACAACTACGTACTCGATCCGACGTCGCCGCACGCGGAGCAGGTGATCGCGGCCGCGTTGCGCGCCGACCGCAGCGATCTCGGGCGGCTGCTCGAAGACGTGGACGTCGCCGCGATCGCGGAGGACGCGCTGCAACGCTCGCTCGAGCGTTTCGAGGCGGACTGCGCGGTGGACCTCTACCTCATGGTGGGTGTGGGCGCCGCCAACGCAGGCGAGCTGGTGGTGGGGGGGCGCGGCATGGCCTTCGTGTGCCTCGAGCACTTTACCGGGCGCGCCAATCCGCACACGTACGGCATGGGACTCGCGCCGCACCTCCTGCCGCTGTGGATCGCGCACGAGGTGGCGCACGCAGTGCGGTACACATCGCCGACGAGCCGGTCCGACCTGAAGCGCCTGGTGGCCGACCTGCGCGGCTACTACGACTACTGGGACACCGGCAGCAGGGCCAGCTTGCGCGAGCTGCTCGCGAACGAGGGGGCCGCCGTAGCCGCGGCGCAGGCCGTGGCGCCCGGGTTCGAGCCGTGGGAATACTCCGGCTACACCCGCCGGCAGTACCGTCGCATCCGTGAGCTCGACGCCTTCCTGCGACGCGCGGCGGCACCGCTCCTGGACGAGACGGGGCTAGGGCTGCGCCTGCGCTTCCTGTCGGGGGGCATGAGCCCCGCGGCCCGCCTGACGGCGGGGAAGGTGCTGCCGGAGCGCTCGGGGTACTACCTCGGCCTGCGACTGGTCGAGAGCTACCTCGCGGAGCGGGGGCTCGCTTCGACGGTACGGGCGGCAGCCGGGGAGTTCAAGATCGCCGACGAGCGGGCCCTCGGTATCCAGAGCGCATGAGTCCGAAGCCGCGCGCCGAGCGTCGCCAAAACCGGCCGCTGCGGGAGGTCCTGGACGACCTGCTCGGCCACGCGCGCCAGATTGCCCGTCGGGCGAAGGAGATGACGCCCGCGGAGCTCGACTACGCGCAGCAGCGGCTGGAGTGGCTCGCGGACGAAGTATGGCGGGTGGCGACGGGCGAGGCGCCGCCGGGATAAGACCTAGAGCGCCTTTTCGAACCAATAGTGCGCATATGGCTCGTCGTTGAAGGGCCGCACCTCCCCGAATCCGCTGCTCCGGTAGAGGGCTTGCGCCTCGGTCAAGGTCTTATTGGTCTCGAGCCGGAGCAACGGCACGCGTCGTTTCCGCGCCAAGGCCTCGAGCCGCTGCAAGATCCGCTTCCCGATCCCCAGACCGCGGGATGCCGGGGCCACCCACATGCGCTTGATCTCGCCGTAGTCGGCGTGGCACTTCAGCGCACCGCACCCCACCGGCTCGCCGTTCAGCGTGGCCACGACGAAAAACCCCTGGGGAGGCGTGACCTCCGTCGCAGCAACCGGAATACCGAGCGCGGGATCGTAGCCGCGCTCGAAGCGCGCGGCGAGCTCTTCGAAATAGCGCTGGAGACAGTACTGCGCTCTCCGGCCCCGCGGATTCTCCACGCGGAGGCGGACTGCGCTCGCGAGGAGCAACCGCTCCACGGCTCCCAGGGCGGCGACGAAGGCAGGTCGTTGGGCCTCAGGAAGCCGCCTCAAGAGTGAACCGGCGGCCTGATCCGATCGGCGGTTCAGCAGCGCCAGCTCCTTTCGGCCCGCCGGCGTCAGCGTCACGTGCCGCACTCGCGCATCGCCCGACGATCGGACGGTGTGGAGGAGGCCCTCGGCCTCGAGCCCCCGCAGCAGGCGGCTGGCATACCCGGAGTCCAAGTTCAAGCGCGCCCGCAGCTGTCGAATTTCCATACCATTCGCGCCGATCTCGAACAGCAGGCGTGACGCGCCCAGCGAGCGATCGCGCCCGAGGAAGCGCTCCTCGAGCACGCCGATCTCCTGGGTCACCGTTCGATTGAACCGCCGGATCTGTGCGATCGCATCCATATACCTGACGCTAGTCAGAGATCAAGCGATGAGCAAGGACGCTGCACGGCCTTGACACCCATTGGAGCGGCCGGCAGGTTAGCACCCCATCGATACGGTTCCGTAGGAGCTACCCGCAGACGCGGGACGGCGTGGCTTCCCACACCCCCTCTTGGCCACGTTGCTCTCAACACCGCATTCGTGACGGCCGGCAGTGAAATTCGTGGACCCCATCCGGATCGGGAGGTAGTTATGGCAGCGGATTTCTTCATTGGCGAGTCTCTGGTAGGCGACGGGAATGAGGTCGCCCACATCGATCTGATCATCGGGTCGAAGTCGGGCCACGCGGGGCAAGCCTTCGTCAGCACGTTGTCGAACAACACCGACGGTTTCACCAAGCTGCTCGCCGTCGTGACGCCCAACCTGCCGGCGAAGCCGGACACGATTCTCTTCAACAAGGTCACCATCAAGAACGCCACGCAGGCCGTGCAGATGTTCGGCCCAGCGCAGGCGGCGGTCGCGCGCGCGGTGGTGGACAGCGTGTCCTCGGGCATCATCCCGCGGGACAAAGTGGACGACTACTGCATCCTGGTGGGTGTGTTCATCCACTGGGAGGCGAAGAACGACAAGAAGATCTTCGATTACAACTATCGGGCGACCAAGGAATCGATCGAGCGCGCCCTCAAGGGCCAGCCGAAGATCGACCAGGTGATCTCCCAGGCGAAGACGGCGTCGCATCCGTTCGCGGGCGGCGCGGACAAGGGTTGATCTCACCGGCAGTCGCCTGACGTTCATGTCGAGGGGCGGGCTGCCGCCCCTCGACTGCTTTTCGAGCCGTGCGCCGACTCATCGTGGAGCATGAACCCTGATGCGCAAGCTCCTGCTGCAGCTCGACAGCTCCCGGCTGCCGAGTGTGTTCGATCGGGTGGTGGCCTACGACGCCGGCGCCGACGAGGTGATGAGTTACGGGGACATCACGGAACCCGACGTCCGCGACCTGATCCACGGCTGCATCTTCACGCGCGGCCCCAAGGACCTCAAGAACACCGCCGTCTTCGTCGGCGGGGCGGACATGGCCGTGGGCGAGCAGCTGCTCGCCGCGGCGACGAAGGCGATGTTCAAGCCGTTCACGGTATCCGCGATGCTCGACTCCAACGGGTCGAACACGACCGCGGTCGCGGCCGTGGCGAAGATGGTCCAAACGGTGGGCGGTGAAGTGCGCGGCAAGCGCGTCCTGATCGTTGCCGGGACCGGGCCCGTCGGGATTCGGGCCGCCGGGCTGTTCGCCAAGGCGGGGGCGGACGTGTGCATCACGTCGCGCAAGGCCGACGCGGGCGAGCGGGCGCGGGCGCTCGTGCTCAAGCGCTTCGGCGGCTCCGTGCGCGCCATCACGATGCCGGACGCACGCGAGGCGATCCGCGCCTGCGAGCGGGCGGAGCTGCTGCTGAACGCGGGGCCGGCGGGCGTCATGCTGGTTCCCAAGCAGGCCTGGGCCAACCGGCCGGGACTCAAGGTGGTCGCGGACGTGAACGCAGTCCCTCCGCTCGGAGTCGAAGGGGTGGAGCTGATGGACGACGGCGTGATCAAGGAAGGCGTGGCGTGCTTCGGCGCGCTCGCCATCGGAAACCTCAAGATGAAAGTGCACAAGGCGTGCATTGCGCGCCTGTTCGAGCGCAACGACCTCGTGCTGGACGCCGAGACCATCGCCGACGTCGCGCGGGAGTTGATGGCGCCGAAGCCGTGAGCCGATGCCCCGCGTCATCGGCATCGACCCCGGGACGGTGAGCGTCGATCTCTGCGGGCTGGACGACGGCCGCCTGTTTCTCGACCGCTCCTGGCCCACCGCCGAGGCGCTGGCCGACCCGGCGGGCTTCGTGGCCCAGCTCGAGGAAGCAGGGTCACTCGATCTCATCGCCGGCCCGTCCGGGTACGGCCTGCCGCTCAGGCGCGTTCAGGACGCCACCGAGGAAGATCTGCGGCTCGCGTTCCTCGCCGCCCCCGGAGAGACCGGGGGCGTCGGCGGGCTCCGCAACCTGGTACGCACGCTGGCGCGGACCGCATTGCCGGTCGTGCTGACACCCGGCGTGGTGCACCTGCCCACGGTGCCCACGCATCGCAAGGTGAACCGCGTGGACATGGGTACGGCGGAGAAAGTGTGCGCGGCGGCGCTGGCGGTATCCGAGCAGGCCCGGCGGATCGACGGCGGGAGTGCGGCGGCGAACGTCTCGCTCGTGCTGCTCGAGCTGGGTGGCGCCTTCACCGCCGCCGTGGCGGTCACAGCGGGCCGCATCGTGGACGGGGTCGGCGGGAGTGCGGGACCGCTCGGGTTTCGAGCCGCGGGGGCGCTCGACGGCGAGGTCGCCTATCTCGCACGGGAAGTGACTAAAGCGATGCTGTTCCGGGGCGGCGCGGCCACGATCGCCGGTTGGGATGACACTACCGCCTCGCCCGAACGTCTCGCCGACCCGGAGACGCCCGCCGAGCAGGTCGCCCGTGATGCGCTGGTCGAGAGCACCGTGAAGACGGCGATCGCGCTCGCGAGCGTGGTACCTTCGCCCAGGGAATTCGTCCTCTCCGGCCGGCTCGCGCGGGTCGAGCCGCTGGAGCGCGCGATCCGCGACCGGCTCGAGGCGTTCGGGCCGACGCGACGGCTCGAGGGATTCGCCCGTACGGCGAAACAGGGAGCCCAGGGGGCGGCGCTCATCGCCGACGGGCTCGCGGGAGGCGCGAACCGCGAGCTGGTCGAGCGACTAGCGATCCGAGAGGCGCGGGGCACGGTCTTGGATCACCTCTACGTGGTGCCCCCAGACCAGGCACGGCGCCGGCTGGGGTGGTCATGACGCGCGTCCTCATCGCCGGCGTGTCGACTCGAGGGCTCGCGGAGTCCGCGGTGCGAGCGGGGTACGAGGTAGTCGCCGTCGACGGGTTCGGAGATCTCGACCTGGCGGCCTGCGCGAGCGAGGTGCACGTGGTCCGGCCCGACGGCCGGTTCAGCGCGCGCGTCGCCGCGGCCGCCGTGCGCGACGTTTCCTGCGATGCCGCCGTGTACGGAGCGAGCTTCGAAAACCATCCCGGCGCGGTGCGCGCGCTCGCGGCCAATCGGGTGCTCTGGGGCAACCCGCCCGCCGTCCTGGCCCGTGCGCGCGACCCACGGCGCCTCGCCCGGGTGGTGGGCGACGCCGGCCTCCCGAGTCCGCGCGTCCGCCTCACGCGGCCGCCGCCGGGCTCGCGCGGCGGCTGGGTCGTGAAGCCCTTCCACTCGGGAGGCGGCGACGGCGTCGCCGTGTGGCACCGCGGAGCCCCGTTACCGCGGAGGAAGAGCTACTTCCAGGAGCGGATCACGGGCGTGGCTGGCTCCATCGTGTTCGCGGCGGACGGTCGCCGCGCGATGCCGCTCGGGATCTCGCGCATGCTCGTGGGGGAGTCCGCGTTCGGGGCCGACCAGTTCCGCTACTGCGGTAATATCCTCGGCCCGGCGGGAGACCCACAGTTTCCAGCGGACGCGCACCTCCTCGACAAGGCGACGCGCCTCGCCCAGGAGGTCACGCGAGCGTTCGGGTTGGTAGGCGTGAACGGTATCGATTTCGTGGCGCGGCGGGGACTTCCCTACCCAATCGAGGTGAACCCGCGCTACACCGCCGCGATGGAGCTGGTCGAGCGGGCATACGGGATATCGCTGTTCGAGGTACACGTGCGGGCGTGCCGGCAGAGCCTGCCGGCGTTCGACCTCGCGGCCGTCCGGCGCCGCACGGGGGACGCGGTCGGCAAGGCGATCCTGTACGCGCGGCGTCCCGGAGTGCTGGGCGACACGCGGCCGTGGCTCTCCGACGCGGAGGTGCGGGACATCTCGCCGCCCGAGACTCGATTCGCGCCACGCGAGCCGATCTGCACGATCTTTGCGCGCGGAGGGGACGCCGCGGCCTGCTTCGCGGCCCTCACGCGCCGCGCCGCCCGGCTGTATCGCGACGTCGAGGGCCGCGAGGCGCGCAGCGCATGACCGATCGCACCGTCGCGAACGTCACCTGCCTCGGCTGCGGATGTGCCTGTGACGACATCACCGTCGTCGTGACACGGGACCGCATTGCGGAAGCCCGCAACGCATGCGCCCTCGGCACCGCCTGGTTCGGGGACGGGACCGTCCCCGCTGAGACGCGCGTCAATGGCCGCACCGCGTCGCTCGAGCAGGCGCTGACCGAGGCAGCGAGACTCCTCTCCGGGGCGAAGCGTCCACTCGTCTATCTCGCCGGCGACGTCTCCTGCGAGACGCAGCGGGAAGGAGTCGCCATCGCGGACCGCCTGCACGCCGCGATCGACAGCCTCGCCGCGACGGCCGCCGCGGCCGTGCTCGCGGCTCAGCGCCGCGGGCGTGCCGGCGCCACGCTCGGGGAAATCCGTCAGCAGGCGGACCTCGTGGTGTTCTGGGGCGTGGACCCGAGCGCGCGTTATCCGCGGTACACGTCCCGCTACGCCGTGGAGCCGCCAGGCGTGGCGACGGCCCAGGGGCGCAAGAGCCGCACGCTGATCGCCGTGGACGTAGGAGAGAGTCGCGGTCCCGCGGACGCCGACGGACGCGTGGCGATCGCCTCAGCCGACGAGGTGGACGGGTTAGGAATGATGCGGGCGGCGGTGCAGGGCCGCGCCGCGGAAGACGAGGAGCGCTTCCGGTCCGTGGTGGAACTGGCCCGCCGGATGACCGGGGCGCGCTACGTGGCAATCGTGGCCGACAGCGAACCGGGCCTCATTCCGGCCGACCCGGCCAGGGCGGAGGCCCTCGTGACGCTCGCCCAGGCGTTGAACGGCCCCACGCGCTGCGCGCTGTCGACGCTCCGAGGGGGCGGCAACCGTTCCGGCGCGGATGCCGTGCTCACGTGGCAAACCGGGTTCCCCCTCGCCGTTGACTTCGCTCGCGGATACCCGAGCTACCGGCCGCAGGCGGGCGCCGCCGCGCTGCTCGACGGGGGAGAGGTGGACGCCGCGCTCGTCATCGGCACGCCGGCGAGTCTCCCTGAGCCGGTAGCTACCGGCCTCAGCCGCGTCCGGAGCGTCGCCATCGGACCGCGCGCCAGTGCGGCGACGTTCCAGCCCGCCGTCGCCGTGGACACCGGGAAAGCGGGGATCCACGAGGGAGGTACCGCTTTTCGTATGGACGACGTCCCGTTGCCGCTGCGGCCGTCGCTCGGGGATGGCGTGCGCGCTGCTTTGGTCACCGTCCGCGCCCTGCGCGAGCGGATGGGGGCGAGGGCATGAGCAAACCCACGCGGTTGCGTATCGCCGGCGGCACGGTGTACGACCCCGCGAACGGGGCGGACGGCGTGGTGCGCGACGTCTGCGTCGAGGACGATCGTATCGTCGCGGAGCTGCCGGCGAGCGCTCCGCGGCTCGACGCCCGCGGCATGGTCGTGATGCCCGGAGGCGTAGACATCCATGCGCACATCGCCGGGTCGAGCGTGAATCACGCCCGGCGGCTGCTCCCCGAGGAGCACGCGGCCGATCCCATGCCCGCTCCCCGGCTCGAGGATGGCGCGGTGGCTCGCTCCGGCACCGGCGGGACGCTCCCGAGCACGTTCACGACCGGATACCGCTACGCCGGGCTCGGCTACACCACGGCGATGGAAGCGGCGGTGGCGCCCATCGCCGCCCGGCACGCGCACGCGGAGCTCGACGACACGCCGATCATCGATGCGGGCTTCTTCGTGCTGCTCGGCAACGACGACTATCTGCTCCGCCAGCTCGCGGCGGGTGAGCGGGCCCGGGCCCGCGATTACGCCGCCTGGCTCCTAGGGACAACCCGTGCCTACGCGATCAAGATCGTGAACCCGGGGGGCGTGGCGGTATGGAAGCGTGGCGGCGATCGGCGCAACGTGAGCGGTCTCGACGATACACTGGGCTCGAGCGCCGTCACGCCACGGAAGATCCTGGAGGCGCTCGCGGGGGTCGCCAACGCGCTCGCGTTACCGCACCCGGTGCACATCCACTGCAACAATCTGGGGCAGCCCGGGAACGCCGCGACCACGCTCGAGAGCATGAAGGCCCTGTCGGGACAGCGCGCCCACTTCACGCACCTGCAGTTCCACAGTTACGGGGGGGCGCCGGGTAAGGAATGGGC
>QHUD01000154.1:20245-31711 GCA_003221085.1 Gemmatimonadota bacterium
ACGCCCACGCCGAGGTGAGCGTGGACGTCGGGCAAGTGATGTTCGGCGCGGCGACGACCGTGACGGCGGACAGTCCGGTCGAGCACCTCTTGTACGCGAGCAGCGGCCGGAAATGGGTGAACGTGGACATCGAGCTGGAATCGGGGTGCGGCATCGTGCCCTACGTGTACAAGGAGAAGGCGGCCGTGGCCGCGCTGCAGTGGGCCGTGGGGCTCGAGCTGTTCCTGCTCGCGAACGACCCGTGGCGCGTCGTGCTGTCGACCGATCATCCGAACGGGGGGACGTTCCTCTCGTATCCCGAGCTGATCCGGCTGCTCATGGACCGGGCGTACCGCGACGAGCGGCTCAAGACCGTGAATCAGAAGCTGCTGGCGGGCAGCGCCCTGCTCGAGGGGCTGGCGCGCGAATACACGCTCGGCGAGATCGCCATCATCACGCGGGCGGGCCCGGCGCGGCTCCTCGGATTGAAGGGCAAGGGCCACCTGGCCCCCGGCGCGGACGCCGACGTGACGATCTATGCGAACGACGCCGACCGCGCGAAGATGTTCGCCGCGCCGCGCTACGTGATCAAGGCCGGGATGCTGGTCGTCGAGGACGGACAGCTGCGCCGCGCCCCCGCCGGGCGGCGGCTCGCCGTTCGGCCCGAGTACGACGCGGCCGTCACCAAGGACCTGAAGCGATTCTTCGACGAATACGCGTGCGTCGCGTTCGAGAATTACGGGGCGGAGCCCGTCGCATGAGGATCAACGGGGTGACGATCGCGGATACGTTCGCCGAAGCGTTCACGATGCGGGTCGCACGAATCGTGATCACGGGGCGGACGGCGAAGTGGGCTCGGGAAGCGGCGATCAAACTCACCGGGTTCGCAACGTCGGTGATCGGCTGCAAGTGCGAGGCGGGCATCGAGCGGGAGCTCCCGCCGGCCGACACGCCCGATGGGCGACCGGGGATCAGCGTGCTGTTTTTCACGATGGACAAGCAAAGCCTCCCCGAGCAGCTGATCGTGCGGCTCGGCCAAACGGTGCTCACCTGCCCCACCACCGCCTGTTTCGACGGCCTCCCCGACGTCCCCGATCGGCTAACGGTCGGGAAGGCGCTGCGCGTGTTCGGCGACGGGTTCCAGGCGAGCAAAGTAATCGGCGGGAAACGCTACTGGCGGCTGCCGGTCATGGAGGGAGAGTTCCTCATCGAGGAAACGTTCGGGATGTTGAAGGGCGTGGGCGGCGGCAATTTCCTGATCCTCGCCGAAGATGCCGATGCCGCGCTGGCCGCTGCAGAAGCCGCCGTGGACGCGATGACCAGCCTGCCGGGCGTGATCCTCCCGTTCCCGGGCGGCGTGGTGCGGAGCGGCAGCAAGGTGGGCTCGAAGCGTTACAAGAACATGGTGGCGACGACCAACGACCCGTTCGATCCCACGCTCCGGGCGATTACCGAATCCGAAGTCCCCAAGGGTGTGAACAGTGTGCTCGAGATCGTGCTCGACGGGACCGATGCCCCGTCGATCGCGGCGGCGATGCGCGTCGGCATCCCGGCGGCGTGCCGGCCCGGGGTTACCACGATCACGGCAGCGAACTTCGGCGGCAAGCTCGGCCCGCATCATTTCCACCTGCGGAAGATCGTCGCGTGAGCGACATCATCACATTGTCGCTCGCCGAGCAGCCGGCGCACGCGCTGATCGCGGACTGTATCGCCGCCGACCGATTCGCGGGGCTCGACGCCAAGGCGATCGCCGAGCTGCCGGTGGTCCACGGTGGCCGGCCGGAAACGCTCGGGGAGTTTTTCAAGATCCGAGGCGGACTCTCGAGTGTCGTCCGGGTCGAAGGTGAGCTCGCGCGCGTGGCAGCGATCGGCGCCGGGATGGCAGGAGGCGAGCTGACGATCGACGGGAGCGTGGGCCGCGACCTTGGGCTCGCGATGTCGGGGGGCCGGATCGACGTGCGCGGCCATGCGGGTGACAACGTGGGCGGGGCCCGACCCGGCGCGGCGCGCGGCATGACGGGGGGGGAGATCATCGTGCGAGGGAACGTCGGCGACGAGGCGGGTGCCCGCATGCGACGGGGCATGATCGCCATGACGGGGAATGGGGGACAGGGGACGGGGGTCGGCATGATCGCGGGCACTGTCGTGGTGCTGGGGAGGACGGGGCCGGGCGCCGGGCGCTTCCTGAAACGTGGCTCGATCGTCGCGCTCGGGCCGATCGATCGGCCCGCCACGTTCCGCTACGCGTGCACGTATCATCCCCCGCACGTCGGGCTGCTGCTCCGCTACCTGCGCAATCGCGCCGGCGTGACGGTCGCGGATCGCTACGTCGTCGGCCGGTACGAGCGCTACTCCGGTGACCTGGCCGAAGTCGGCAAAGGGGAGATCCTGCATTGGGTGGGGGAGTGAGCGGCCCGGGCGGGCTGGGCCTCAACGAACGGGCGTGGCAGATCGCGGACGCGATGGCCACGAACGCCGGACCGCTGCGGGTGGCCGTGCGGAAGCTTCCGGGGGGGGCACGTGTGATCGACGCGGGCATCGAGGCGTCGGGCGGGCTCGGCGCCGGGCGGGCGCTCGCCGAGATCTGCACGGCGGGCCTCGCCGACATCGCGTACCCGCCGATCCCGATCGGGGGCGACACATGGCCCGGTGTGCGCGTCTGGACGGATCACCCGGCAGTCGCCTGCATGGCGTCCCAGTACGCCGGCTGGGCGATCCAAGTCGGAAAGTACTTCGCGATGGGGTCTGGGCCGCTGCGCGCTCATGCCCGGGTCGAGAAAGAGCTGTTTGCGAAGCTCGGATACGCGGAACAGGCCCAGCGCGGCGTCTTGGTGCTCGAGACCCGCGCCTTGCCCACCGATGAGGTCGCCGCGTGGGTCGGGCAGAAGGCAGGGCTCGCCCCGCAGCACCTCACATTCGTCGTGGCCTCCACTGCCAGCCTGGCCGGCGGCGTGCAGATCGCCGCGCGGATCCTGGAAACGGGCTTGCACAAAATGGACACGCTCGGCTTCGACGTGACCAAGATCGTGAGCGGCATCGGCACGGCGCCGCTTCCGCCGGTGGCGAAGAACGATCTCCGGGCGATCGGCCGCACCAACGACTGCATTCTGTACGGCGGCCAAGCGCGCTATACCGTCAACGCCGATGACGCGGAGCTCGCTGCGCTCGTGCCGAAGATCCCTTCGTCGGCGTCGAAGGATTACGGCACGCCGTTCTACGAGATCTTCAAGCGCTACGACAGCGATTTCTACAAGATCGACCCGCTGCTCTTCAGTCCCGCCGAGGTGTGGCTGACGAGCGTGCAGAGCGGAAAGACGTATCACGCCGGGCATGTGAATCCCGACGTGTTGCGCGCATCGTTGCTCGAGAGTTGAGACGCGGCGCCCTACTCGTTCAACCAGGAGAAGCGATCCATGCACCGTCCGTTGCTCAGTCTCGCCGCTTTAGCCCTTGTAGCCGGGTGCTCGAAGCAGGCGCCGCAACAACAGCAGCAGGCCACCGCGCCCGCCGGAGTGCAGTGGGTGGTCATCGTGCAGTACAACCAGCCAAAGGACACGGCGGCGTTCGAGAAGTATTACGCCGAGAAGCACGTACCCCTGTTCGCCTCGCACGCGCAGGAGATCGGGGTCACGCGCGCCGAGCTGGTGAAGTTCGCACCGGGCGCGGACGGCAAGCCGGCGACGACCTACCGTGAGGCCGATCTCCGGTGGGATTCGAAGGAAGCCCGGGACAGGGGCATGGCCACAGCCGGCTTCAAGGCGGTCGCCGGAGATATCCCCACCTTCGCCACCGGTGGCTTCACGGTGCTGCTGGGGCAGAAGACCAACTGACGGCGGTGCGGGTCGCGATTCTCGCCGCGCGGGAGGGCGGCGGCTGGCACACCGACCAACTGTGCCGCGCGCTGGCCGCGCGGGGGCACGAGGGGCGCGTGCTGCCATACGAAGGGCTGGTGTCGCGCTTCGGCGGGACCGGTCCGCCTTTCGCCGCCGCAGGAGAAGATCTCGCGTCGTGCGGCGCGGTGCTCGCGCGCATCATCCCGGCGGGCTCGCTGGAGCAGATCGTCGCCCGGGTGGACACGCTGCACGCGCTCGAGGAGCGCGGGATACCGGTGATCAACTCGCCCCGGGCGATCGAGCGCACCGTGGACAAGCTCTGGACCACGGCGTTGCTCGCCCGCGCCGGCCTTCCGGTGCCCGAGACGGTCGTGTGCGAGCATCCCGACGAGGCGATGGCTGCGTTTCGTACGCTCGGGGACGTCATCGTGAAGCCGCTGTTCGGCTCGATGGGGCTCGGGATGGTGCGGGTGACGACCGAGGAGATGGCGTTCCGCGTGTTCCGCACGCTGGAGACGCTCCGGAGCGTGTATTATCTTCAGCGGGCGATCGATCACGACGGCTGCGACGTGCGGGCTTTCGTGGTGGGCGGGCGCGTGATCGGCGCGATCGAGCGAAGCGCGCCCGGGTGGAAGACCAACCTGGCGCGCGGCGGCCGGGCGCGAGCCGTCACGCTGCCAGCGGCGCACGTCGAGTCGGCGCTGACCGCCGCCACGGCGGTTGGCGCGGACTACGCCGGCGTCGATCTCCTGCCCGCCCGCGACGGCACGGTCTATGTAGTCGAGGTGAACGGGATCCCCGGATGGCGCGGCTTGCAGGAAGCGACGTCGAGCGACGTCGCCGGAGCGATCGTCGAGCATCTGCTCGAGCGCGTGACGGCGCGGTGACGCCCCCGCCAGCGCGGCAGGCGGCCGATGTGGCGGCTGCCGCGCAGCTCGCCTGCCTGCTGGAGGCGAGCGCCCCCAAGCCCGGTAACGTCTCACCCTTCGCTTCCTTCCGCGACACGACGTACGAGGATTTTCTCGCGAGCGCCGCGGCGATCGGCCCGGCCCTCGCCCTGGCCGGCGAGCGATCGCTCGGCACCACGATCCGCGCGGCCGTCGAGGCCACCGCGCGCTGGGCGCCGTCCAATACCAATCTCGGCCTGGTGCTGCTGCTGGCCCCGCTGGCCCGGGCACAGCTCCGGCCGGGACCGGGAACCCTGCGGGCGCGGCTCGCGGCCACGCTCGCCGACACTACCGTGGCAGACGCGCGCGATGCTTACGTCGCGATCCGATCCGCCGCGCCGGGAGGCCTGGGTCGGGCGAGCGAGCAGGACGTCGCCGGCACGCCGACCACGACCCTGCGCGACGCCATGGCGCTGGCACGCGACCGCGATGCCATCGCCCGCGAGTACTCGACCGATTTCGCGACGACGTTCGACATGAGCGCCCCTGGACTCCGCCGCGCGCTGTCCGACCGGCTCGCGTGGCGCGACGCGGTGGTGGAGATCTACCTGACTCTGCTCGCGGCGTCTCCCGACACGCTCATCGCGCGTAAGCTCGGCACGGACGCGAGCGTCACGGTGCAGCGGCGCGCCCGCGCCGTGCTCGACGCGGGCGGTGTCCGCACGCCGGCGGGCCGGGACGCCACCGCCGCGCTCGACCGTGAGCTCCGGGACGAGGCCAACACTCTGAACCCCGGGACCACCGCCGACTTGACGGGCGCGGCCATCTACGTGGTGCTGCTGGAAGGAGGGTGGCGTGGTCCCCCATAAGCAGTTCAGGGTCGCCGTGACGAAGGACAATCTCGTCTTCGCCTCGGCCCACTTCATCACCTTCGCCGGGCATCGGTGTGAGACATTGCACGGCCACAACTACCGCACGCGCGTGGTGGTGGAGGGGGGGCTCAACCCCGAAGCGCACTACGTGCTCGATTTTGCCGAGCTCAAACAGCTCATGAAACGGCTCACCGACGAAATCGACCATAAGGTGCTCCTCCCGCTCGAGAACCCGAAGGTCCAGGTGCGCGAGGAGGGCGACAGCGTGCGCGTCGCGGTGGGAGGGAAGCCGCGTTACGTCTTCCCCCGGATGGACTGCGCGCTGCTCCCCGTGCCCAATACGACCGTCGAGATGCTGGCGCAGTACCTCGCCGGCCGAGTGCGCAAGGAGCTCGCGGCGTCCGGGGAGGTCGCGCTGCAGGCGGTGGAGGTGGAAGTAGAGGAGAACTTCGGACAGTCCGCCACCTATCGCGAGTCGCTCGGGTGATCCGCGCGCCGCGCGGCCGCGATGTCTTCCCGCCCGATCCGGCCGTCGTGCAGCGCGGTCGCCACCAGCGCTCCGTCCAGCCCCGCGGCCGCGAGGCGCACGAGCTCGCGCGCGGTGGCGATGCCGCCACCGGCGAGGAGCTCCACGTGGGGGTGGGCGCGCCGCAGGCCTTCCACCAACTTGGCGTCCACGCCGCGTCTACTCCCGACGCGGGCAAGGTCCAGGACGATGATCGCCCCGACACCCGCCGCGAGCGCCGCTCCGGCGAGCTCGAGCGGCGCGCCGAAGAGCGGGGCTTCCGCGAGCGGCGCACCGTCCCGCAGGTCCAACGAGAAGACGACGCGCGCCGGGCCGATCGCCCGGGCCACCGCCGCGAGCGCCTCCCACGATGGCAGGGTCTCGAGGCCCACGATCACTCGCGCCGCCCCGCGCGCGACGAGCTCGCGGGCACGCTCGGGCGTCGCGACCGCAGCGTCCACGAGCAGCCGGCCGTCCAGGCCGGCGAGGGCTCCCAGCAGCGCACCCTGCACGGCGTCACCGGCGAGCGCGTCGAGATCGGCCACGTACCATTCGTCGCAGTCGAGGATGTCACGGTAGGCGCGTGCCAGGGCCAGGGGATCGCCTCCCGCGCCGCCGGCAACGAGCCGCGAGCGAACCGGCGCGTACGTGTCACGCTGGCCGCCGCGCGCCAGCACCGCGCGCCCGGCGCGCAGGTCGAGTACGGGGATCACGCGCAATGAACGCCGTCCTGGGCTGGGATATCGGCGGTGTGAACACCAAGGCGGCGCGCGTCGCGGACGCCCACGTGGTCGCCGCCCGCGGCGCACCCTACGAGCTGCAGCGTGATCCTGCGGCGCTCGTCCCGCTGCTCGCCCACCTCGCGAACGACCTCGGCGCCGGACCCGCGGACGCACACGCCGTCACCATGACGGCCGAGCTGTCGCAGCTCTTCCGCACCAAGCGGGAGGGCGTGTGGTTCGTGCTCGACGCCATCGCTGCCGCGTTTCCGAACGCGTGCGTGCGGGTGTGGAGCGTGGACGCCCGCTGGCGCACGCCGGCGGAGGCGCGCCGGGAGCCCCTGGCGGTAGCGGCGGCGAATTGGGCCGCCACGGCGCACCTGGTTGGACGCCAGACCGCCGACTGTCTGCTGGTCGACGTCGGGTCCACCACCACCGACATCGTTCCGATACGGGGTGGCGCGCCGAGGGCGCGTGGCCGGACTGACGTCGAGCGGTTGCAGGAGGGCGAGCTGGTGTACAGCGGCGCGCTGCGTACACCGGTCGAGGCGATCGCGTCGACGGTCCCGGTGCGTGGTCACGAGACCGGCGTCTCGGCGGAAGGATTCGCGCTTGCGGGCGACGTACACGTGTGGCGCGGAGAGCTCGCGCCCGCCGACTACTCGGTCCCGACTCCGGACGGGCGCCCCGCGACGAAACAGTTCGCCGGCGAGCGGCTGGCACGGGTCGTCTGCGCGGACCGGGAGATGCTCGACGAGACCGACATCGGCCTGATCGCCGATGCGCTGTGGGACGCACAGGTCACCCGCATCGCCGCAGCCCACGCATCTGGCCGACACCCTCGGGCCCGCGGCGCGGCACGCCCCCGCGGCGGCGGTGGCACTGCTGTTCCCGTCATGACGCACGAGACCCCGGTGGTCCACACCGTCGTCAAAGTTGGCGGGGGGCTCCTCAGCAGAGCCGGCGCCTTCGAGCTGGTGATCGAAGCCCTGACCGCGTTCAGACGCGGTCGCCGGCTGGTGGTGCTTCCGGGCGGCGGGCCGTTCGCCGACGCGGTCCGGCAAGTGTTCAAGCGGATCAAGATCGGCGAAGACGCGGCGCACTGGATGGCGGTGCTCGGGATGGACCAATACGCGCACGCGCTCGCCGCCCGCCTCTCCGACGCGGCGCTGGTCGACGGCGACGGCGGGATCGCCGCTGCACTCCAGGCCAAGCGGCTTCCGGTGCTCGCCCCATACCGCTGGCTCCGGGCCGCGGATCCCCTCCCGCATTCCTGGGAGGTCACGAGCGACAGTATCGCCGCCTGGCTCGCGGGCCAGCTCGGCGCACGGCGTGTCGTGTTGCTCAAGCCGGCGCACGCGGGCCCGAACAAGCTGGTCGACGCGTACTTCCTACGCACGCTCCCGCAGGGCGTGGAGCATCTCGTCGTCACGGCGGACGATCTCGGGCAGCTCGATCTCGCGCTCCGAGAGGACCCCCCTCCCGACCAGCGCGCGGGCGGGGGGCGCCGCGCCAGCTGAGACTCGGAGCGCCGCGACACGGCGGCGCGATACCCGGCCCGTCCGTCCGCCGACGCACGCGGCGCCCCGCACCCCCACCACATCGGCGCCAAGCGCGCGTGCCCGCGCGAAGTCCGGGCCGGACAGGCTGCCCGCGAGTGCCGCGAACAACCCCGCGGCGTGCACGGCGGCAACCCAGGCGGTCACCGAGGCGAGGGACGTGATCGCGAACAGCGGCGCACCCTTGGCGGAGGTGTCGAGCAGCACGCCCGCGGCGCCGGCGTCCGCGGCGACGCCGACGAGGCACGCGGGCGCGAGGCTCTCCGCGTGCCGCCAGTCCGCATAAGCGACCAGCACCACACGGGTTTCCCCCGCCGCGCCCCGCCGAGCGGCCAGCGCCAGGCGGCGCGCCCGGGCCTCGCTCGTGACCCCGGCAAAGCCCACTTTCACGAACGCCAGGTCGACCGCCGCGGCCGCCGCGACCGCCTCCGCGAGCGCTGCTTCGCTCGCGGCGTCCCCTAACGCGGCACTGATCGGGTGCGCGCCCGCCACCGCGGCCCGGATGGCCGCGAGCCGGGGCAGCGGCACGGGGCCCAGCGCCCCGCGCCGCGGGTCCTTGGCGTCGATGACGTCGGCGCCGCCCTGCAGCGCCGCGCGCGCTTCGGCCGGCCCGGCAACGCTGACGAGAAGCTGCATTTCCGACCGCTCCCTTGTGGCTGTCCCGAAACCGCCGGTAGGTTAGGCTTTTGGAGACGCGATGTCAAAACACCAGCAGAACGAAGTCTTGCCGGCGCCGGGCGGTGGGGCGGACGCCGCGAGCGTGCTGTCGCTCGACGGAAAGGTGGCAGTCGTCACGGGCGCGTCCAGCGGCATCGGGCGGGCGATCGCCCTGGCGTACGCGGCGGCGGGGGCGGACGTGGCGCTCACGTACCGCACGAACCGCCGCGGCGCGGATGAGACCGCCGACGGCGCCCGCGCCGCCGGCCGCCGCGCGGAATCGATCCGCGCGGACGTCGCCGAGCAGGCCGACGTGGACGCACTCGCGGACGTGCTGCGCCGCACGTTCGGGCGTGTGGACGTGTGGGTGAACAATGCGGGAGCGGACATCCTCACCGGCGACGCCGTGCGCCTCTCCCGCATCGAAAAGCTCGACCGGCTCCTAACCGTGGATCTGCACGGCACGGTGCTGGCCTCCTGGAAGGCGGTCGAGCTGATGGAAAGGCAGGCCTCCGGTGGGGTCATCCTCAACATGTCCTGGGACCATGTGCTCGGGGGCGGGATGAAGAGTGACTACGCCCAGGTGTTCTGCGCCGCGAAGGGAGGCGTCTACGCCTTCAGCCGGGCGCTGGCGCACTCGGTGGCGCCGCGGATCCGGGTGAATGTGCTCGGCCCCGGCTGGATCGAAACCGCCTACGGCAACACCCTCGATCCGGCGGTGAAGCAACGCATCTCCGCGAGGATCCCCCTGGGGCGCTGGGGCACGCCGGAGGATATCGCCTACGCCGCCGTATACCTCGCCTCCGACGGGGCCGCGTACGTGACCGGTCAGATGCTGATGATCAACGGCGGCGGCGTGGTCTAGCCCTTCCATAAGGAGATCGTCATGGCAGCGAAAGAGCCGACCTACTCCGACGCGCAGATCGAGGCGAAGCTGAAGGACTTCCCGGGGTGGTGGTACGAGGACGGCTGGATCCGCCGCAACTACAAGACGGACGGCTGGCCCACCACGCTGATGCTCGTGAATGCGATCGGCTACGTCGCCGAAGCGGCCTACCATCACCCTGACCTGTCCGTCACCTGGGGGCGGGTGATCGTGAAGCTGCAGAACCACGCGGCGGGCGGCATCACCGACAAGGACTTCGAGCTCGCACGCAAGATCGACGAGACGGTCCTGTGGCGCCCCAAAGGCGGTGCGCTCGAGGGGACGCCGAACAAGTTCGTGCGCTCAGGCGACCCGCGGTGACGAGCGGTGCGGCGGTGCGCGCGCCGCGCCGCGTGTTGTTCGTCACCGGGAAGCTCGCCGAACCCGCGCTGCGGCGGACGATCGCGGAGATGGCTCCGGCGTTCGCGTGGGAGGTGGCGGTCATGAAGATCACCGTCGCCGCCCTGATGACCACACCGTGGATCGCCCGGTTCCTCGAGGTCCCGGTCGACACCGACCTCGTGCTCATCCCCGGATTGTGCGAGGGCGACGCCACGGTGATCGCGCAGCGCGTGGGGGTCCCGGTCGAGAAAGGGCCGAAGGACCTGCGGCAAATCCCGGAATACTTCGGGCGCGCCGCCCTCGCCCCCGACTATGGGGGCTACGACATCGAGATCGTGGCGGAGGTGAACAATGCGCCTCGGCTCGCCCGCGAGGCGATCCGCCGGGAAGCGGAGCACTATCGCGCGAGCGGGGCCGATGTGATCGACATCGGCTGCACCCCCGGGCGCGAGTTCCCCGCCCTGGGCGAGGTGGTGCGAGAGCTGGTGGGAGAGGGCATGCGGGTGAGCATCGATTCGTTCGATCCCGGCGAGATCCACGCGGCCGTGGCCGCGGGCGCGGAGCTCGTCCTGAGCGTCAACGCCTCCAACCGGGAGGTGACGCGCGAGCTGGCGGGCAGTAAGACGCGTGTCGTCGTGATCCCCGATTTCGGTCAGGGGCTCGAGACGCTCGAACCGAGCCTCGCGGCGCTCGAGCAGTGGGGGGTGTCCTACCTCATCGACCCGGTCATCGAGCCGATCGGGTTCGGGTTCATGCGCTCGCTCGAGCGGTACGCGGAGACGCACCGGCGCTACCCCGCCGCGCCCCTCTTCATGGGGGTCGGCAACCTCACCGAGCTCACCGCCGCCGACACGACGGGCGTGAACGCGCTGCTCGTCGCCATCTGCCAGGAGCTGGGCGTGCGCGCCGTGCTCACGACCGAAGTGATCCCGTGGGCGCGCGGCGCCGTGCGCGAGATCGACATCGCCCGGAGGCTGATGTATCACGCGGTCACGCACAACACGCTCCCGAAAGGCATGGACGACCGCCTCGTGACCGTGAAGGACCCGGCCATCCTCGCCTACGCCGAAGCCGAGCTGCGGGAGCTGCAGCGCGCTGTGACGGATCCGAACTTCCGCATTTTCACCGACCGCGACACGATCACCGTGTTCAACAACGAGAAGTTCGTGCGCGGGACGGACATTCACG
>QHUD01000155.1 GCA_003221085.1 Gemmatimonadota bacterium
TGATCGTGCCCAGGGGACCGTTTTGGGCAGCTGCAGCCTCCCCGGCGAGGGTGAGGTGTTGAGACCGGTACGACAGCATGCCCAGGTAGCGGTTGCGCTCCGCGCCCGCCGCGGCCCTGCCGTATCCGGCGTAGCCCGTGACGCGTAGTCCGCCGACGCGACTGGAGTCGTCCGTGTCGAGCAGCCGCACCGAGATGCGCGCCATTGCATCCTTACCCTGGCCCCCGGCGCCCGCGACCTCTCCGGTCTTGTACGACTCTCCGTTCACCACCGTGAACTGAAAGTCGACCTTGTCGGGACCCCACTTCCCGTCCACGCCCGCGCCGAAATCGGCCGCCGAGACGTAGCCGGCTCGCTCCATCGCCATCTGTCCCTGCACGCGGTAGTCCCACAGTGCCTCTTCCCAGTCGAGCCAGGGTGTGTGAATCTGCCCGATTTTGAAGGTGAGCGGACTGCCCTGCGGCGTGTAGGTCGCGAACGCGTACTTGAGCCGGTAGCTGAGCGAACCGTCGGTGTTGCGGTAAATGTCCGCGGTGACCCGCGTGCCCACGCCGCCGGAGAACTTCCCGAGCACATTCACGTACGCGCGCGTGATATCGAAGTTGTTGAAGTGATTGACGGAGTCTTTCAACTGATAGAGATACTGCGTGTAGACCACACCGCCGACCGTCACCTGCGGGGACGGACTGCCTTGCGCGGATAACTGGGCAACGCCCGCCGCAGCGGCCACGACGGCCACCCCGAGCGCCCGACGAATGGAGAACGTCATTGGCTGGCTCCCCTCCTGGGGAATGGGTTGTGGTCATGCTGCATCGCAGGAGGAAACGAATCCACCCGTGTCACGCCCCGGCGCGGTGTCTGTAACGAGCCGGTAACGGGCGCGGGGGGCGTGCCGGAGCGCGGCTCGGCCACTCGGCGACCGGCGTGACCGCCGGTCCGGCCGGCGGTCGGAGTTCCGCCGCGAGGGCCGCGAGCTCGGCGGGCACAGCACGGGCGAGGCCACGACTGACCAGCCGCCGAAACAACCGCTCCTGGGTCGCACGGGCCACCCGCGCGAGCGCCAGCAGGCCGCTCGTCGCCGGTTTTGGGCCGCGCGCTGCCGTCGCACGAGCACCACCGACGGCCAGCTCGTGCAGCCGGCGGGTGCGCTCCGCCGCCGCCTCCGCAGCCGCATCCCCGAGCCGCGCGATCACGACGTGGAGGTCGTGGAGATCTCCGAGCAGCTCCTGCACGTGCTTCAGGCGCCGCAGCACGGGCCCCGCCGGCGAGGCCTCCCGGACAACGGGTTCGAGCAGGTACCGCGCCCGCTTCACCCGAATGCGCGCCGCGTGCGCCTCCACGTGGTTGCCTGCCGAGCGGATGAGAGCGAGCCGCCGCTCCAGATCGCTTCCCTGGTCCAGGAGCAGCTCGGCGATCAACGCCGCCAGCGAGGGGGGCAGCGTCGCGTCGGGGGCCGGCGGGGACTCGAGCGCCCGGCGGAGGCGACGCGCCAGCCGGTCGAACTTGGGGGCGATCCGCTCACGGATGTCCTGGTACGCCCGCTCGCGGCGTTGGGTGAGCCGGGCCATGAGCCAGGGCACTCCGGCCCGTCGCCCTGGCGGGAGCTCGCGGCGGCGGCGCTCCAACCACGCGATCTGGACCTCCACGTCGCGCGCCTCGCCGGTGGCGCGGGCGAGCTCTCGCAGGCGGCGGCGCAGCTTGGCCGGCACGAGCCCGGCGAGTTGCGGCTGGTAAGCGCGCAGCGTACTGCGCAGCCGCCGCATCGCGACCCGGAAATCGTGCAGCGCCTCGGCGTCGCTCGGGTCGGTGAGGCGCGCCCGCGCCGCGCTCGCGGCGTCGAGCAGCTTCAGCGCGATCCCACAGGCCGCGCTGGGCGCCGGCGCCGTGAGGAGGCTCTCGACGCGCTCAATCACGCGCGGTCCCGAGGAGCCGAAGGTGCTTTGGACCGAGGAACCAATCCAACGTAGCGGCCCCACGCTTGACCGGGCCCGCAAGCTCGAGCAGGCAGGCGGCGCCCTTGCGCAGCTCGAGGAACGGTCCGTTGGTGGACGCGAGCAGGGCGCACACCAGTTGCCCGAGGTCCGGTTCGTGGCCCACGACAGCCACGCAACCCCGCGCGTGCCGCTCCGCGAGCCAGCTCACGACGCGGTCCACACCCGCCCCGGGCGCGAGCTCCGGCACTCGTTCCACGCTCCTCCCGTCGTACGCGCCGCCGATGATCTCGGCGGTCTCGAGCGCCCGCTTGTAAGGACTCGCGGCGAGCAGCTCGAGCTCGGGGACGAGCTCTTTCAGACCCAGGGCGGCGCGGCGATGGCGTGACGGACCACGAGGAGGCGCATCGACCTAGTGGCTCAGGCGGGCGCGGGCTCGCCCTGGGGGGTGCGCGGGGCGGGCCGTCGCACGATGGGCACGAAGGGCGGGCGGACGTCCGTGCTCTCGCGGGCGGCCTCGCGCGCGAGATGCTGGAGCGCGATCTGGGACCGGAGCGGCGCCTCGCCCTCGCCGGGCGTGCGCCGGCGATACGTGCCGTCGCAGGACAGCTCGCGCACCTTGACGGTGTCCGAGAGGATGGGCTGCAGGATGTCGCCTACGATGCGCGCCTGAAGCGCTGCATCCTCGATCGGGAACAGCGTTTCGATCCGGCGCCAGAAGTTGCGTGGCATCCAGTCGGCGCTGGCGAGGAAGACCTCCGGATTGCCGTCGTTCTCGAAGTAGAAGACGCGGCTGTGCTCGAGGTACTTGTCCACGATGCTCGTGACCCGAACGGTCTCCGACACGCCCGGCAGCCCGGGACGTAGACAGCAGATGCCCCGGACCACGAGGTCGATCGCGACGCCGGCCTGCGAGGCGCGGTACAGCGCGTCGATCACCGACGGCTCGACGAGGGCGTTCATCTTCACGATGATCCGCGCGGCGCGGCCCTCGCGGGCGTTGCGCTGCTCGCGCTCGATCAGGCCGATGATGTGCTCGCGCAGGCCGACCGGCGCGACCACCAGCTTCTTCCAGCGGTAACCCTCGGCGTATCCCGTGAGGAGGTTGAACAGGGCGCTCGCATCCTCGCCCATGTCGGGATTGGCGGTGAAGAGGCCGAGGTCCGTGTAGACCCGCGCCGTGGTCGGATTGTAATTACCGGTCGAGAGGTGGACGTACCGGCGGATGCCGTCCCCCTCGCGCCGCACCACGAGCGCGGCTTTGCAGTGGGTCTTCAGGCCCATGATGCCGTACACGACGTGGACGCCCGCCTGCTCGAGGGTGCGCGCCCAGGTGATGTTGTTCTGCTCGTCCATCCGCGCCTTGAGCTCGATCAGCGCGGTCACCTGCTTGCCGTTCTGCGCCGCCCGGGCCAGCGCGGAGATGATGGGGCTCGCCCCGCTGGTGCGGTACAGCGTCTGCTTGATCGCCAGGACCTGCGGATCATCGGCCGCCCGCTCGATGAAGTCCACGACGCTCCCGAACGACTCGTAGGGCAGGTGGAGCAGCACGTCCTGCGAGCGAATCACGTCGAACAGGTCACGCCCCTGCGCGAAGGGCGGCGCCACGCGGGGGACGAGCGGCTCGTCCTTGAGCGCCGGGAACCCATCGAGCCGATGCAGGGCGATGAGCGCCGTCAGGTCGATCGGACCGGGCACACGGTACACGTCGCGTGGCTCGAGGTCGTGCGCCCCCGTCAGCATCTCGACGAAGGATTCATCGGCGTCTGCCGAGATCTCCAGGCGTACGGGATCGCTGCGCCGGCGCTGCCGCAGGCTCTCCTCGATCATCTCGAGCAGGTCTTCGGCGTCTTCTTCCTCGATCGTCAGGTCGGTGTTGCGCGCGACGCGGAACACGGTGTGGCTCAGCACGCGGAGCCCCCCGAACAGCTCGCCCAGGTGCCGGGCGATGATGTCCTCCAGCAGCACGAAACGGACGCGCCCCTCGCCGTGGGTCGACACGATCACCACGCGGTCGAGCACCGCGGGGACCTGCACGACGGCAAAGTGGCGCCGCGCCTTCTGCCCGCCGTTCCGGCGCTTCACCACGAGGGCGATGTTGAGGCTCTTGTTGTGGACGTGGGGAAACGGGTGCCCCGGGTCGATGGCGAGCGGCGTGAGGACGGGGGCGATGCTGGCCCGAAACAGGGTGTCCACGTGCCGCCGCTCGGCCTCGGTCAAGTCGTCGAGCCGCACGCGCTCAACGCCGCCCGTCGCAAGGCCGGGGAGGACCTCGTCGTTCAGGATGCGGTACTGCTCGGCCACGAGCTCGTGGGCGCGACGGTCGATCGCCGCGAGCTGCTCCGCGGGAGCCATGCCGTCGGCCCCGTAGTCCTGCGGCTCGACGCCCGCGTACACCTGCTGCTGCAGCCCCGCCACCCGGATCTCGAAGAACTCGTCCAGATTGGAGCTGAAGATCGCCAGGAACTTGAGCCGCTCGAGCCACGGGTTCGAAGGGTCGGCCGCCTCCTCCAGCACGCGTGCGTTGAACTCGAGCCACGACAGCTCGCGGTTGAGGTAGTGATCGGGCGGGAACTGGGGGGGAACGCGATCGGGCACGGTCATTTCCGGCCCTTGGGCCGTGACCACACGAGATCCAGGTCGCCCTTGAACGCCCGCTCGAACAGGGCGGCCTTGCGTTTGGCGTCTTCCAGCTCGATCGACGGATCGCGCGCGGCAGTCGCGTGGACCCGCACCCAGCCATCGCCCATCCGGCAGCGGACGCGCTCGACCACCTGCCCGTGCGTCCGGTCGAGACCGTCTGCCACGCGCAGGATCCCGGCGAGGCGCCGCACCAGGCGGCGCTCGCCGCGGTCGAGGCGGGCGAAGTTGGGGTGCGACTTCTTGGGGAACGCGCGGCGGTGATAGCGCGCCACGTTGGCGATCAGCTCGATTTCGCGGGCCGAGAAGCCGCGCAGGTCGCCATGCATGATCAGATGATACGCGTGCTTGTGATGACGCTCGTGGTTGATCAGGTAGCCGATGTCGTGCAGCAGCGCGGCGGCCCGCAGCATATCGGCGCCCGTGGGCGGGAGCGCGTAGGCGTCCCGCAGGGCGTCGAACAGCTCCACCGCCAGGCGAGCGACCTGCTCGCAATGCCGCTCGTTCGAGCGACACTTGCGGGCGAAGCGGCGCGCCAGCTCCAGGCGGTCCGGCGGCTGGGCCCGGCCCGCGGGCGCGACTCCCGACAGGTCGTCGATCATCGACAACAGGACGCCGTCGCGGACACCGCGGTCGTTCACGAGCACACGCTGGGTGCCGAGCCAGCGCGTGAGGCGCGCGATCACGGCCACGCCGGCGACGATGATGTCGGCGCGTTGCGGATTCAGGCCCGGTATCTGGCGACGCGCCTCGAGCGGCGTCTCGGTCAGCCGGGCCAGCAGGCGCGTGATCTCGGCGCGGCTCAACTGATAGTCCCGCGCCGTCGTGACCTTGCCGTCCCGCTCGGCCTGGGCCATCTCGGCCAGGTTCGTGAAGGTGCCACCGCTCCCGATCATCACTTCGGCCGCGAACGGCGGCTTCCCGATCGCGTCCTCGATGGTCTGATCGATGGTACGACGGAGGGCCTTCCAGTGTTTTTTCTTCAGCGGGTCGGACTTGCAGTACCGCTCGGCGAGGCGGACGGCGCCGAGGGGAAGCGATACCACCTGCTCCACGAGTCCCCCAGCGGCCAGGATCACCTCGGTACTGCCGCCGCCGATATCCACGATCGCCGTCAGCTGGTCGTCCAGGTCGTAGTGCCGGGTGACGCTGCGGAACGCAAGCCGCGCCTCTTCTTCGGCGGGCACGACCTCGAGGCGCACGCGATGGCGGCGCCAGGCTTCGCTCACGAAGTCGCGTCCGTTCGCAGCCTCCCGCACCGCGGCGGTGGCGATGGCGCGCAGCTCGGCGACTCCGAAGCCGTCGGCGATGGCCTGCATCCGGCCGAGCGCCTGCAGTGACTGCTGCATCGGAGCGTCGCCGAGGCGGCCCTCGCGGTACAGCCCACGCCCGAGGCGGGTCATCTCCCGATCCTCGTCCAGCACGCGGTAGGACCCGTCGGGCTGCACTTCGGCCACGACGAGCCGGATGGAGTTGGTCCCGATGTCGATGGCGGCGAGCCGCGGGAGTGTGGACGGTTGACCGGCAGGCTTCGTCGGGGCTGGGGGTGCCGCCGGGTGCGCGCCTGTCGTAGCTGTTGCGGTCACGATGCAGTCGAAGGGTGAAAAGTACGTGCTGCGGGTACGCCGCTAATCTATCCTGGGAATGGGCTCACGGAAGGCGGCGATTGTCACAATCCTGAACCGAGCCCGGTGCGGACGCTCACCTGGCACCGAGACGTCCGTCGTCTCAACGGTTTACGCGCTGCGGGCATCCCCCCGGGGAACCGGGTGCGGCTCGGACGCGCGGCGATGCGGCATGTAGAGGATGGGTTTTGCGCACGTACAGGGCCGATCGTGGGGCCGCGCCGCCTGGGGACGCGCCGTACGCGTCCGGTACTCGAGCCAGCGGGTATTCGCGACGTAGCCACCGCACTCGATGCAATGGATCGACTCCACCGTGTTGCTCCAATCGGGTAGGGAGTTGCTCTTGTCGGCTCTGGGAAGCGTAAAGGTGCGCCGTCGGCCGGTCCGTCGCTAGGGTGCCCGTTCCCTCGTGCTACGGCAGGCGCCGCGCCTCTGCCTCGGCGCGACGGAAGCGGTACCCCGTCCCCCGGACGGTCTCGATGTAGCGGCCCGCGGCGCCGAGTTTGCGGCGCAGCCGCTGTAGATGCATGTCGACGGTGCGGGTCTGCACGTCCGGTTGCGCCTGCCACACCGTCTCGAGCAGCTGCGCCCGGCTCTGCACCCGCCCTTCGCGCTCCATCAGGGTGTGGAGCAGCTTGAATTCGGTCGTCGTGAAATTGACCTCCTCACCCTCCACGAACACACGGTGGGCCATCTTGTCGATTAGAATGGGTCCCGCGCTGAGCTTCCCGCCGGTCGCGAGCGCGGGGGCCCTGAGCCGCCGGAGGATTGCGCCCACCCGCAGGACGAGCTCCGGTGGGGAGAACGGCTTGAGGATGTAGTCGTCGGCGCCCAGGGCGAGGCCGCGGATCCGGTCCGCTTCGTCGCGGCGGGCGGTGAGGAGCAGCACCCCGACCTCGCGGGTTTCCTCCCTGCGCCGCAGCTCGGCCAGCACGTCGAAGCCTGAGACGTCGGGAAGCATGAGGTCGAGGACGATGAGGGCGGGCCGCTCCTCGCGCGCCGCGTCGAGCGCGTCCCGGCCGCCGGCCGCGGTGGCGACACGGTACCCCGCCTTGGCGAGGTGATAGGCGACGAGCGCGGTGATGTCGGGCTCGTCGTCGACGACGAGAACGCGGTGAACGGGGCTATCCGCGGGATGTGTCGTCAGGGCCTCCGGCAGTTCACCCGGTGACGTTACGGGGCGGATGTGACGGTTTTGTCACGGTTGTGACACCAGTCGTCAGCGGGAGAGTTTGACCAACCTGTGACGCTTCGACCGTCCTTGCCGTGATGTGCGGCGGCGTCGTTGTGGTCTTCGTCCGCAGCCTTCCGTTTCCCGTATCGGAGGACGTATGCACCATCCCCGCAAACCGTATGTCGCCTGGCTCGCCGGCGCGGCCCTCGTCGCGCTCGCGGCCTGCGAGTCCAGTCCCACACCGGCCGGTCCAATGGCGGCTCGAGCGCTCGCCGCCGCGAGCGCCGCCGATCCCGGTCGCGCCGGCGACCCGAACCTGCGCCAGCTCGATCACATCGTGGTCATCTATCTGGAGAATCGGACCTTCGATAACCTGTACGGCGAGTTCGCGGGCGCGAACGGCCTGGGAGCCGCCGCCGGCGCACCGCTCCAAGTGGATGGGTCGGGCACGTCGTACGCGACATTGCCGGCCGTTCCCGGCATGGCCTCGATCCCGACCACACTGCCCAACGCGCCCTTCAACATCGAACAGTTCGTGGCGGCGAACGTCGCCACGCGGGACCTGGTGCACCGCTTCTACCAGGAGCAGGTCCAGATCGATGGGGGCCGGATGGACAAGTTCGCGCTCGTGAGCGACGCCCAGGGCCTGGTGATGGGCTTCTATCACACGACGAACCTGCCGCTCGCCGCCGAAGCCGCCCGCTACACCCTGTGCGACAACTTTTTCCACGCGGCGTTTGGCGGCTCGTTCCTCAACCACTTCTGGCTGATCGCGGCGCAGACGCCGGCCTTCCCCGGCGCGCCGTCGAGCGCGGTCGCCCAGCTCGACGCGAGCGGGGGTCTCGTCAGGGACGGCTTCGTGACGCCGGACGGCTACGCGGTGAACACGGCCTTCTCGGTGAATGCACCGCATCCGTCGACCGTGGCCGCGGCTCTGCTGGTTCCGAACCAGACGTTCGCGACCATCGGCGACCGGTTGCCGGAAAAGGGGATTTCCTGGGCCTGGTACGCGGGCGGCTGGAACGACGCCCTCGCCGGGCACGCCGGCCCGCTGTACCAATTCCATCACCAGCCGTTCATCTACTTCGCGAACTACGCGGATGGTACACAGGCGAAAGCGGAACATCTCAAAGACGAACAAGATTTTGTGGGGGCGCTGCGGACGGGACAGCTCCCGGCCGTGTCGTTCGTCAAGCCATACGGCCTGGACAACGAGCACCCCGGATACACCGACCTCGTCACCGGGGAAAACCATGTCGAGCAGCTCGTCGACGCGGTCCGTGCCAGCCCGCACTGGAACCACACGGCGATCATCATCACCTACGACGAAAACGGCGGCTTCTGGGATCACGTGGCGCCGCCGGTCGTGGACCGCTGGGGCCCCGGCACCCGGGTGCCGACGATCGTGATTTCGCCGTTCGCGCGCCTAGGGGTCGTTGACCATCACCGCTACGACACCACGTCGATCCTGGCGCTCATCGAGCACCGCTGGGGGCTCGCTCCGCTCTCCACGCGGGACGCGGCCGCGGACCCGTTGAGCGGCGCCTTCGACTTCGGCGCGCAGCGAGGGGAGAACTAGGCCGGCGCGTTACCCGACGGCACGCCGCCCGAGAGTGAGCCCGAGGCGCTCGGGCGACGGGCCTCCGGAGCTACCGCAGCAGACGGGCGGCGACGACTGCGCCGGTCAGCCCGAGCGCCGCGCCCGCCACCACGTCGCTGACGTGGTGCACGCGCAGCGTGACGCGCGAGTACGCGACCAGGGCGGCGAGCGGGAGCATGATCGGAGCGGCGCTCGGGTGGGCGAGGGCGACGGTGACCGCCACGGCGGTCGCGGCGGCGGCGTGGCCGGAAGGAAACGAGTGAGGATCGGGCAGATCGACGAGCGCGAGCGGGCGACCGCCGGCGTCGCACGGCCGCGCCCGCGCGACCGCACGCTTCAACAGCTGCACGAACACGTGCGACCCCGCATTCGCGAGCAGTGCCGTCAGGCCGAGTCGCGGCTCTCCCAGCGCGACCAGCGCCAGCCCGACCGCGAGCGTGGCGCGCGCGCCGCCGAGATGCGTAATCCAGCGCATCACGCGGGCACCGGAGTGGGCGGGACGGGCCGTGACACGTGGGCAAACGCCTCGACCAGCGGGCGGCCCTCGTATTCGCCGGGCACGGGAACGCCGAACCACCACAGCACCGTCGCCGGAATGTCGAGCAGCGAGATGGCGCGGGTGAGTTGATGCCGCCGCGTCACCCCGGGGCCGGCGACGATCAGCGGGATGTGATCGTTGACGGAATGCGGCTGGTCGTGCTCGTTGGCAGTCACACCCCCACCCCCGTGGTCGGCGGTGATGATGAAGACGGCGTCGTCGGTCCAGCCCGACAACAGCCCGACCCCCGCGTCCACTTGCGCCGCCGCCTCGAGATACTGCTCCGACATCCAACCGTGCGCGTGTCCGGCGCGATCGCAGTCCGGAAGGTACACGAACAGCAGCCCGTCTTGGCGCTGCGACAGGAGCCGGTGTGCGGCGGCGGCGGTCTCCCAGGCGCGCGAGCCCTTGGCCATGAGTCGCCGCACCCCGGCCGTCGAGGCGAGCGCCCACGCCACGGGCAGCGCGGCCGGCCCGAGATCGGCGGTCACGATGTCGGTCGGAATGCCGGCGCGGGCCAGCACGCGCGACACCGGGCGAATCGTGCGGAGCCGCGGAAGGAACTCGAGCCCGGGTTCGATGAGCCGGTGCGTGTCCGGCCCGACTCCCGTGGCGAGCGAGGCGAGCGCCGCCACCGTGGCGCTGGGTCGCACCGTCCGGGCGCGCCGGGCGAGTGTGTACACCCGGCCGAGCGCATCGAGCGACGGCATCACACTGGACGACACGGCGTCGGGACGGAGGCCGTCGGCAAGGACGATGACTAAGCGGCGCACGTCGTGCTCCTCCGGCGTTGGTCGGCATCGGCGAGCGCCGCGTAGCGGTCGAGCAGCTCGGCGTTCTCCGCGGCCACGTCGCGGCTCACGGCGTAGTCGCGCGCGCCGGCCGCGAGGGCGAACCGGGCGGCCGAGTCGTTGGCGAGCGCGACGATCGCATCGCGGTAGCCCCGCGGCTCGTGCGCCGGCACCAGCAGCCCGGTGGCGCCGGCCCGGATGCTTTCCCGGAACCCCCCTGCGTCCGCCGCGATGACCGCCGAGCCCGACGCCATCGCCTCGAGCGCCACCAGCCCGCAGGTCTCGGTGTCCGACGGAAACACGCTCACGTCCGCGGTTGCGTACAGCGTGGCGAGGTCTTCCCGGGGCAGGAAGCCGAGCAGCCGCACGAACGGCAGGCAGGAGGTGATGCGCCGCGCCTCAGGGCCTTCCCCGGCGACGACGAACGTGGCGCGCTGCCCGAGCGCGTGATATGCCTGCCGCCACGCCTCGATCAGCACGCCCAGATTCTTCTCGTGCGCCAGGCGGCCGACATGCAAGACGATCAGCGTGTCGTCGCCGCCGGCGAGCCAGCGGCGCCAGGCAGGATCACGCCGGCCGGGGTGGAAGAATTGGGGGTCCACGCCGCGTCCCCACAGCGCCGCATGCGGGAGCCCGCGGCGCATGAGATCGTCGCGGATGGCCTCGCCTGGCGTCAAGGTGACCCGTGCGGGGCGATGGAACCACTGCAGCCAGCGCCACACCGCGGACTCGAGAAACCCGACGCCGTAATGCCGGCTGTACTCGGGGAAGTTGGTGTGGAACGAGGTCACGAGCGGCACGCCCCGCCGCAGCGCGTAACGGCGGCCGGCGAGCCCTAGTGCACCTTCCGTGTGTACGTGGACGACGTCCGGCGGCGCCGCGTCGAAGAAATCGCCCACCTGCCGAAACGGCGGCAACGACATGCGGATATCCGGGTACAGCGGCAGCGGAAGGGACGGGATGCGCAGCACGCGGAGGTCCGGGGGCCCGTCCGTCGCCGGATAGCGTGGGGCAACGACGAGCGCCTCGTGGCCCTGCGCGCGCAGCAGCGAAACGATGCGGCGGACCACGGTCGTCACCCCGTTGACCTGGGGGGTGTAGGTATCGGACACCAATCCGATGCGCACAGCACCACGATGGGCCGGACGGGTCAAGCCCCGGTGACGGCGATGTGACGGATTGGTAACGCCTGATCAGGCCGCTACTTCCGCCTCTGGAAAGAACATGCGGATGGTCGTGCCCTTGCCGAGGGTGCTCTGGGCCTCGACCCGGCCGCCGTGCGCCTCAACCAGATGCTTCACGATGGCCAGGCCGAGCCCGGTACCGCCCTCTTCGCGCGAGCGGCCGGGATCGGCGCGGTAGAAGCGCTCGAAGATGCGAGGCAGGTGCTCGGGGGCGATGCCCGAGCCCGTGTCGACGACGGAAACGACCACGCCCCCCGGCGCGGGTTCGAGCGAAACGGTGATGCGGCCGCCGGCTGGCGTGTGTCGCAGGGCGTTGTCGAGCAGGTTGGGTCGGCGAAGGCGGTCCAGGCGTCGCCGGCGAGTCCCCGCACGTCCACCGGCTCCGGATCGGGCTGCCAGCGCCCGGACTCGATGCGCGATAGGTCCAGGAGGTCGTCCACGAGGCGATGCATGCGGCGCGCGTTGCTCAGGATAGGTTGGGCGAAGCGCTCGGTTTGGGTCCCCGGGCTCGCTTCGGTGGCGAGCGTTTCCGCGTACCCCGCGATCGACGTGAGGGGTGTCTTGAGCTCGTGAGACACGTTGGCGACGAAGTCGCGACGCACGGCCTCGAGGCGTCGCAGGTCGGTCACGTCGCGGATCACGAGCAGCCCGCCCCCGTTCGGAAGGGCGCGGCCGGTGACGAGCAGCGTGCGCCCGCCGCGCTCGAGCTCTTGGGGCTCCGCTTCCTGCCCGGCGAGCACGGTCGCCACCAGGTCCCGCGCCGCCTTCTCGTGGAACAACTCCGCCAGCGCCGGAAACGGATCCGACGGGCCGTACCCGAGGAGGCGCCGTGCCGCCTGGTTGAGCGTGACGATCGCGCCACGGGCATCCGCCGCCACCACGCCGTCCGCCATGGTCTCGATCAGCGTCGCGGTCTCCTCACGCTCGCGCACCAGCTCGGTGAAGCGCCGGTCCAGCTGCTCGTGCATCGCGCGGAGCGCCACGATGTGCTCCGCGACTTCGGGGACCCGCGAGTCGGGGAACGTAGGAGGCCGGCCGCCGGCGATGGCGCCGGCGGCGCTGCCGAGCTGCACGAGCGGCTTGGCGACCCCGCGCGAGAGCAGCCAGGCCAGCGCCCCGGCGGCGAGGAGTGCGGCCAGCCCGGCGAGCGCCACGGCGCGCTGCACCGCGCCGACCTCCGCGTCCACCGCAGCAAGCGTGGTGGAGACCCGCACCACGGCGAGCCCGGCGGGACCACCGTGTACCGCCACATACAGCCGCCGCTCGTTGGTGGACGCGCTGAGACGCTGCGCGCGACCCACGCCCTCGGATAAGGCCTGCTGCACTTCGGGACGGAGCAGGTGGTTCTCGAGCCCGTCGAGGGAGGCGCGGTCGAACTCGGTGTCCCCTCGGACCGCGCCCTTCGCGTCGATGAACGTCACGCGTTGACCGACGCTCACGCCGAGCTCGCGAGCGAACGCGGGCCAGCGCGCCGAGTCTGCCGGCAGGAATGCCGCCACCAGGTGGGCTTCGCGTTCGAGGCCCCGGGCGGTCTCGTCCTCCAGGTAGCGCCGCAGCAGCCGGTCTGCGGCGATCGTGAGTCCGCCAACGGCGGCGGCCACGAGCAGGCTCGTGCTGACGAACAGCCGCGTGGCGAGCTTCACGAACGCTTACGGCCGCGCAGCTCCGCGGCCGGCCGGCGGAACCGGTAGCCCGCGCCCCGGACGGTTTCGATGCAATCGCCGGCCTTGCCGAGTTTCTGCCGCAGGCGCTGGACGTGCATGTCCACCGTGCGGGTCTGGATGTCCGGGTGCGCCTGCCAGACGGATTCGAGCAGCTGGGCGCGGCTCTGCACGCGCCCTTCGCGCTCGATCAGGGTGCGCAGCAGCTTGAACTCGGTAGCGGTGAGCTCGATCTCTGTCGCGTCGACGGTCACGCGGTGAGCGCTCCGGTCGAGCGCAATCGGCCCGGCCGTGACGAGGCCGCCCGCGGCGACTGCCGGCGCGGCCAGCCGGCGCAGCACCGCGCCCACGCGGAGGACGAGCTCCTGCGGCGAGAACGGCTTCGGCAGATAGTCGTCGGCGCCGAGCGAGAGGCCCTTG
>QHUD01000249.1 GCA_003221085.1 Gemmatimonadota bacterium
TCATCCAGACCGCGCTCCGCGAATGGGCCTACGTCAAACCGTATCGCTCGTCACGGCAGCGAGCTGGCGCCCTGGAACGGTTTCTTACAACGTATAACTACACGCGACCTCACACCGCGCATGGGCGCCGCCCACCGATCAGTCGCCTTTCGGCGTAACAACCTCTCCGGTAGCGACAGCTAGAGGGGGAAGTTGAGCCCCGTCAGGATGTTGAAGGACGTATTGTTGGCAAACACGAATTTCGCTTCGAGGAACGGCTTGAAGGGACGCGCCCGCCGGCCCTCCCAGCCCGCGAAGATGTTGGCTCCGGTGTCGCTCGCGCCGTTGGCATGCAGGTACGCGAACCCCGCGCCCAAGTAGAACAACCCGTAGACCGTCGGGGGATGGTACTTCAGGTCGGCGTTCAACCGGAAGGGCGAGCCGGTTTCACCCGGATAAAACTCCGCGGACGGCACCAGCCCCCAGCGACGCCCCACCGGCAGGTTGAGCTGGCCGCCGATGAAGAGGTGCTTGAAGTCGAAGTCGTAGCCGATCCGGGGCCCCACCGCTGGCCGGTCGACCATCACCGCGCGCCCGCCCCGCATGCGCCGCTGCCCCTGCGCCATCGTCGCCACGGCCGTCAACCCCGCGACGACCATCGCGACCCGCATTGTGAGTCTCGTCAACCGGCGCTCCCGCTTGAAGGTCGCACAGTGATACCGGGGCACACCGCGAAAATCAAGACTTAGCGGGATGGTGTGGCGCGGTCGCCACACCGCCCCTCCGTCCCGAGATGCACCGTCCGCGCTCGCGTCTTGCTGCGGTGTCGCCATACTGGTAGGTCTCCGACGATCTGCCGTGGACACTCTCCCCAGGGAGCCGCTATGCGTCCCCTCGCGCTGTCCCTGCTTGTCGCGTCACTGATAGTCGCCGTTCCGCCGGCGACGGCACACGCACAAAAGGAAAAGGTCCCGAAGCGGCCCGATCTCGGGGTCGGAGCGGACACGAACTATGCGCACGCGTACTACGCGTATGGGGTCTCGATCCTAGATCGGGATCCGGAAAAAGCCGCTGCGGCCTTTTACTGGGCGGCGCGGCTCGATCCTGCCTGGGCTCAGCCGCTCTACGCTCGCCGCATCGCGCTCTTCATGGCGGCTCCACGGCTGCTCGTCGGATACATGACCGGCGTCCGACGCCACGTCGAGTCCAAGGAGGCGCGCAGCATCGACTCTCTCGAGCTGCACGCCCTCACTCTCAATCCGTTCCTGCCCCGCGAGCTCGACAAACAACTGATCGTGGCGTACTTGCGGGCCTTGTTTGAAGAAGAGCTAGAGAAGAGCGGGGACCGGATGGACGCGGCTACGTCCGTACGATTCGACTATTTCATGGAACGCTTTCTCCGCAACGACTCCAGGGAGCGCGTACGGGCCATGGTGGCTATCAGCGAAGGCCGGGTGCCCGAAGCACTGGAGCTGTACCGGAAAGCGCTCTCGCAGGAACGCGACGACCAGGCCGGGATCCACGTGGAGCGGGCTCGCGCGTTCCATCTGCTGGGTAACGACGACAGTACCCGCGCCGAGCTGGTCCAGGCCCTGGACCAGCTGCGCAAGAAAGACGAGAAGGCGTTGGTCTATGTGTACCAGTCCAAGGCGCTGCTCGAGCACTGCATCGGCCTCACCCACGAGACCAAAGCCGAATTCGAGGCAGCGCGCGAAGCCTACGGGCGGGCGCTGCAAGAGGATCTGAGCTACTTCCCCGCCCACATACGGCTGGGCTCGGTGGCCCTCGCCGTGGGCGATACTACCGGCGCGCTCAACGAGATGGACCTGGCCGCCCAGATCAAGGGCGACGATCCCTGGGTGCGCGCCATCTATGGCACCACGCTGGCCCAGACCGGGCGCGCGGCCGACGCCGCCGTGCAGCTGCGGAAGGCGGTCGACCTCGAGCCGTTCTACCCCGGCCCGTATTACGTCCTCGGTCGGGTCGCGGAAGTGTTGGGGAAGCCGGCCGAGGCGGCGGAAGACTATCGCGGCTACCTGGCGCACGCGAGCAGCCGGGACGTGCGGGTGCCCGACGTGAAGCAGCGTCTCATGGCACTGGGCGCGCTGGCCGGGGAGCGACCGTGACGCGCGCCTGGCTCGGGCTCGTGCTGATCGCCGGGGTGGCGCAGGCGCAGGAGGGTCCGGCGAGCCCGATCCGCAAACGCACCGCGTACGAGGACCTGCAGATGTTCAGTCAGGTCCTGAACCAGATCCGCGTGAACCATCCCGACTCGATCGATACGCACGACCTTTTCATGGCTGCGGTCAGAGGGATGGTGCACGCCGCCGACCCTCACTCGTACGTGCTGCCGGCGACGCGCCTCGTTCCCGAGAAGGAGGCGGCGATGCGCGCCGGGAAACTCTACCCGGTGCCGATCGCCTTCGCCTTCTACGGTGGCTCGCCGGTGGTCGTGAGCGTCGCGCCCGGTTCGGAGGCGGCGAAGCTCGACATCCTGCCCGGCGACGAACTGGTCGCCGTGGACTCGCAGCCCGTCCAGGCCGAAAGCGCCGAGGAGCTCGACATCAGCCTGGCCGGCCCAAAGGGCTCGACGACCAAGCTCAGTCTCCAGCGTCGGCGTCTGGACGGCTCGGTCGTCACGGTCGACCGCAGCGCGATGCGGGAGCGGGCGGAAGAGACGACCGCGGTACCCAGCGCGTTCATGCTGCACGCGCAGGTCGGCTACATTCGCCTCACGACGTTCGCGAACGACAAGGCCGCCGACGACCTGCACGCGGCGCTCGGCCGACTGGAAGGGCGCGGCATGACGCGCCTGGTTCTGGACCTCCGGGACAACGGCGGCGGCAGCGTCGCCGAGGCGGCGAGGGTGGCGGGCGAGTTCCTGCCCGCGTGGGCCGGTCGTTCTGGAGCCACGAGAAGCGTTACCCGCTCGTGGTGCTGATCAACAGCGGCACCGCGAGTGCGTCGGAGCTCGTGGCCGGTGCGCTCCAGGACCACGACCGTGCAGTCATCGTGGGACGCCCGAGTTTCGGCAAGGCGCTGTTGATGCGCGGCCTTCCCCTGACGGACGGCTCGCTGATCATGCTAGTGGTCGGTCACGTCGCCACGCCATGTGGGCGGGTGGTCCAACGACAGTACCGCGGTATCACGCGTCGCGACTACTTCCGTCTCGCGCGCGCCGAGCGCGACACGGCGGGCCGCCCGTCGTGTAAAACGGACAGCGGGCGAATCGTGTACGGTGGTGGCGGCATCTACCCCGACGTCGTCCTACCGGAGCCCGATCCCCCGCCCCTGTGGCTCGCGCGCGCGCGCGAGGACGATCTGCCGCTCAAGTGGGTCGGCGGCTACCTCAGCGCCGCCGGCGCGTCGCTCCCGGGGCTCGACTCACTGGCCGCGCATCCGATCCTGCCGGCTGCGGCGCAGGAGACGTTCCGCGCGTTCGCCGCGGCGCAGGGGGTCGCCATCCCGGCGGACGCGGGCGACGAGCTGCAACGGCTCCTGGTGCGCTCGGTCGCGTTGGCCAAGTGGGGCGAAGAGGGGTTCTACCGGGTCACGGCGGCGTCCGATCCCGTCATCGAGACCGCCGCGAAGCAAGTCGACCGGGCGGCCGCGATCCTGAACACGGCCAGGCCCGACTAGCAGGGCCGACAACCCTCGCTGGGGGCGGACGACCCCGTCAGGGAATCGCCCGCCCGCCAAGCGTAGGCGCGTTACTCGCAACTGGGCTCATGTAACTGGATGTTCCCGCCACCCAAGGTGCCCCCCGCAGCGTAGCCAGTGGACAGCAGGAGCTTAAAGGTGTCGTTGCGTCCAGGCTCGCCGTTGTCCACCACGTCAACCTGATAGGTGAACCCGTCCTGGCCATCCACTTGAGCAGTACCCTCGATGTGGCGCGTAGTCGCGTCCACCACCTTGTACGCGGTTACGCCGGTGCCTTTCACGTGCGGTCCGCTGGCGTCATGATCAATGTAGGTCAAATGGCCCCAGAACTGCCCCTGCTTGATCCCGCCCGCGACACCGAAGTTTCCTTTAGCGCCGGAGGGTGCGGCCGTGATCCAGCCGCCGCCGGTGACAAAATCCGTTGGGGTGCAGCCGGGAGGCGGGGGCGGGGGCGGAGCCGACAGGCAGCTGATGTCGGCGTGCGCCGAGGAAACGATCACATCCGCGACCTCAGGCACGATGACATGCAGCGCGTTGACGGTGATGTCTCCTGGCCCGGGGGTTATTTGCTCGTTGATGATTACCTCCCCAACGAGCAACGGCACTCGCTGGTTGGGCGCACCCGAGATCGTGATGGTTTGGCCGTTCACCGACAGCGCCGTGATGTCCGAGTTACCGCTCGCGGTCGCCCCGCCGTCGCCGCAGACGGCAGTGGCGCGCGCCTCGAGCAAGCCGGCAGAAATCGTATTGCCGGCGACCGTTAGCGAGAGCTCGGCCACCGACGCCTCGGAGCGACTCGCGTTGCCTTTACCCACCGTGGACGCGTGCAACACCTCCGCCGTCAGCAGGCCGGGCACGCTCGCGTTCAGGAGCGACGCTTCCTGGGCACCACCCGACGGCGGCAGAGAGCCGGCATCGGCCAGCACCACGGGGGAGAAACCAAGCACTGTGGCCTGCAGCACAGTGGCGCGACCGCTGTAGCTTGTCGCCTGGGTGGCGGAAGACGTGCTGACATCTGCCAGCACGCCCGCCAGCGGCGGTTGACGCTCGGAGCACCCGAGCGTGAGCGCCGCGGCGGCGAGTAAACCGGTGCCGAGCGCCGTATTCAGTCGAGTGGCCATTGCGGTAAGCCTCCTTCCTCGAGTCACGGACTCGAGCGAGTTGGGACGCTCCGCATTGGTGGCAAGGCGGGTGCCGCGATGCTGTTTCGCCACGTCGCCAGGACGCAGCGTCGCCGGCGCGCATCGATGTGAGGCCGGGGCTCGGAACCGCGACGCGATTCGCAGCGTGCGGGCGTTGGAACAAGTCCGACGGGCTGCGTCAGAGTCCGGCCGAGTGATCTGTCGGCTTTTTCTGACGCCGTGGCGGCGCCGCCGTTGAGCGGCGCACGAGGCGGCGTTCGATCGCGTACCGGATGATCTCCGCGTTGGTCTTCAGTTTGAGCTTGTCGAGGATCCGGCTCCGGTACGTGCTCACCGTTTTGGGGCTCACGCCGAGCTCGGCGGCGATTTGCTTGAACGGGATTCCGGAGCTGAACCTGCACAGCACCTGGTACTCTCGGTCTGAGAGCATCGCATGCTGCGGCCTTCTCCCGCGGCCTCTCCAGTCGGAGATGAGCCGGCTGGCGAGCGACGGGCTCACGTACGATGCGCCGCGCACGACCTGCCGAATCGCGTCAATCAGTTGCTCACGCGAATGATCCTTGCCGAGGTATCCGGCGGCGCCCGTCCCCAGCAGGCGCAGGGCATTCGGATC
>QHUD01000156.1 GCA_003221085.1 Gemmatimonadota bacterium
CGGACCGCGAGCAGAGCGGCCCGGGGGCCGCGCGCCCGTGCCCGCGCGGCGGCGTAGTGACCAGCCGCCGCGGCCCCGAGGCCGAGCCGTGCCTCCGCCTCCGCCAGAACCGCGAGCGCGGCCCCGTCGCCATAGTCCTCGAGCCACGGCTGGCCTACGAGCAGACTGCGCGCGCGGTCGTAGCGCCGGGCATAAAGCTCGGCCTTGGCACCCTCCACGATGGACATCGCGTTGAGTCGGGGCTCGCGGGCCGCCGCGGCCAAGAGCGTCTCCGCCGCGTGCCACGGCCGACCCGCGAGCCGGAGCGATTCGGCGCGCTCGGCCGCGCGGTAGGGAGCGGTTTGAGCCGTGGCGACGGACCGAGGCGGCGCACCCGCGACCAGCAGCAGGAGACCGACCGCCCGCCTCACTGCCGGCCGCGCTTCTGAGCCATCACGCGTTGGTACTCGGCCCGCGAGAGCGGCGTCAGGCGGTAACGGCCAAATCCCGTATTGTCCTGGAAAAAGAGCGTCAGCCGGAGCCCGTTGAAGGTCCAGCGGATGCCACGCACGCCAGCACGGGACATGTCCGTCGTAAAGTCGTACACGTCGTCGGGCTCACCCAAGGTGATGAACACCTCGCCCCGGTCCGTCAACCAGCCGGGATCACCCGCCTCCCGGAAGCGCTGGTTCGCCATCTGGAGCCGGCGGAAATACGCGTCCAACGCTTCGTTCTCCGGCGTCAGCTCGACCGGATCGGTCGCCTTGTAGAACTCGCGCCAAGTCGTGGGCCGCTGGTCCGGGGGTGCCTTGCGCAGCTTGTCCACCCAGTCCTGGCGTTCGAAGTAGCGCAGCAAGCTGAGCATCTCGTCGTAGTTGGTGATGGCGAACTGATCCGAGAAGCTCACCAGGAATGGCGCGGCGCGCGTCGCGGCGCCGCCCGCGCCGATCCGTCCGATCTCGAAGCGCCCGGCGCCGACGGGCAGCTCGCCCGGACGGAGCAACGCCACCCCGCTTGCCAGCCCTTCGGTGCCCGCGAGCGCCACCGTGTCGTGCCAGATCTCGTGTCCGCTCTGATCGGTGGCACGCGCCAGCAGCCGCGTGCCGGGCCGATCGCCGTACGCCTCCACGTAGAACCGCAAGGTGTCGGCGCCGTAGGACACGGTGGCGCGCGGGTTGACGAGCAGCTTCGGCACGTCGGATGCGCGCGTCCGCCCCCCGCCCCGATAGACTGCGAGCGGGGCGCTCATCCCCTGCCCCGCGAACCGCGGCACGGTGTCTGTGCGCTCCCGGTGTGTCGCCGCAGGACTGTTTCGATCCCGTACCGTGACGGTCACGGTGTAGACGCCCGGCGGCACGCCGAGGAATTGCTGGTAGATCACACTCTCATCGGCGCGAAGCGTTTCCTGGAAGGTGCGGACGCGCACCGCCTCGTCGCTCGCGAAGTTGCGCACCGAGCCGGTGTCGGCCCGGAACGCAATCTCCACATGGTACTGCGCGGTGTACGCGGCGCCGTCGCGTTGGAAGCTCAGCGCGTGGTTCGCGAGCGACAGGCCGAACACGGCGAGTGTGGAATCGGCCGTGGCGTCGGCCACGTAGTTGAGCGTCGCGACAAAGGGGAGAGGCGGTCCTGCGACGAGCAGGCCCATGGCGCCGTACACCGAGCCGGCATCGAACAGGGTGGAGACGACCGTGCCCGGCTCCGGGCGGGGCCCGCCGGCGGGACGCGCTGCGGGACTGCAGGCGACCCCACCGGCCAAGAACGCCACTGCCGCCGCTCGTCTCACTTGCTCAACCTCAAATCCGGGCGTTAGTTTCGCGCGTTCCCATGCCCAACGAGAACCTCGCCGGCCGGACCATCGCCGGTTATCGCCTCCTCGAGCGCGTCGGCGAGGGAGGCACGGCCGAAGTGTACCGCGCCCAGCACCCGGAGCGCGGGACCTGTGCGTTCAAGGTATTGCGGTCGCGCCTCGCGAGCGACCCCACGGCGGTGAAACGTTTTCTGCGGGAGGCAGGGTACGGCTCGCGGGTCGAGCACCCGGGCGTAGTGCGCACCTACGATTATGGCGAAGCGGACGGCCTCTACTACCTCGCGCTCGAATGGGCCGAGGGTAAATCCCTCGCCGAATACGTACACCGCGCCGGCCTCCTCGCTCCAGCGCTCGTGGTGAGCATCGTCCAGCAGCTCGCCGCTGCGCTGGCCGCCGCGCATCAGGCGGGCATCATCCATCGCGACCTGAAACCCGAGAACATCACGTACGATCCCGAGTCGCAGCGGGCGAAGCTGCTCGACTTCGGCATCGCCCGCGACGCGGAGCTGCCACCGGAAGAGCGCCTGACCCGCACGGGATTCTTCGTCGGAACGCTCAAGTACGTGGCCCCCGAGGCCTTATCCGGGGAGCTCGTGGACGGTCGGGCCGACATTTACAGCCTCGCCACGATCGCCTACTGGATGCTCACGGGACAACATCCTCACAGTGGTCGCACGCCGCGGGAGCTGTTCCAGCAGCTGCTCACGCAAGACCCGGTGCCGCTCAACAAGGTCGTACCGGGCTTGCGCTTCCCCCCGACCTTCGAGTCGGCGGTGATGCGGGGCTTGGAGCGCGACCCGAGTCGCCGCCAGCCCACCGTGACGGCGTTCGCAGCCGAGGTCACGGCGGCGCTCGCCGGCGCCCCGACCCCCGAGACCGGGCTGTTCGCGGCGCTCAAGCGCGCCGTGCGCCGAAGGGACCAATAGTAGTAGCTAATACTACTACTATATATGTCCGCGTCCGTCCCGGCCCTCCAGCAACGCCTCCGTGAGCTCCTGCGGGAGCGCTCTATCACTCGGGGGGACTTCATCCTGGCTTCCGGGCGCCGCTCGAGCTTTTACATCGACGCGCGCCGCACCACCATGTCGGGCGAAGGTCTGTTCGTGATCGGCGCCCTCGCGCTCGCGCGTTTCGCCGTCCGCGGGTGGACGCCCGACCTGGTCGGTGGGCTGACCCTCGGCGCCGATCCCGTCGCCTACGCCATCGCCGCGGCCGCCCGCGCTCAGGAGCGGACTCTCGATGCCTTCACCGTCCGCAAACAGGCGAAGACCCACGGCACCGGACGGCGCATCGAAGGGTGCTTCCGACCCGGCGCCGCCGTTGTGGTCGTGGAGGACGTGATCACCAGCGGGCAATCGGCCAGAGAGGCCATCGACGCGATCACCGCCGAGGGCGGACGGGTGCTGGGCGTCCTGGCCGTCGTGGACCGGGAGGAAGGCGGTCGGGCCACGCTGGAGCAGGCCGGCCATGCGGTCGAAGCGCTCGTGACTGCGACGGAACTCGGGTTGCCGTGACACCGTCCGGCGGCGTGTGCCTGCTCGTCGTCCGCCTGAGCGATTCGTTCGGCGATTTCTGGCCGGCGCTGGCGCACGACATCGGCGTGGCGCTCGCGGACTGGACCCCGGGCGCCGAGCCGCCCGCACCGGACGCGGCGGCCGTGCTCGTCGCGGCAGGCGGGCACGAGGCCGATGTCGCGGCGTTCATGCCCCGGCTCTCGGACCTGCGCGGCATTCCCGTTATCGTCGTCGGCGCGGTCGGGTCGTATCGGCTCGCGGCGCAGATCGTCGCGGCGGGAGCGGCCGATTATTTCTCCCTGCCGGAGGACCGCGACGGGTTGCGAGACGCGCTCGCGGCCGCGGTGCAGCGCCGCCAGGCGGCCCTGGGCCGCGCTGCCTTGGCGCACCTCGAGGCCCAAGCGCATGCGTTCCGCGATATCGTGGGCGAGAGCCCGGCGCTCAAGGCGGCGCTCGAGCGGGCGGCGCGGGTGGTGCCGTACGGCGAAGCCACGATCCTGATCACCGGCGAAACCGGGACCGGCAAGGAACTGCTCGCGCGCGCGCTGCACTACGGCGGCCCCCGCGCCGCCGCGCCGTTCGTCGAGGTCAATTGCGCCGCCCTCCCCGCCCCTCTGCTCGAGAGCGAGTTGTTCGGTCACGAGCGCGGCGCCTTCACGGACGCGAAAACGGCAAAGCCCGGCCTATTCGAGGTGGCGCAAGGCGGGACGATGTTCCTCGATGAAGTCGATCACCTCGCGCCCGAGCTCCAGGGCAAGCTGCTGCGCGCGCTCGACCAGAAGTCCGCCCGGCGCCTGGGCGCCACGACGACCCGCCAGTTCGACGTACGAATCGTCGCGGCGACCAACGCCGATCTCGCCGCCGCGGTGCAGGCCGGTCGCTTCCGGGAGGACCTGTTCTATCGGCTGAACGTGGTCGCGCTCGAGCTGCCGCCGCTGCGGGAGCGCGGAGACGACGTGATCCTGCTCGCCGAATCGTTCCTCCGGCGGTTCAGCGCACAGTACCAGCTCCCGCAGCCCAGTCTGACGCAGGACGTGCGGCGTGCGCTCCTCGCGCACCGCTGGCCCGGCAACGTCCGCGAGCTGCGGAATGCGATCGAGCGGAGCGTGCTGCTCTCCCCGCCCGGGACGCTCGCGTTGAGCGGGCTGATTGCCATGCCGGCGCGGTCCGGCGCAGCGAGCGCCCTGCCCTTCCCGGCGACACTGGCGGAGATCCAGCGCGCGGCTGCCCACGCCATGCTGGACGCGGCCGGCGGTAACCGCTCCGAAGCGGCGCGACGCTTGGGCATCTCGCGATCCCGCTTGCAGCGGCTGTTGCAGGGAGGGGAGGAGGAGGGGGAGAGCGTGGAGGACTCGGAGGTTGACCCGAATTGAGCCACGTGCTGCGGCGCGGCTCAGTCCGTGATGTCCATCACATTGATGGACAGTGACTTAGAGTGGCCCGGCCCTTGCGCTCCCTCAGACGAACCTTGAGCCCGGAATGACTGACATGCACCGACTGATTCCGAGTCTGGCGCTCCTCGTGAGCGCAGCCGCCTGCAGCAATTCAAGCGGCCCAACGAGCCCACCGCCGCGCGCGACGCTCCGCGTCATCGTGCAAGACTCTACCTACAAGCCCCTCCTGTCCGCCCAGGGCAGCTTCGTCGCGAAAGTGGGAGAGCAGCGCGAAGTGCGCCTGGTCTACCAGGGGAGCCTGCCGACCGACTCGGGATCGGAGTTCCTCCGATTCGAGGTGCCCGCCGACGGCCTGTATCGGAAGCCCGACGGCACGCCGTTCGGCCCCGCCGACTCGATCCGGATCACGATCACGGTCGTCGACCCGAAGCAGTTCCTGTTCGACTTTCAGCCGTCGGGGCTCCAGTTCAACCCGAGCCAGCCCGCCCGACTGAGAGTGGAATACCACTATGCCGACCAGGATTTCAACGGCGACGGCACGATCGACTCGCGCGACGCGGCGATCGAGACGATGCTGTCGCTGTGGCGGCGCGAGCCTCCCGACACGCTCTGGTTCACCGAGTCGGCAGCGAAGTCCGTGGAGTTGGAGGAGTTCGACGCCAGTATCCTCTCATTCTCACAGTACGCCGTCGCGTGGTAAGAGCGTCGTGACGTCACCCTCCGAAGAGTCCGCCCTGCTGATCGAGCTCCGCGCGCTTGCGGAGCGGGGCCGGCACCGCGACGTGTTGAGCCGACTGCAAGGGCTGTCGGCCGACACGCTCGAGCGCCGGACGCCGTACGCGCTGCTCGCCGCCGAGGCACACGGCCGTCTGGGCGCCTACGCGGAAGCGGAGCGCTGGGCGCAAGCGGCGCGCGAGATTGCGCGGGCGCGGGGGGAGCGACACGCCGAGCTGCGGGCGCGGAACTACCAGGGGGCGATCGCCCTGGAGCGAGGCAACGTCGATGCGGCCGAGCTCCATTTTGCGGCCGCGCTCGATCTCGCGCGCCTCCTGGAGGACCCCGCCGCGCAAGCCCGGTGCTTCAACAACCTCGGGATCATCGCGAACCTACAGGGCGACCCGCGGGCCGCGCTGGCGAGCTATCACCTCGCCCTGGCCGCCTACCAGCAGGCCGGATTGGCACGCGGGATGGCCGAGACGCAGCACAACATCGGCATCAGCTGGCGCCATTTGGGTGATTACGCCCGAGCCCTGGGCGCCGCCGCGGAAGCGGTCCGACTCGCCGAGCAGCAGGTGCGGGACGACGCGCTCTCCGCGCTGGCAATCGCGGGGCGCGCGGAGCTGCACCTGCTCCAGGGGGATACGGAGCTCGCCGCTGCCGAGCTCGCCCTCGCCGCGGGCGCCTACAAGCGGCTGCAGCACCCCGTGGGGCTCGCGGAGGTGTGGCGGCTCCAGGCGGGCGTGGCGCGCGCACGCGGCGATCTCGCCGCCGCCAGGGGGCTGCTCTCCCGCGCCGCGGAGCTGGCGCGGGGGCAGGGCAGCGCCCACACGCTGGCCGAAATCGAGCGCGACCTGGGTGCGGCCCTCGCGGCGAGCGGCGATCGCGCGGGAGCAAGGGCGGCCCGCGAGCGCGCCGCCGCCCTGTATCGCCGGCTGGGCGCGACCAAAGCCGCCGGGGAGATTGCCGCCCTGATCACCTGAGGTGTATGATCAGCCCCGGGTGAACACACTTCCGACAGGAGCATCGCGGCCGTCCCTCGCCTCGCTGGTGCGAGGCTGGAAGGACGACGCCACCGGCCTCGAGCAGCGGCTCAAGGACCTGGAGACCATCTCCCGCAGCCACCGGATGCGTCGCCTGATGATCGGCGTCGGATTCGTCTTTGGCCTGGTGGGGTGGGTCGCTACCGCCGTCAAGACCCGCCCCACGACCATGGTGTTGACGGCGGGCGGCGCCGCTTTCCTGAACGAGCTGCTCGGCCTCATCAATGAGCGTGGCTGGTACCGCTGGTGGCTGGTGTACGCCTTGTCCTTCTTCGACGTGCTGCTCGTCGCGGTCCTGGTCGTGTGGTTCGGGCGCGGCGGTTTCGTAGCCGCGTTCTTCATCGCGGTCCTGCCATACGCCTTCGACCAGGGCCACACCGTGGGCAATTTCCTGGTGCTCACCGCCGCGATCGCATATCTGGGTTCGAGCTTCCTGCACAACGTGCTGTACGAGCCGGGCGCGAGCCTGACGAACGCCGGGCTCGACACGCTGGTGTTCATCCTCGTGGCCATGGCGCTCAAGCGGATTCCGGCCACCCTCATCTCGCGGATTCGCCACGCCCGCAGCGTGATGGGCGAGGCCGAGCGGGGCTACCTGGCCGTGCGCGCGCCGGCGGGCGAGTCCGACGAGCTCGGCTTCCTGGAGCGGAGTTTCAATCGGATGATCGAGGAGATCGGCGGCACGATCTCGACGGTGCAGCGCGAGGCCGACGAAGTGGCGGCGCTCGCGGAGCAGCTCGCCGCCTCGGCCGAGGAGCTCCATGCCACCTCGGAGACGGTCACGCATACGGCCCAGCGGCTGGCGACGGATCTCGGGAAGCAGCGCGAGATGGCGGAGGGGGCGCGCGGCGAGAGCGCCAAGGCGGCCGATCAGGCGGAATCGCTGCGCGTCCGCGCCGAGCTGATGCAGACCGACGCGGGGCGTCTGGTCGCCGCGGCGGAGCGGGGCCGGGAGCGGGTGGCGCGCGCGAGCCAGACGCTGCGCGCGGTGGGCGAGGAGGTCCGAACCACCGCCGCGACGGTGGCCGGGTTGTCCGGCATGTCGGAACGCATCGGGGTGTTCGCCCAGACGATCGCGCGAATCGCGCGGCAGACGCACCTGCTGGCCCTCAACGCCGCGATCGAGGCGGCGCGGGCGGAGGAGCACGGCGAGGGCTTCGCCGTGGTCGCGGACGAGGTGCGGGCACTGGCGGCGGAGGCGGGGAAATCGGCACGCGAGGTGGCGGAGCTGGTCTCGGAGTTACGCGCGGGCATCGACGCCGCGGGGCGCGCGATGCAGTCCGGTGAGACCAAGGTGCGCGACATCGGCGCCGTGGCCGCAGAGGCCGACGCGGCGCTCCGGGAGCTGCATCAGGGGATCGAGCTGGTGGGTGACCTCGTGAACGCGACAGCCGAGGTGTCTCGCAACCAGGCGCAACGCCTGGCGGAGCTGGCGCAGTCGCTCGAGCAGGTAGCGGCCATCTCGAGCGCCTCGTCGGCACGGGCCGACGGCGCCGCGGGCGCCACACAGGCCGAGATCACGTCGATGGGCGATCTGACCGCGACGTCGCAGCAGCTCGCGCAGCTGGCCGAGCGGTTACGCGGGAGCATCGCGCGTTTCTCCGTGCTGAAGCGCGAGCCGGAGCCCGGAGCACCCGTCACCCGCGCCGCGGCGGACTGATCACCCCGCCCGGGAGACGCGAGTCACGTTCGGTCCTTGGTCCCACAAACCCGCATTGAGTGGGCAGAACGCGCGCAGGGTTTCCCGGTACGGGGTGATCAGGAGGTCCACGTAGCGCTCGAGCGACACGTCGAAGGGGAAGCGGCGTCGGAACTCACCCGCAGTAACGCCCAGCATCGCCTTCAGGTGGCGCCCGAAACTCTGCGGGGACGAATAGTCGAGGCGGTACGCCACGTCCGCGACCGAGAGCCCGGGGTTGGAGAACAGGTAGGCCGCGTGCACGAGCCGCATGCCGGCGAGATAGGTCTTCGGCGACGGCAGACCGGCCCGATAGAAGCGCGACATGAGTGTGCTCGAGCAGATCCGGAGGTGTCGCGCCAGCCGCCGCACCGTGGAGAGCACCGGCGCGAGTCGGGCGACCGCCTCGAAGAATGCGCGCACGTCGCCCGTCCCCTCCTCGAGCGCGGGGACGACGCGCGCGAGAATGCGGGCCGCGACCGGCGAGGCCGGATGGCCGACGAGGTCCCGCAACCGGCGCCAACCGGCGGCCTCCGTGCAGTCCACCGCCGAGCGCACCCCGTTGGCGCCGAGCTTGAGCAGTGTCTCGGTGGCGTTGCGGTCGTAGCGCGACACGAGCGCCACGGCGGGGATGGCGGGAAACTCGCGCACGAACCGAGCGACCGCGGGAAGCTCGTCTCCGCGGCAGGCGTGGACCGAAAGAACGAGTGCGTCCACCCGCTTGCGCCGGGCGGCCCGCAGCGCGTCCCGGAACGAGCTGGTGTGGAGCGTCGTAAAGCAGCCGTCGCCCACGGCGTCGAGGCGAGGCCGCTCGGGCGGAGGCAGGACGGTGCAGATGGTCACCATGCAGGAGACACACTAGCGTGGACTCATCAACCCCGGCTCAAGCCGCTCCGGCACCGGGCCCCGACCCCGCGCGTCGGGCCCGCGCCGCCTCAACGGCCGGTCAACGCGCGGACCTCTCGGAGCGGCTGCGGCGTCATGTCGTCGCGCTCGAAGGCATCCGTCACCCGGGCACCGCGCCCGAGCGACACCGCGCCGCTCGCGACTACCTCGCGCGCGAGCTCAGTGCCCTCGGTCTCGACGTCGCGCTGGCGCCGTTCGCGTTCCGGGGACGGACCTACCACAACGTCGTGGCCCGTATGCCCGGGAGCGATGCGCGGCGGCCGGGGCT